>JAZNJG010000208.1:0-6848 GCA_045577945.1 Bacilli bacterium | reverse complement strand
AATTTTGTTACTGATAATTACTATTCAATTTTGAAAGAGAACTTGGTGGCTATAGCAGAGTGGACACACCTGTTCCCATCTCGAACACAAAAGTTAAGCACTCTTACGCTGATGATAGTTGGTTGAATAACCTGCAAAAGTAGGACGTTGCCGAGTTCCTTTCTATTTAATTATTTATAAAAGAAGTAAAATGGGGGTTTAGCTCAGCTGGGAGAGCATTTGCCTTACAAGCAAAGGGTCGGCGGTTCGATCCCGTCAACCCCCACCATTTTGCCGACTTAGCTCAATTGGTAGAGCAACTGACTTGTAATCAGTAGGTTGTGGGTTCGATTCCTATAGTCGGCACCATTCTGTCTCCGTAGCTCAGTAGGTAGAGCAACTGACTTTTAATCAGTGGGTCGGACGTTCGAATCGTCTCGGAGACACCATTTAACCTTATATGCCTGAGTGGCGGAACAGGTAGACGCGCAGGACTTAAAATCCTGTGGTAGCAATACCGTGTGGGTTCGATTCCCACCTTAGGCACCAAAATTGTGGGTCCTTAGCTCAGCTGGGAGAGCGCCTGTTTTGCACGCAGGAGGTCACCGGTTCGATCCCGGCAGGATCCACCATTTTTGAATATATACTATTATCTTGAATAATATAGCAGAATATTGCTGGCGGTGTAGCTTAGCTGGCTAGAGCGTCCGGTTCATACCCGGGAGGTCGAGGGTTCGAATCCCCCCACCGCTACCATTTTTGGATCCGTAGCTCAGTTGGTTAGAGCATCCGGCTCATAACCGGGCGGTCGTAGGTTCGAGTCCTACCGGATCCACCAGTTTACAATTTAATAACTTAACAATGATATAAACGGAGGAATACCCAAGTCCGGCTGAAGGGATCGGTCTTGAAAACCGACAGGCGTGAGAGCGCGCGCGGGTTCGAATCCTGCTTCCTCCGCCATTTATATCGCGGAGTGGAGCAGTGGTTAGCTCGTTGGGCTCATAACCCAGAGGTCGTTGGTTCGAATCCTTCCTCCGCAACCATTTGGTCCTGTAGTGTAGCGGTTTATCACGTCTGCCTGTCACGCAGAAGATCGCGGGTTCGATTCCCGTCAGGACCGCCATGTGATGGCTCGGTAGCTCAGTAGGTAGAGCAATGGATTGAAAATCCATGTGTCGGCGGTTCAACTCCGTCCCGAGCCACCACTTTTATTTTTATTTGATATTGAACTCCTTAAAGGAGTTTTTTTATTTGTTGATTTATATTGACTTCACTAAATTATATGTTAAAATAAAATAGTCCTTTTTAAAAATAGATATTTCTTTTAGGTGGGTAAATGAATAATAATAAATATGTAGTAATAGATTTAGAAATGAATAAAGTACAATATAATAAACGAGCAGAATTAGAACAATTAAAGAATGAAATAATTGAGATAGGTGCTGTGATAGTTAATGAAGATTTAAACATAACAGATACATTTAAAACTTATGTATCTCCAGAACATAGTCAATTAGACAACTATATAAAAGGATTAACTGGAATAAAAAATTCTGATGTTAAAAATGCACCAGTATTTAAGGAGGCAATTAAGATATTTATTGATTGGATTCCAAAAGATGCTGTTATAGTATCTTGGAGTGATAATGATAAATTACAAATCGAATCTGAGGCAAAAGCTAAAGATGTAGATATATCTAAATTAGATAAATATTTAGAAACTTGGTACGATTGTCAAATTGAATTCACTGAAAAGATGAAAGCAATAAGAATATATAAGTTATCAGAAGCTTTAGTTATTGCCGATATTAATTATGATGAAAACATTCATGATGCATTAGTAGATGCAAAAAATACAGCTCTATTATTTATTAAAATGAAAAAGGAAAAAAATCTAGTTTTAAATAAAGAATATAATGATGAATCAAAGTGTAAGACACACACTTATAATCCATTTGAGGAACTATTAGCAAAGAAAAAGAAATAAATCTTTGTAATATTGGATATATTAATAATAAATTAGTAAGGAGAAATTATGAAAGTAGCAGTTATCACAGGTGCCTCTAGTGGCATGGGAAAATGTTTTGTGAAAGATTTAGATAAATATTTTGATGTTGATGCCGTATATGTAATTGCAAGGAGAATTGACAAATTAGTAGAATTACAAAAATACACGAAAGCAGAAGTGCTTCCTCTAGCACTGGATCTAACAAATAGGGAGTCTTTTAATGTATATGAACAATTTCTAAGGGATAATAATCCTGAAATTAAATTGTTAATAAATTGTGCTGGATTTGGTAAATTTGATGAGTTTATAAATACACCAAAGGAAACAAACATGAGCATGGTAGACCTTAACTGCAATGCATTGCAAATGATGACATATTTGTCAATTCCATACATGAAAGAGAACTCTAGAATAATTCAACTAGCCTCTTTGAGCTCTTTTCAACCTGTACCATATATAGCTTTATATGGGGCCTCAAAAGCCTATGTGCTGAGTTTCTCAAGAGCATTAAATGTTGAACTTAAAAAGAAAAAAATACATTGTATGGCTCTTTGTCCTTATTGGGTAAGAACAGATTTCTTCAATGTGGCAAATAATAATGAAAATAAAATTATAAACAACTTTGATGTAGTATATGAACCAGAATACATTGTAAAGAAAGCATATAAAGCTATTACAAAAAAGAAGCCAAAAGATGTATGTATTCCAGGAAAATTTGCTAGAACACAAACTAGACTTGTAAAGATTTTGCCACACAAGTTAGTTATGAAAATTTGGCTAAAGAAACAAAAAATAAAATTAAATAAATAGGAAATATTTTTTTAGAAATAATTTATTGGAAAATATTATCATAGAAAATTATTATGATAATTATTAATAATTATTTCTTTTTTTTCTTTTTTATTGTATAATATGATTAATAATAAGGATGGTTTTTATGAAGGATAAGCAAACAATTATTAAAACTTTTTTAGAAAAAATTTACAAACAAGAAATTAAGAATCAAAAGTACTACACATTTGGATACCAACAAGATTATAGAAAAAAAGAAAATTATGATTTTGGTTATATTCCTTTTGTAACAGGATTAAAATTTAATGAAATTGAGAACATTATTCCAAAGACAAACCCAAACAATCGTTGCGGAGAACTTAAAGAATCAACAGAATATATAGTTGTTCATGATACTGCTAGTGGAGCACCAAGCGCTGGTGCTAAAGCTCATGAAAATTGGTTAATGAGCATGGCTACGAACCCAGAAAGTACATATTCTGTATCTTGGCATTTTACAGTTGATGAAGAAAATATTATCAATCACTTACCGATTGATGAAGTAGGTTATCATGCTGGAGATGGAACAGCAGTAAAACTTACATTTACTGATACAAACGTAAAAGCTGACAGGCCTTATCCAGCTATTATTGGTGATGATGGATATTTTTATATTAATGGTAAAAAGACTACTGTTGAGGTACCTTTAAAAGAAGATGGAACAAAAATCACTAATGAAGAGTTACCATATCAAGGAATAAATACTATTATTGGTGAAAATGGTAATTATTTTATAAGTAATGTATATTTTAATAAGTCTTATGGAGTATTATCAAATAAAGGCGGAAACCTAAATAGCGTAGGAATAGAAACTTGTGTTAACTTTGGTAAAGATTATATTAAAACAATGAGATTAACAGCATACTTAGTTGCTAAACTTTTAAAAATATTTAACCTAGGATTAGATAGAGTTAAGCAACATAATTTATTTAGTGGTAAAGATTGTCCAATGACAATAAGACATGCAAATAGGTGGGAAGAATTTTTAGAATTAGTTGATTTGAATTTATATTATTTAAATAATTTAAGTGATATGAAAGTAGAGTTTAAAAGTTTAACACCAGAATATTTAAATGACGAAGGGAAAGTCATTAAACATAAGGATAATGAAAAAATTAGATATAGTGTGAAGATAGATGATGAAACTTATGAGTTTGAATCTGTACTTATGCCTTTAACGTTTGAATTATAATATTTTAATAATTAGAATTAAGGAAAATTAAAAATATGAAAAAGATATTTAATAAGTTTTTAAAAGGATTGACAGTATTTTTTATATTCATTATAGCGATGTTCTTTATAGCTTGTAATGATAGTCCAACTATTAATTTTGAAATTGAAAACATTGACTATATGGAAGAAATTAATACTATATATGTTGGGGATGAAATAACTTTAGAAGTTAAGTTTATTGATGTATTAAATGAAAATGAGCTTTTAGGAAAAATAAAATGGAGTACTAGCGATAATTCATTAGCTACAATAGATGAAAATGGAAAATTGGTAGCTACTAGTGATGGAAAAGTAATAATATATGCTGAAGTTGAAGAAGTAAAGAAAGAATTAGAAATATTGATAATAAAGAAAAATGATTTTGATTTTGATGTTAAAATAAATGGTGATATTTCTAATGATTTTATAGAAATTGAAATCGGTGAAGAGCTACAATTAGAAGCTTATAGTAAAGATGAAAAATTAGAAGATGTTTTCTGGTCGGTAGATAATAACAACGCTACAATAGATGAAAATGGAAAGTTCATAGCTTTAAAAGCAGGAAAAACAATAATTAGTGCTGAAAAAAATCAAGTAAAGAAAACAATTGAAGTTACTATCAATGAGATTTTTGATTTTGAAATAAGTGGTTCAGGATACGCAGCATTGGGCAAAACAATAGAGTTAGGTTTACTATATAAAGATGGTTATGACGTTTCGTTCAAATACACTTTTGATGAAAAGTATATTAAAGAATCAAATGAAGGATTAATTGCAATATTATGCGGAGAAACCACTATAACTATTACGGAACTTAATAATAATGTAACAAAAACATATGAAGTATTAATTTATGAGATAAGCGAAGAAGCTATTTCTATTTATTTAGAAACTTTATATAACAACTTAGAAGTTTCATCAAATATTGATTTTGTGAAGAAATATTATGATTCAGAAGTTGAATTTGAATATTCATCAAATGATCCAAAGCATCTAGATGAAAACGGAATTTATAACGCACCTATCTTAACAATAGACTCTGAATTATGTATAGTTTATTATATTGAAGAGGAAGAATTTGTTAGTTTTTTACCAATAGTAATAAAAGGGTGGGGAACAGAATTTGATGTTGTTCTAAAATATTTAGATGATCAAATTCCAGAAGAAACGCAAAGAACATTATATCTTCCTACGACATATTTCTATTACGATACAGTAATTGATTGGTATTGTAATGGTAGTTTGTTAAAGGATGGAATATTTGATTTTGAAAGAAATGATGGATTAAATTATACAGTAAAATTAAAATGCGTTATTAAGATAGATGGAAAAACAGAAGAAAAAGAATATGATGTTAAATGTATAATGTTAGATACAAATGATAAGATGCTATATACATTTGATAAATATGTTAATTACTTCAATGAAAATGAGGTTAGTGGAAACATAGAAATTCCTCAATATGATGAAGAAACAGGAGCTAAGATATTATTTAGTTCGTGGAATGAAGCTGTTTTAAGTAACGAAGGTATCTATACCATTCCATTTAATGATATGTCTATTACAGCATTCTTTACAGTTATTTTAGGAGAATTTTCTAAACGTGAAGTTATAACTATTAATGTAAAAGGAATGAATTTAAGCGGAACGTGGGACAAAGTAGAAACTTTCTTAGACAGAATAAATAAAGAAGAAATAAAAACTCAAAAATTCTATTTGTATGGTTGGGAAGAAGGATATCAAACAGTATTAACTAAAAACATTGGTTATTTACCATTCTATATGACGGAAGAAGTTAAAACAACTGTAGATATAGTCCCAGATGGAAGTCCATTAAAACCTAGTAGAAAACGAACTTCCACAAATTATATAACACTTCATAATACAGGTATGGCTCATCCAACTGCAACTGCAAAAGGATTGAATGAATATATTCATACGACAGATAGAATTGCTTCTTGGCATTTCTCAATTGATGACTATGAAGCATATCAAGAGTTAAAACTTGATGAAGTAGGATGGCATGCTGGTGATGGAAGCACAACATATGGAATGATACATTATAGCGATAGCGCAAGTAAATGGTGCATCGGCGGAGGCAACAATAATAGTATAGGAATCGAAATGTGCGTATATGCTGGTTGTGATTTCAATATGGTAATGAGAAATACCGCTAAAGTAGTAAGTAAATTATTAGTAATGTATAATTTGACACCATCAGATATTAGACAACACTATGACTTTAGTGGAAAAAATTGTCCTCAAGTTATTAGAGAAGCAGGCAGATGGACAGAAATGATAGAACTTATAAGTTTAGAATACTTCGCAAGAACACAACTACAAGGAGTAAAATTCGAGTTTATATCACTAACCCCAGAATATTTAGATAATACAGGAAAAATTATTGAAAATCCAAACACGTCTCCAATAGTTAAGTATAAAGTAATTGTTGAGGTGGATGGTGTTAAAAAAGAATTTACATATGAATCAAAACTATTACCACTTAAATAATGGAGGTACTATGAAAAAAATATTATTTATTTTATTAACTTTTTGCTTATTATTAAGTATCGGATGTGGAGAAACTTCACAAGACAAAGTAAAACTTACTTTTGAAAAAAGTAATTATGAATTAAAAGTAGGTGAATCATTTGAATTAAAACCAATTATTACAGGAAGTGAAAGTTTAGTTGAATATTCTTTCGATAAAGAAGGAATCGTAGAAAAAAATGAAAATACAATCGTGGCTAAAGCAGTAGGTGAAGTAGTAATCACTGCAAGTCTAAAAGATGTTGAAGGTATTTCAGCCACAATT
>JAZNJG010000207.1:0-3587 GCA_045577945.1 Bacilli bacterium | reverse complement strand
TCTCATTTTACTTTCACATATAATATTTTGTTCAATACTATATCCAATATTTCTACTTACCTCGAAGCCTAAACTATTTATTTCTTTATTTCCGTTAATTATAAATATTGTATTATGAAAAGATATTTCTTGTCCTTTGCTATTATACTCTTTTGCGTTTTTCATGAGATAATTTATTCGCTTCTGCATATTATAACTAGCCCTATCATAGTTATTTATTACGATTAACATTAACGGATTTTTTAGCACCTCTTGCAACAAATGGTTATAAATATTATCATCCACGAACTCAAGATCTAAATTAATTACTTCTTCATCTGTTATTCCAAATAGCAACTTTATTTCATCTATTAATTTCTCAATACTATATCCTTGATAATTTATATTCAGAATATTTTCTTTTTGATTAACAAAATCATCATTGATTTCTATGAATTTTTTATAAAAAGGTATCAGTTCTTTGTATGTTATTATTTTATTTTTGAATTTATTTTTTCTCTGTTGATCATAGGTTTTATTTAAACATATATTTTCAAATATAACGTGTCTTATATCGCTTTTCTTTACTATTTTTTGCTTGTTGCTATACACATATGACCCTGTTTCATCTAATATGTCAATGGATTTATCTGGATTTTTTCTATTAGGATAATATTTACTAAATTTAACTATTTGTTCTATTATAGTTTTTGAATATTTTATTCCATAAAATTTTTCATAATAACTTTTTACTTTGGACAATATCTTTTTCGTTTCTTCGTCACTTGGTTCTGCCATTATAATATTTTGAAACCTTCTAGCAAACGCTCTATCTTTATCTATGTATTCATAATATTCTTCTGTTGTAGTTGTTCCAATACACTTTATATCATTTTGAGAAAGAATTGGTTTCAATAAATTTGCCATATTTAGAGTTTCTTCACTCTTCGATTGACTTGTTAACATATGTATTTCATCAATAAATAAAATTCCATTATTATCTTTAATTTTATTAATTACTTGTGTTATTCTCTCCTCTAAATCACCTCGATATCTTGTCCCCGCAATTAATGATCCAATATCCAATCTATATATATCACTTTTAAATCCTATTATAGCCAACCTTTTTGATACTTCTTTAACTAATGCACTTTTTCCTATTCCTGCACTTCCTATTATCATACAATTATTTTTTTGTTTTTTGTTTAAGATCCTAATTACTTTATTTATATATCTCTCTCCACCGATAAAAACTTCATCACTAGAAACTTTATTATTTCTATATTTCTCAGAAATATTTTCTAAAAATAAATCATTTTCTAGTTCTAAATATTCGATTACAGTTTCCAACATTGTATTAGTATTAATAGAAAATGATTCTAAAATTTTATTACCTAAACATTCATTATTCTTTAGAATTCCGTATAATAAATGTTCATCAGTAATTATTCCATTATTATCCATGTTAGCTATTCTAAGAACTACATCTTTTATGCTATTTTGAGGAATTTCACTTATACTAGTCATTTCAAAACTTATAAGACGAGTCAATGCATCAGCCACCTTAATTTTTGTTAAACAATTTAAAAGAGAATCTTCCTTTAAAAGTATTGCTATAAGATATATTACAGAATCATCACGCTTTATTATTTCAGTAAAAAAATCGTTTCTAATATTTGTTTTATTTATATATTCAGTCGTTATCTTTTCAGATTCCATTATCTTAATTTCTAATTCTTCTTCAAAAACATATTTCATATTAACACCCTCCCATATTATATTTACATTCATTATTAATTATATGTGCTCAAATCTTTATTAAGTATAAAATATTATCTATGTATATTTTATTCTAACTACCATAAAAAATAATTATTCAAAACTATTTAAATTTTATCTATTATTCTTATTTAATGAATATAATATTGACTAAAACACTTTTTTTTGATAAAATTTTTATAAGAGGAAATTTAAAATGAACGTATTAGAAATGAATTTTAAGGAGTTCACAGAATATGTAAAGAAAATTAATTACGGTTATATTGACACCGAAAAAACAATTCACCAAAATGTTTTTGCTAACCCAACTAATAACTATTATTTACAATCTCCAGAAGAGTTGCTTAATAGTAATACTGGGCTTTGCTTTGATATTGTTGAATTGTATAGAAAATATTTAAACTCTAAACATATTCTTTGTGAATCGTATTACATCGAATATCATGATGGTGACATATTAGAATGCCATGCTTTTATCATTGAAAAAAGACCAAATAAATTATGGTATGAATGCATTGATAACTCATGGGTAAATTCTTTTCACCAAAAAGGATATTTCGATAAAGATTTATTAATTAAATCTGTTTATGAATGGTTTCAAAACTATGTTGAGACACATTATGATAACGTATATAAAGGAAATTTTTACTTAAATAAGTATGATATTCCTACAGAGGTTTTTGAAAAAAAGGTATCATTAAGAGACTATTGTTACAAAAGAGAGTATCTAAATACTCATAGAACTGAATATAGTGGAATGTCTATTGTTTTTTGCCAAGGGAAGGTTCTTACATTAGAAACAAAACATAATGAATTTGTTTTTCCTAAAGGACATATTGAAAGCGGAGAAAACTCAAAAGATGCTTCGATAAGAGAGTGTTTAGAGGAAAGCGGTGTCGACATATCTAATGCTCAATACTATGGTGAATGCGGAGGATACTCCTACACTTTTACACCTGGACATTTAAAGATTTGTAATGATGATTATTATAATACCTTTAAAGTAAATAGTATCACAAAGAACATTTATGTTCATGTATACGAATTAGCTAGTTTCCAATCTTTTAAGTTAGAAAATATCTTTATAAAAGGTATATGGGTAGACATTAACGATGTGAATAGAACTATCAGCCATGATAATACTAAACATATCTTTAAGGAAGCATTAAAATTATATTATAAACATCATAAATAAAAAATTCCCACCAGTATAACTGGTGGATTTTTATTTTATGTAATTCTATATTTCTCATCAAATGATTATACAATTTGCACCGCTTTAATAATTCAGATAACTTTTGTTATATTTTTACTTATTAAATCCAATCTTTTTTTAAATCTGCTCAAAATTAAAATCCTTACAAACTAGATATCCTGTTGTATATAACGCTAGAATATTTACTATAAAATCTTAGTCTTATTTTGTAATAATACTATTTCTTATTTTATTTTTCTCCTCATATACCAAAAATTAATCTTTCAAAATAGGATATGGCAAGAAAATATCGACATCATAATCATGATTATCCTTGTGGACAATTATTTCACATAATGATTATACCACATTTTTTATGTTAATACAAAATTAATTGACTATAAACAAAAATAATAAATTGAATCAACTAACTCATAAGTGTTGCAAATTTGCTTATTTTATAGGCAGGATAAGAAAAATACAACATACGTTTGCATTTTTAAAATACTTGCGCAACTGGGATACCCAGCTTTTCCATCCTGTCAAAAAGAAAAAGTAGATATACCGTTTAAAGTATACCTACTCTTATCGCTAGATAAGGTTTAGCCAATTTTATTTAATATTTATTTTTCCA
>JAZNJG010000206.1:0-5822 GCA_045577945.1 Bacilli bacterium | reverse complement strand
TTTGATTTACGTGAAGATGGAACTGCGATATTTGGAGTATTCAAGTGGGGATGGGTTAATCGCTTGTTTAACTCCTATTATCAAATAGGATTCTTAGAAGTAGTTCAACGCATCGCTTATGTGTTAACTAACAACGGAAATACTGGTAACGATTTGATGGAATTTATACGGGAAAGTATTGACAAAGTTGTTAAAAAAGACGAAAAAGAGAAAGTAATTGAACTTCTCTTGCAATACGCTATGATGTTGAGTGAAAATAGTGTATTGAAACTGCAATATAACTCTAATAAGGATACACCTGAGCCTAAAAAGACAGGTAAATTACGGCAAATTCAAGGACGAGGTATTGGTGGAATTGACCTCGGAGGCGAAGTATTACCGATTGAACTATTAGTTACAGTACAATAATACAGGTTGGATCGTATTAAGATATTGAAAACTACATTCATAATATAAATTCAAGGGACGCAGATGGAACGCGTCCCTAACATCGCAGGGTAGAGCAGTGGTAGCTCGTCAGGCTCATAACCTGAAAGTCGTAGGTTCGATCCCTACCCCTGCAACACAGGTAGACGCTCTAATATACGTGAGATAATTAACATAATGTCAAATTTAATTAATCAAATGTATATGAAAGCAATCAAATTTATTGAACAGCGTGCTAAGCTGTCTAACGATATTACTAAGTATTGGGATATTATCAGTAAACAAAACGTCATTCCTCGTGCACTTAAACGTACACATGATCTAAAAGCATTGTATGATGAAATTCTATTACTTGGAAATCAACGTGCATTAGTTAAACTTAAACTAATTGCAATTAATATGGGTTATAAGAAATTCAAGGATCTTCCTGAAAATCTTAACCAATACGATGTATTTAAACTTTGTGAATTACAAGAAATCAAAGTTAAATTACAACGAATTCCGACTATCAATCCCATACTTAAGGCAAAAAAGGGTAAAAAGGGTTTAAATAAGACAGAAGAGCTTACATCTAATTGGGTTAAAGCTCGTATAAAAGAAATCGACTTGCAAATTATTGAACTTCAAGATAAACTTAGTAAGTTCAATGAAGATACAGAATTTGATGATTCTGAAGCTCCAGCATTTCTTACAGCATAATTATCTTATTTATTAACCCATAAAACATAATGTTATGAATCCCAAATATAATAGATACCTTAAAAAGAAAGCAAATTATGAACGTAATCTTGCAAAACGTTACGGATGGACTAAAAAACAACAGTATATAGAAATTTCATCCGATGGAATTGAAAAGTCAAAAGAAAAAGACACAATGAATGGCCAGTATGAATTTATGTTAACTCGTAATAAACGTGGCCGGATTGTAACTCGACTAAAATACACTTACAAATGGAATCCACTTGCTCGTGTATTACAAAAAGAATACCATAAAACAAAGAATGGTATTGAAGAAAAAATTAAAAAACCTATTGAATTATTCTGGGATAAAGACCATACCAAGGAAGAAATCAAAGAATATTTCAAAAAGAAAAAAGAAGAAAAACAAAAACGACTTAATGATCTGTCATTCAGTCGATTACATTATGAATTAGTAGCTGGATTATATCCAAATCCCACATATACTATTCTAAAACAAGAAGCATAAAAAGCAGCTCATGAAGAAAAGATTAAACAACTTTCTACAATACGGAAAACAAAAGGCATCAACAAAAACATTAATGCTCCGTTAGAAATAGCTGCTTAACAATACCTCACTTCCCACAGAAACTAGTCACGTGGGCGTTGGTTGGTGACCAGAGTGAGGACAACAAATTAGAAAAATATGAAAATTAAAGATAAAATAGCATATGTATATGATATTGAAGTATTTAAAAACGTATTTCATTGTACTATACTTAACTCTGAGACTGAGGAGCTCTATAAATTCGAGTGTTCTATCAGAAATAATCAGATGCAAGAATTATGTGATTTTTTCTTAAACACAGATGGTTATTTTGTTGGATATAATAATATACATTATGATAATCCAATAATAAACTATTGTATTGAATATTTTTCTAATTCTAATTATTCATATAATAAAATATGTGAAAGTATTTTCAATCTATCAAACGTTATTACATCAGGTAAAACTGATGCAGATAAAGATCGATGGAAAAAATGGAAATACGCAAAGAACTTTTTAACATTAGATTTACTTACAATGCTCTATAGTCAAGCACTTCGAGTATCTCTTAAAGAAATGCAAGTAACAATGATGTATAAAAATGTTCAAGAATTTAATTCAGATTGGCAAGCTCCATTGGCTGAACAAGAAATTGATGAAATGATTGCGTATAACATTAATGATGTTATGTCTACTTATGAACTATTAACACAGTGTGAAGCAGACATTAATATTCGTGTAGATATTGAACGCAATTATGGGATTGATTGTTTATCATTAGATGGTGTTGGTACAGGTGTAGAATTACTAAAGTATGAATATCTTAAAGAAACTGGAATGAAATGGTGGGATCTAAAAGATTTAAGATCTCCTATGGATATGGTTCCTTTAAAAGATGTTATTTTACCAATAATTGATTTTAAACATCCTGTATTAAAAAATCTGTTAACTGAAATGAAATCTTTAACTGTTCCACCAGGTAGAAAAGGTTGGAATAAACAATTTCTATTAGATAATTTAGTTGTATCTGTAGGTGTTGGTGGAATTCATTCAATTAATACTCCAGAAGAAGTTATACCAAATGAAGATGAATTATTATTAGATTCAGATGTAACTTCGATGTATCCAAGTTTTATAATTAAATATAAATTTGTTCCACCTCATTTAAATAAAGATGTATTTGTAAAAATATATGAAGACAAATATAATCAACGAATTGCTGCAAAAAGAGCAGGTCGTAAACTTGAAAGTGAAACAAAAAAATTATTATTAAATTCAGTAACTGGTAACTATCAAAATGAATATAGTTGGTTATATTCTCCATTTGCAGTAATGCAAATTAGAATGAATGGCCAGTTAGTGCTTTTAATGCTCTGTGAGCGACTTATGGAACTTGGTGCTACAATTGTACAGATCAATACAGATGGTGTCTTATATCGCATAAAAAAGGCTAAATATGATGAATTACAAACTGTAATTAAAGACTTTGAAAAATTAACCCAATTAGGATTTGAAACTGATGAATTTGATAAGTTTTATCAGTTAGCTGTAAACGATTATTTTGGTTTACAATCAAATGGCGATATAAAAGAAAAAGGTAGTTTTATTACTAAAGTAAGACGTGGAAAAGGCCTTGCACCAACAATTATACCAAAAGCGGTAATTAAATATTTTCTAGAAGGTATAAAACCTGAAGAATATATTAAATCTTGTACAGATATTAAAGAATTTTTAATGTCAGAAAAAACAGGAAAACAATGGACTGTTGAATACAACGGTATTAAACAACAGCGAACCAACCGTTTTTATGCTTCAACTAATGGATATTTCCTATATAAATGGAAAATAGAAAATGAAGAAAAGAAATACCAAAACATGCTTACAGCATCTGGCGTTACTTTACTTAACAACTTCGATGATTTAAAAGAAGATCCTAAAATAAATTATCGATATTACATTACTGAAGCAAATAAAATAATTGCACAATTTAAAAATAAACAACTAAGTTTATTTTAACAAAGAATATCAGATTGTATCAAAAAACTTAGTTTCATAAATATAATATATATGATACTAGAATTAGATACAACACTATTCGATATGTGTGAAGGAATATCAATAAATCAAGTAGTATTCTTAACTCTTGTAATGAATGAAAATCAAAACAATAATCAAGACGTTCACAAGTTTCTCAGCCGAATAAGTGAAAACGAAATACAAGAGTTAATCAACAATGACTTTATCACAGTTACTACTTCTGGTGATAATAAAATTTATAAAACTACTGATAAACTAAAACCTTATCTCGAAAGAAATAAGACTTGGTTTGATGAGTTTTATGAAGTATTTCCGGTGTATGTAATGAGACCAGACGGTACAAAAGGATTCTTACGTTCAAACATTAACAAATGTCGTAACGAATATAAGAAAATCGTTGGTAAATCAAAAGGCATGCATAATCATATTTTAGACTGTCTTAAATTTGAAGTTAGCAACAAAATGTTGACTGGTAAATTAGGATATTTTAAAACTATGTGGAAATGGCTCACTCAACATGAGTGGGAAGTTATTGAAGAACAAATGGAACATGAAGGTACTAATGTAGTAAATGATTATTCTTATGGAACAACCATTTACTAATATACCTGAATTTAAGACTATTTCCCAAGTAGCAGAAGAAGCTACTTCATACATAAATAGTCGTAGAAAACACCTTATCACTCCATTGAAAACAAGATGGAAAAAGTTCAATAAAGCTTGCTGTGGTGGAATAGAACCAAATATGGTATTTACTATAGCAGGTATATCAGGAACAGGTAAGAGTGCATTTGTGAATATGATTCAATTTGATTTATTTGATCTTAATTCTGATCAGGACATCGTAGTTTTAAATTTTAGTTTAGAAATGGTCGGCTACAGAAATGTAGGGCGTGCAATCGGTAGCAAGCTTAAAAAGACTACTTCTGAACTATATAGTGCAGAAACAGATTTATCTGACGATGACTATAGTAATGTAAAACAAGCTGTAGACATCTTTAAAAGGTATCAAATATATTATATTGATTCACCTTGTTCTGTAGACTATATTGGAAAAACTATCGATTATTTCCATAAAAATGTCGCTAAAGGTAAATGGTTAATAGTAGTATTAGACCATGTATTACTTGTAAATGGCGAAGGTGGAGAAAGAAGTATTATTACTGATTTACAGAAACTGTTTATTAATAAAAAGAAGTTGTATAATACAACTATAATACAGCTTTCACAGATGAATCGTAATATTGAAGCACCTGAAAGAATTAATAACCCAAGCACACACTTCCCTATGAGAAGTGATTTAGCAGCATCTGATGCAATATTTCAAGCAAGTGACTATGTTTTAACTCTGCATAGACCGGAATTGTTAAATCTTCCGTTCTATTCTGTCAATCGTCTACCTGTAAGAAATAAAGTTTATCTCCATTTTCTAAAAGTAAGAGATGGAGAACCTTGTATATTAGAATTCGACAACGATTTAAAATATGGTAATTTGATTGAATCTACTTCAGATAGAAATAAAAGTAGTATTTAACAAATTAAAGGCTGAAAATTATGAAAAGTTTTACTATACAAATCCCGAATCGTAACGTAGATAACAATGGTACAATTAAGCAACGTATCTTAAAAGAAGTAGCCACAAAATTCCCGTTCTTGAAGTGGCATGGTATTCATACACCGGAAACAGAAGAGGAAAGCGTTTCTTATGCTGGTCCTGGTGATCTCTTAGCATTTGGCATTAATCGTAATGCTCACTTCTCCGCATTGAACAAGAAGTTCAACAAATGTAAAAATTGTCCATGTTATTTCTGTGAAACTGCAGATGACGGATTTTATACAGATACTTATGATGGTATCACCGAATTTGATTTGGCACTACACCGCCTTGCAAAATATGCTAAATGGGTAGAAGAACAAGAAAAAGACCCTGGTTATGACTTCATTTATGCAGGTCAACCAGTACGTATTTACCAAAAGTTTATTCAAATTGGTAATACAATCATTCCTATGAATAACCCGTATTCAATGTTGAATCGATTCAAGGAAGAGAAAAAGAATAATATCATTAACATTATTGTTAATGTTAGTAAAACAGAAATTATTAATAACTTTGAATAATTAACTTTACTGA
>JAZNJG010000205.1:0-2072 GCA_045577945.1 Bacilli bacterium | reverse complement strand
TTGCAAATTTTTGTATAATTAATATATCTTTTCTTAAAAAATAAAGAAATATTTTATGGAAGGAGTTGGTAATTTATGAGAAAAGATATATTTAATGCAATGTTGCAAATGAAGGAGGTGAACAATTTAATGAATAAAAGTGAAATTGCTAGAAGATTTAAATGTTCAATTAATACTGTAAATAAGTATCTGAATATTCAAAACAATAACAAATCTCAAAGAAAATATTCTTCTAAATTAGATAATTTTAAAGGTATTGTTATTGAAAAAGTTGATGACTTTTCTGCTAATGGCAGAGCAGTATATAATTTTATCAAATCTAAAGGGTTTACTGGTTCCTATGGTATTGTTTCTAAATTCATTAAAGAACATAAGCAAGAAGAACAAAACAAAGCTACTATGAGATTTGAAACTACTCCTCGGATTTCAGGCCCAAGTAGACTGGAAAGAAAACTTTAAAATAATTAATAAAGATGGTAAACAATTTGAAATTAACATATTTTTAATGATTTTAGGATACTCAAGATATAAATATATTGAATTAACTTTAGATAGAACTCAAGATACTTTGTTTGAATGTATTTTACACGCTTGTAAAGAATTTGGTGGAGTACCTCATGAGATACTTTTTGATAATATGGCTACTGTTGTTGATAGACTTTCTTCTACATATCGTGCAGTTGTAATTAATAAAAAGTTTGCACAATTTGCTAAAGATGTGGGTTTTGTTGTTAATACTTGTAGACCATATAGACCTCAAACTAAAGGTAAAGTTGAATGTGTTGCTAAACTAATGGATCGTTTAAAAGTATATAATAAAGAATTTAGTACTATTGAAGAATTAGAAGTAATCGTAAATAATTTAATGATTGAAATAAATAATGAAGATATTAATTTAGTTGAGAAACCTATCGATAGATTAAAGGAGGAACAGAAATATTTAAGTTCTTTACCTCCTGCAGATTGCATTAGCCAATATTTCCGCCAAAATAAAGGCTACAAGGTTTCTAATGAATCTATGATTACATATAAAAAACATAAATATTCTGTTCCTGTTAAATATATTGGCGAGTACCTAACAGTTTACGAAAATGAAGATACTCTTAATATATATTATACAACAGATTTAATTGCTACGCATAAAATTTCTGACAAATATTTAAATTACAAAAAAGAACATGTTCATGAAATATTAAGGTCAGATGCTCTAAAAGGTGCTACCGATGAGAAAATTGATGAATTTATCAAAGAAAATTTAAGTAAAATGGATATATTTTTAAGTTAAGGAGTTGAAATAAAAATGATTAATTACAATAAATTAATAAATAATTTAGAAACATTAAAACTAGATAAAATGGTAAGTTATTTGCCTAATTATCTTTCTGCTATAGAAGGAAAAGATATAACTTTGACTGATTCATTGTATGAATTAACACAGAAAGAAATTGAATTTAGAGATGAAAGAGCTGCTAGATTACAAGTTATTGTATCTGCCTTCCCATTTGAAAAAGAAGTAAAAGATTTTGATTTTAATTATCAACCTAGTGTAAATAAGAAGCAAATTTTAGATTTGGAAACTTTAAGATTTTTAGAAAATAATGAGAATATTCTTTTCGTTGGAACTAGTGGTGTAGGAAAAACTCATTTAGCTACAGCAATAGGCGTTGCAGCTGCTAAAAAAAGATATTCTGTGTATTTCATACAATGTCATGATTTAATACTTCAGCTAAAAAAAGCTCATGCTGAAAATAGGCTAGAACAAAGGCTAAAAAACTTTTGTAAATATTCTCTTTTAATAATAGATGAAATAGGTTATTTACCTGTAGATAAGGACGGAGCAAATCTTTTCTTCCAGTTAATTGCAAGAAGATATGAAAAACATTCAACAATAATTACTACAAATCAACCATTTTCAAAATGGGGTGAAATATTTAGTGATAATACTTTAGCTAATGCAATATTAGATAGATTATTACACCATTCTAATGTTGTTAAAATAACAGGGCAATCTTATCGATTAAAAGATAAATTAGAAGAAGTTGAAAATAGAAAATAAAATATAATCAGAAACT
>JAZNJG010000204.1:0-13203 GCA_045577945.1 Bacilli bacterium | reverse complement strand
ATAAAAAAAACAATCAAATCAAAGTATATATATAATATAGAAAGAGCACTTTCAAAAAACATATGAAAAATAACGAATAGATATAAACTAATAAACCGCAAATACTAAAATTAAAAGGTTGAAATTTCGCCTTATTTCATTTTTATAAAAAATCAGAAAAATAGTAAAAAAATTAAAAATCAATTGTGGAGGAAATATAAAGGTAAAAATTGAAAATCGTAAAAAAAACACTGGAAAAAAGAATATATTTGTGGTATAATATATATATTAGGAGATGAGTTATGGAAACTAAAATTTTTATTAAAACTGAGTATATAAAATTGTGCCAATTGTTAAAACTTGCGGGAATCATTGGGAATGGTTCAGAAGCAAAAGATTATATCGAAAACAAAGATATTTACGTAAATGGTGAACTTGAAAAAAGAAGAGGACGAAAAATTTACGGCGGATATTTAGTGAAGACTAACGAATGGGAGATTAGAATAGAAAATAATGTCGAAAATTAAAAGTGTTGATTTATATAATTTCCGATGTTATGATATTGAACATTATGAATTTAAAGACAGTATAAATATAATCATAGGTAGTAATGCTTCAGGAAAAACATCATTAGTAGAAGCAATTTACGTACTTCTGACTTGTAAATCTTTTAGAGGCGCAAGCGATACCGAAATGATAACTGAAGGTAAAGAGTTTTATAGTGTTTCTGGAAAAATAAACGAACAAAACGAGAGTGCTTTATCTATAGTATATTCTAAAGATGGAAAGAAAATATCAAAAAACGGAGTGGTTTATAAAAATCTAAGTGATTTTGTTGGTGAGTTCTGTGCGATTGCTTTTTCTCCAGAAGATTTAAGGATGATAACTGGAGATCCAAAGTACAGAAGAAGATTTTTAGACATGAGTATTAGTCAATTTGATAAGAATTATTTAAATACTATTATTGAATACAATAAGTTACTAAAAGAAAGAAATGAATTTTTGAAAAATATTATCAATGACACAATAAATGCTAATCAAAAAGCTATGCTTTTGACTCTTTCACAAATGTTAATTGTTAAAGGGAAGATTATTATTGAAAAAAGAAAAAATTTTATTGATAAGATTAATACATATTTATGCAAATACGTACAAGAAATATCTAATAATAACGAAAAAGGATATATAAGGTATGTACCGAATTGTTATTTAGAACAATACGAAAGAGAAATGAGAGTTAGAGAAAAATATGACGTTGTGTCAGGAAATACTTCTTGTGGACCTCATAGAGATGATTTTGAAATATTTATAAATGATAAAGATGCCAATTCTTATGGGTCTCAAGGACAAAAGAAAACATTAGCATTGTCAGTTAAATTAAGTTTATATCGTGTTTTAGAAGAATATGGTAAAAATGGAATAATAATACTAGATGATGTGTTTGGAGAACTTGATAAAGAAAGGCAAATATACTTGATGAATGTTTTGGATAAAGCTAAGCAAATATTCATTACAACGACAACACTTGATAATATTTCGGAAAATGTTTGTAGAGAATATAATATAATTAAAATTAAGAAATAATTGTGAGAGGTGAAAATATGTCAAAAGATACATATGGAAGTTCGAATATACAGATATTAGAAGGTTTAGAGGCGGTAAGAAAAAGACCTGGGATGTACATTGGCTCTACTGGTGAGAGAGGGTTACATCATTGTGTTTGGGAAATTGTGGATAACTCAATTGACGAAGCGTTAGCAGGATTTTGTACTCATATCGAAATCGAAATATTACCAGAAGGCTTTATTTCTGTTACCGATAACGGAAGAGGTATTCCTACTGGTATTCATAAAAAAACAGGGGAAAGTGCAGCAGAAGCTGTATTTACAATTCTTCATGCTGGTGGTAAATTTGATGGTTCATCATATAAAGTATCAGGCGGTTTGCATGGTGTAGGTGCCAGTGTAGTTAATGCGTTAAGTGAAAAACTTGAAGTTGTTATTAAGCGTGACGGAAAAATTTTTAAACAAGAATTTGAACGTGGTAAAAGACAATATAAACTTAAAGTTATTGGCCAAACTGAAGATCATGGTACAAAAGTTACATTTAAACCTGATGCTGAAATTTTTAAAGATACTACAACTTTCTCATATGAAACAATTCGTTCTCATATTCAACAAAGTGCATTCTTAAATAAGGGATTAAGATTGACTTTGATAGATAGTAGAAATTCAGAACATCCAAAAAAGGTTTCTTATTACTACGAAGGTGGAATAATAGAATATGTAGCATTTTTAAATAGTAATAAGAGTAGCAATCCTATCCACAGTAAGATATTCTATGTATCAAAAGGATTAGAAAAAATTGAAATTGAGATTGCTATGCAATATACAGACGATTATAATAGCTCGATATACTCTTTCGTTAACAATATTCATACCCCAGAAGGTGGTACACATGAAGAAGGTTTCAGAAACGCTTTAACGAGAGTGTTGAATAATTATGGTAAAACAAATAAATTATTTAAAAATGATGAATCTCTAACAGGGGATGATGTAAGAGAAGGGTTAACAGCTATCATTAGCTGTCGTCATCCTGATCCTCAATTTGAAGGACAAACAAAGGGTAAACTTGGAAATACGGAAGTAAGAAGAATAGCCTCTCAAGTTTTGACTGATGGATTAGATGCCTTTTTAAAGGAAAACCCACAATCTGCCAAAGAT
Source organism: Bacilli bacterium (assembly GCA_045577945.1). Lineage (GTDB taxonomy): Bacteria > Bacillota_I > Bacilli_A > ML615J-28 > CAG-698 > CAG-698. Next base: position 10,501 of record JAZNJG010000204.1, on the reverse strand, counting down.
ATTGTGGAAAAGTCTCTGCTTGCAAGCAGAGCTAGATTAGCTGCCAAAAAAGCTAGGGAAGCAACTAGAAGGAAAAGCCCTCTTGAATCATTAGGATTAGCTTCTAAATTAGCTGATTGCCGTTGTAAAGATCCTTCTAAATGTGAAATATACATAGTCGAAGGGGATTCAGCTGGAGGTTCAGCAAAGCAAGGTAGAAATAGTGAGTTTCAAGCAATACTACCTCTTAGAGGTAAAGTATTGAATGTAGAAAAGGCTAGAATGGACAAAGCTTTAGGGAATAAAGAAATTATTTCTATGATTCAAGCTTTTGGAACAGGTATTGGAGATGATTTTAATATAGAAGCTGCAAGATATCATAAAATTGTAATTATGACTGATGCCGATGTCGATGGAGCACATATTGCAACACTTCTATTGACATTATTCTATAGATTTATGAAACCTCTTATTGAAAAAGGATATATATATCTTGCACAACCACCACTTTATAAAATAAGTCAAGGTAAACGTGTGGAATATGCATATAGTGATGAAGAATTACAAAAGATTTTAGAAACGTTCTCAAAATCATCTAAACCGAATATTCAAAGATATAAAGGTTTAGGTGAAATGAATTACGAACAATTGTGGGAGACTACAATGGACCCCGCAAATAGAACACTTTTACAAGTGACTTTAAGTGACGCTATTGAGGCTGACACTGTATTTAGCATGTTAATGGGAGATGATGTAGCTCCTAGACGTGAGTTTATTGAAGAAAATGCAGTTTATGTAGAAAACTTAGACTTCTAGAAAAGAGAGTAAAATATGGCAAAAAAAGAAGATGAAAAATATAAAGCTTTTGATGTGAAAGAGCAAAAAATAGAAAATCCTGAAGACAATATCGTTGATGGACATCATAATGGTGGAGTAAAAGAAGTAGATTTATCAAGAAAAATGAAAGAATCATTCTTAAGCTACGCAATGAGTGTAATCATATCTAGAGCACTGCCAGACGCTCGAGATGGGATGAAACCAGTACATAGACGTATTTTATATGCTATGGACGAATTAGGTGTGGATTCTGATAAACCATATAAGAAATCAGCACGTATTGTTGGGGATGTTATGGGTAAATATCATCCTCATGGAGACTCAGCAATTTATGATTCTATGACGAGAATGGCTCAAGATTTTAGTTACAGATATCCTTTGGTTGATGGACAAGGAAACTTCGGTAGTATTGATGGAGACTCAGCAGCCGCAATGCGTTATACAGAAGCGAGAATGAGTAAAATCGCGATGGAATTATTAAGAGATTTAGGAAAGAATACAGTTGATTTTACAGATAACTATGATGGGTCAGAGAGAGAACCTCTTGTTCTTCCTTGTAGATTTCCTAATTTATTGGTTAACGGAACTACAGGTATTGCTGTAGGGATGGCTACAAACATACCTCCACATAATTTATCAGAAGTAATAGATGGCTTATTAGCATTAATAAAGAATCCTAACATTTCCATTGAAGGTTTAATGAATTATATAAAAGGTCCAGATTTCCCAACAGGAGGTTGTATCATGGGGCTTTCTCAAGTGAGAAAAGCTTATATGACAGGAAATGGAGCTCTTACAGTAAGAGCTAAACATGAAATTCATGAAATGGGAAATGGAAAAACTGAAATAATTATTAAAGAAATTCCATATCAAGTTCAAAAAACAAGATTAATGGAAAGAATTGCTGATACAGTTAAAGATAAAGTGATTGATGGAATTGTTGGTTTACAAGATGAGTCATCAAAAAAAGAAACAAGGTTAGTAATTGAACTAAGAAAAGATGCAAACCCTAACGTTGTCTTAAATAACTTATATAAACATACACAATTACAAACTACATTTGGAATAAATATGTTAGCTTTGGTTAAGGGCCAACCTAAAGTTCTAAACTTAAAAGAAGTTTTAGAAGTATATTTAGAGCATCAAATCGAAGTTATTACAAGAAGAACTCAATATGATTTAGATAAAGCAGAAGCAAGGGCTCATATAATTGAAGGGTTGTTAATTGCTTTAGGAAGTATTGATCTTGTTATTCAAATTATCAAAAAATCTAAGACAACAGAAGAAGCGACTGAAGGATTAATGAAGACATTTAATCTATCAGAAGCTCAAACAAAAGCAATCTTAGATATGAAATTACAAAGATTGACAGGACTAGAAACTGACAAATTAAAAGATGAATTACAATCTTTAAGAAAAGATATAGCAAATTATAAAGATATCTTAAAACATCATAATAGAAAATTAGATATAATTGTTGAGGAATTAACCGAAATAAAAGAAAAATTCGGTGATCAAAGAAAAAGTGAAATCAGTTTGAGCGATGATCTTGTAATTGAAGATGCCGATTTGATTCCTGTTGAAGATGTGATAATTACTGTAACTAACAAAGGTTATGTTAAAAGAATGACTGTAGATACATACAGAGCTCAAAACAGAGGCGGAAAAGGAATTGTTGGAGCAAAATTAAGCGATGATGACTATATAGAAAAAGTAATCTTTACTTCAACTCATGATAATCTACTATTCTTTTCATCAATTGGTAAAATATATAAGTTGAGAGCATTCCAAATTCCGTATTCAAGTAGATTAGCAAAAGGGTTGCCAATAGTAAATTTATTGAATTTTGATGAAGGGGAAACATTAGCAACAGTTCTTAATGTACCTGCTGATGTAGAAAATCAACAAGGATTCTTTATTTTCGCTACAAGACAAGGTATCGTAAAGAAAACAGAAATTGCCGCTTTCAGTAACATCAGAACAAATGGAATTAGAGCGATTTTATTAAATGATGGAGATGAGTTATTTAAAGTTGATATTACTGACGGTGAAAAAGATGTAATTCTTGGAGCATCGAATGGTAAAGGCATTAGATTCAGTGAAAGTGGAATAAGACCAATGGGAAGAATTTCAGCAGGTGTCAGAGGTCTTAAGATTGAACCTGGAGAAAGAATGGTCGGAATGGCTATAGTTAACACAGATGGTGATGAAATAGTTATTGTAACTGAAAAAGGATATGGCAAGAGAACAAATGTAGATGCATTTAGAGTACAAGTCCGTGGAGGTAAAGGTGTAAAAGCCTTAAATATTACTCAAAAAAATGGTAAAATGATTGCTCTAACAACGGTTAGAGGAGATGAAGACTTGCTTGTTATAACTGATAAGGGAATGGTAATTAGAACACACTTAGATCAAATACTAACTATTGGAAGAGATACACAAGGAGTATGTATTATTAAATTAAACGAAGGTCAAACAGCTGCATCAATTGCCATTGTTCCGAGATCAGAAGATGGAAATGGTGAAGGTGAGGGTGGAAGAGACGATTTTGAATATGATACAGAATACGAATTCCTAGATGACAATAAAGAAGATAAAGATGAATAAAAAAGGCAGAAATGCCTTTTTTTTGTAAAAATAACATCGAGTTTTAATAGAGTCTTGAATATATGGTGTAAAGATAGTATAATTTATTAAAAAAGAGGAGGACATATGATAAAGATAAAAAATCTCTATAAAGATTACAAAAACGGAAAATCCTCAACAAAAGTGTTGAATGCTTTAAATTTGCACTTTCCGGAAAGAGGATTTATTACAATTAGTGGTCCTAGTGGATGTGGGAAAACAACGTTAATGAATCTAATTGGGGGATTAGATTCACCAACGAGTGGAGAAATATATTATAATAATATATCTTATAAAGAGTTAGATTTGAATCAATACAGAAATAATAGCATTGGTTTTGTATTTCAAAATTTCAATTTGATAAATCATTTATCAGTTTTTGATAACGTTAAATTATCATTAGATTTAACAAAATTAAAGAAAAAAGAAAAAAAGAAAAAAGTATACGAAGTATTAGCTAAAGTAGGATTAAAAGGAAAAGAAAAAAATAATGTTACAGAATTATCTGGAGGTCAACAACAAAGAGTTGCAATCGCAAGAGCAATTATTAATAGCCCATCAATTATATTGGCAGATGAACCGACAGGAGCTTTAGATACTCAAACTTCTAATGAGATTGCCACATTATTAAAAGCTCTTTCTAAGGATACATTGGTTATAATGGTAACTCATAATGTGGAGTTAGCAGAAAAGTATAGTGATAGAATTATAAAGATGATAGATGGCAAAATATGTGAAGATATATTATTAGAACAAAATAATAATATAACAGAAAATATAGAAAAACTAAAAAATACAAAAGATAAAGAAAAAAAGTCTGAAAAAACTCATATGCCTTTATATTTAGGTCTTTTTCTAAGTTTAAAAAATATAATTACTAAGAAAATAAGAACGCTAGCTACGATATTTGCGGGGTGTATTGGAATAATTTCTGTCGCATTAGTTATATCTGTGTCAAGAGGAGTTTCCCAATATATTGAAAAAATTCAGGTAGAGATGTTAACAGGAAATCCAATAATTATTTCTAATTATAGCGTTTCATCCACAACTTCCAATAATGGTTCACTAAAAGTGGAATACCCAAATACAGATGAAATCTTAGTTAACAAATCAGAAACTATCTATAAACATAAAGATACAATGACTAAAGAATTTGTTGAAAGGGTTAACAACCTTGATAAAGAAAAATATACAATAATTGATTATAATAGATCAATTAGAATGAAACTATATAAAGAAGTAGATAATTCATTAAGTAAAATATCACTAAGTTATTTCTATGAAATGAATACATTAGACATTATGAATAGCGAGTATGACACTTTAGCAGGAACAATGCCGGATAATTATAATGAAGTGGCTTTATTAGTTGATAAATACAATTCAATAAATGAAAATGTTTTAAATAGTATTGGACTAAGTAATGATAAAGATGTATATTCGTTTGATGAGATAATAGGACAAAAATATTATTTAATAAACAATGAACTATATTATAAATATAATGAAGATAAAGGATATTATAGTAGAAATACAATTAATAAAGAAATATTAAACAATGCTGATCAAATAGAAATAACAGCTATAATAAGAGCAAAAGAGGATATTGTATACGATGTATATAGTTCAGGAATAATATACGCAAAAGAATTAACTACTTATGTATTAGATAAATCTAATTCATCTGATATCGTTAAAGATCAAACAAAATTTGGGCTTGATAAAAATGTTTTAACCGGTAAACCTTTTGAGGAAATTGATTATGGAACTACTGTATATACTGCTCAATATCTTTATGAAGAACAAATGTTAGAAATGTGTGCAAACGCCACTGTTAATAGAATAGATATATATACTGATTCTTTTGAGGATCGAACATATATAGAAGAATATATAAAGAATAGTGAAGAGTTTAAAACATTGAGCAGACCGCAATACCGTGATTATATGAGTTCAGTAGCAAAAGATTTTTCGACGTTTATTGAGATACTTACAAAAGTATTAGTAATATTCGCATTAATTGCCTTGTTAGTATCTTCAATTATGATTGGCATAATTTCTTATGTTTCAGTCTTAGAAAGAACAAAAGAAATCGGAATAATGAGAAGTATTGGAGCTAGAAAAAAAGATGTCGTTGCTATATTTAGTTCTGAAAATTTCATAATAGGGTTGTGCTCTGCGTTGTTAGGAATACTATTAGCATATCTAATAAAAGAACCTATTAATAGTCTAGTTCAAAATATAATAAAAGAAAATGTGAGTAATGCATCATCGGTTGTAAATGAAAATTTAATTATCTTTGATTTAAAAAATCTGATGTTTTTAGTTGTAGGAAATATTATATTAATAATTGTTTCAGGTCTAATACCCGCAATAGTGGCGAGTATAAAGAATCCTATAGATGCATTAAAATAAATAATTTATAAAATGGAGAAATTAATGATGAAAAATATAGAAGAATTTGAAGTGATTAACTACTGTCCTTTTTGTGGAAATAAAATTTCGGATGATATAAATTTTTGTCCTTTTTGTGGAAATAAAATAAAAAGAGAACTTAAAAAACAAATAACTACAATAGGAAAAATTAGTTTGTTAATCTCCTTTTTATTAAGTGTGTTTTTATTAATTCCCTTCGATTTATTAGTAGTGATAATAGGAGCTTCATTAATAAGCATATCTTTGATAAGCACAATTATTTTAAAACTACGCAAAACAAATGATAAATTACTAGAATTAAGCATAATAATATTGTCAATATTAGAATTCTATCTTTTAGGCTATTTACTAATTTATCTAACAATGTAATTAAATAATAATACAAAAAGGGGCTAAAAACCCCTTTATTTTTTTTCGAATTTTAGATCAAAATTATCATCTTTATACCTTGGAATAATATGAATGTGAATATGTTTAACAGTTTGTCCAGCGACTTCTCCGTTATTATTAACAATATTAACACCTAAAACTTCTGGATCTTCTTTAAACTTTTTAGATAAATCTTTAACAAGAACAAAAAGTTTTGCGGCTGTTTCATCATCTAATTCAAAGATGTTGTCAAAATGCTTTTTTGGTATAACCAATGTATGACCTTTTGTCATTCCAGATATATCATAAAAAGCTAAAAAGTTATCATCTTCATATACTTTATTTGATGGGATTTCCCCGTTAACAATTTTACAAAAAATACACATATCAAAATACCTCCATAAGATAATTATAACACAAATATAAAAAGAAAAAAAGACTTTAAAATCTAATTAAGTCAAACTTAAAAAGATTTAGTCTTGAAAAGACTTAGTCTTATTCTTCTTTTTGTTGATAGGGATAATCATATTCAATTCTTTCGTCAAAAGTAATATAATTTAAATAAACCATTAACAATAGATATCTAGTATTACTTTGAAGATCTTTTAAAATTATATGATCTTTTCCAGCTCCTTTTAAAACCCCCTTGAATATCTTAGAACCCCATTGGCTGTTTTCAAAGTTCATATAAACAGTTGCAACCTTGTTCAAATTGTCTCTTAAAATGTTTTCAATATAAGATGTTTCTTCGAAAGCATCAAGTTGGTTTTGAGAAAATGGTTGAACGAAAGGTTGAAAGGGCATATTATATCCAGGTTGCATTTGCTGGTAAGGTTGTTGATAAAAGAATGGTTGTTGATAATTCATTGTACACCTCCTTAATAACAATTACGACTAGGAACTGGCGCATAAAAACAATGATGTTTATATTTTCCAGAGTTCCATTGATTGTACCATTTTGCTTTACATCCTCTTGTATAAGTAGCATAGAACCACAATGCTCTAGTAGCAGGAGTAAATCTTTCGCCATTTATTACTCTTTTTGCCAAAGTAATTTCTGATGAACGAGCAGCTTGATAAAAATAACTATAAAGAGTAGATTCAAATCCTCCTGGTCTTTGGTATACCATTTTTGTAATAGAAGTTATTTTTTTGAATTCATAACATCTTGCTCTTACACGATTGATACCTACATTACCAACCATGAGCATCCCTAATTTACCTTCACCTTCAGCTTCTGCTCTCATTAGTCTAGCTAATAATTTAATTTCTGCAGAATTGTAAGAAACAACTGCCATTGAATCACCTCTACTAAATGATATGCAAAGGATATAAAAAAATACCAATTAGTAAATTAATTAAATAAAAATAAGATTAATTGAGAAAATATATTTTCTTTACTTTTTATAAGGTATGTGATAAAATAAAAAAATAAGAAATTAAAATACAGGAAAGGATTTATAATGGAAAAAAAGTTACTAGAATTAATAAGCGAGTATGATACGATAATTATACATCGCCATAGTAGACCAGATGGTGACGCTCTAGGAAGTCAATTAGGACTAAAGAGAGCCTTATTAGATAATTTTTCAAATAAAAAAGTTTATGCGGTTGGTGATAAAAGTGTCAGATATTCGTTTATAGGAGAAATTGATGAAATAAGCGATGAAACATATAGAGGCGCACTTGTTTTTATTTTAGATAGTTCTGAAACATCGCTAGTTTCTGATTTGAGATATCAAAAAGGAGAAAAAATAATAAAGATTGACCATCATATTAAACGAGAATCATTTGGTGATTTAGAAATTGTCGATGAAAGTTTTGAAAGTTGCTGCGGATTGGTGGCAGACTTACTTATAAAAATGAATATGAAGATTAGTAAAGAAGCCGCTACATGTTTGTATACTGGAATGGTAACAGATAGCGGCAGATTTAGATTTGATTCTACAACACCAAAAACTTTTACGATTGCTTCAAAATTATTAGAGTCTAATATAGATATATTGGATATATATAACAATTTGTATTTAGATGATTTTGAAATGGTTGTATTAAGAGCTAAATACGTTTTAAAGATTAAATTTACAGAACATAATGTAGCATATATTAAAACAACTAGTGAGGAACTAGAGGAATTAAACACTGATTTTTTCACAGTTTCAAGAAGTATGGTTAATACAATGGCTGGAATAAAGAATGTAGATATATGGGTTAATTTTACCGAAGATAAAGATACGGGTATAATAGTTGAGATAAGATCTAATAAATATAATATTAATCCTATAGCAGTTAAATATGGAGGTGGCGGCCATGCAAAAGCAAGTGGAACTACCGTTGCTTCATTTGAGGAAGCAGATAAATTACTAAAAGATTTAGATGATTTATGTAAACAACCTTAAAAGATAAATAATATTTAAAATAATAATTAAAGATATAAAAAGATATAAAAGGAAAATATGATGAAAAATATTATAAAAAAGATAAAAGAATATAATAAAATAATCATAACGCGTCATCAAAGACCTGATGGAGATTGCGTCGGAGCATCCCTTGGTTTGAGGGAAATTTTAAAAGCCTCTTTTAAAGATAAAGAAGTAAAAGTATTAGCAGATGACTTTGCTGAAGGTCTTAATTTTATAGATTATGAAGATAATAACACATGTTTTACAAATATTGTTTATGATGAAAATTATTATAAAGATGGTTTGTGCATTGTTGTGGATACCGCAAACACTGCGAGAATTTCTAATAAAATGTATACTTTTGCCAAGGAAATAATAAAGATAGATCATCATCCAAATGTGGAACCATATGGAGTGATAAATTGGGTGGAAGATGAAAGATCATCTGTGTGTGAAATGATAGCTCACTTTGCAAAAGAGAATCGAGAAGAATTAGTATTAACTGAAAAAGCCGCAAAACTATTATTTATGGGAATGGTAACAGATAGTGGAAGATTTAGATTTTCTTCTACAAGTCCAGAAACTTTAAAGTGTGCTGCTTATCTTTTAGAAAAAAATCTAGATTTAGAAACATTGTATGCTAATCTTTATTTAAAAGACTACTCGAGTTTTAAACTTCAAAGCGAAGTGTATAAAAAAATGAAGATTAGTAAAAACGGGGTGGCATATATATACATACCTAGAGCAATGCAAGATAAGTATGGCCTAACTCCTAATGAAGCATCACTTATGGTAAGTTCTTTAGATTCAATTAAAGGTTCTCTTATCTGGATAGCATTTATAGATAATGTAGATGGCAGCATTAGAGTACGATTAAGATCTCGTTTCCTAGATATAAACGATATCGCGGTTAATTATAACGGGGGAGGACACGGAAGAGCTAGTGGAGCAACTGTTTATAATTTAAAAGAGATGAGAAAACTAATTAATGATTGTGATAAGAAACTAAAAAAATTTAAGGAAGAAAATACGGGATGGCTATAAAAATATTAATTACAAATGATGATGGGATAAATGCAGAAGGATTAAAAATATTAGTTGAAAAAGTAAAAGATTATGGTGAGGTGCTTGTTGTTGCACCAATGCAAGAACAAAGTGCTAAAAGTCATGCGTTAACTTTAAGAAAAGAAGTCTTAGTAAATAAAGAAACAATATTTAAAGATGTTACTGCTTATTCAATTGATTCTACCCCTGCAGATTGTGTGAGATTTGCATATTTTGGACTTCATTATGATTTTGATATTTTGTTTTCAGGGATAAATAAAGGCTACAATTTGGGCTTAGATATAATGTATTCTGGAACAGTAGCTGCCGCATTTGAAGCTTCATCACTTGGAAAAAAAGCAATAGCTTTATCAACGGGTATGGATACATTTAATGGGGCAATTGATAATTTTAAACAAGTAATGGATTATATAAAAGAAAATAAATTGCTTGACTCATGGAACTTATATAATGTAAACTTCCCGTACGAAAGCCATGGAATTAGAATTACTAAACAGGGAGGACCTATCTTTTCAACTGAATTTTTGAAAAATAATAATAGTGTAATTCAGACAGGACAAATGTGTTTTGAGGGAAGAAAAGAATATATCCATTTAGATACAGCTTGTATAAATAATAATTATATTTCTATTACTCCTTTAATGCACGAAAGGACAAACATCGAAGTTTACGATACTCTTGATAAAAAACTTAATAAATAAGTATATATAATAAGTATATATAATAAGTATATATAATAAGTATATATAAATATCACATAAATAATTTTCATTAATCATATAATTAGT
>JAZNJG010000203.1:0-2366 GCA_045577945.1 Bacilli bacterium | reverse complement strand
TATACTTTTTAAATTAGATAATTTTTTAATTTTTGATATAAATTTTGACATTTGGATATTTATGAAATTCCCCATCCCAATAAAATGATACAAATCTATTTGCAATAATCTATCTATTTTAGATTGCAATTCTTTACAATTCTTTACTTTAATCCTTATTTCTAATAAAGATAAAGAATCAAATTCTTTACTAGATTTTTTTATATTAGATGCACATTCTTTGATTAAACTATCTAATTGAGATTCTAAATTTTCAAATATTTCTTTTTTCATAAAAACCCCTAATATTTTTATTCTAATAATATTATAAAATAAAATAAGGAAGAAATCAACTAATTTCTCCCTACACCTTATTTTTACTTCTTTGTTTTCTTGTTTCTTCTTTATGGCAATCAATGCATAATGAAGTGAGGTTTTCTGGGCTATCATCTCCACCTTCACAAACAGGTTGTATATGATGAACTTCCATACCATCATCTATTGGCACGTGAATATTATGCTCATTTTTATAAGCTAAAAATTGCCCACATTTTTGACAAGTGAAATTATCTCTATATAAGATTCTCAATGAATATGGGTCTCTACCCCTATTCCAAACTGTACATCTACCAAAAGCATCAGAACATTCTTTACAACAAAATTCTTTTCTTCTTTTATTCTCAATTTTCTTACCACACCATTTACAACAACCATCTTCAACATATTTAGGCTATGGGTAGTAAATTCTCTCTCCATATAATTGAAGTGCTTCATACAGAGCAGGAAAAGGTCTGCGAGTTCCATTTCTTTCCCAAGCTTTCTTCCATTTCCTCTTTTTAATAGTTGGTGGATTTTCTTTATTATAATTATCAATAGACTGTTTCAAAAATTCATCTATTTTCTTTTTATTTTTAGTTAGACCCAATTTTATTTTTCTTCTTTTATCTCAACATCTAAAAATTTCAAAAGGATTATTATAAAATAGATTTAATATTTCAATTATTCTCCTTAGTAAGATCAACATCTAGTACAAATGAATTGCTATTCATTTCTCCTCTAGAAATATTCTCAAAATCAACCCACTTTACCATAGAATCAATATCATCAAGAAGGATATCAAGCATTTTAAGATGACCTTTAATATAAAGTGAAGAGGATTCAAAATCCTCATGCAGTAATTTTAATTCTTCCTCATATTCTCTTTTATATTTTAGAAGCCTTCCTCTTAACATATCATAATTAATATTAATATTCCTGGCCATAATAACACTCAATTACTAATTGTTCCCCATTAGGAGTGGTGTATTCTGTAGTATCATGTTCATAATCACTCCCCCATCTTTCATAAGAATAAATACCATCTTCAAAAAGCAATTCATCAATATCACAATTACCTTCACAATACTCATATTTATGATAATGTTTAAGGTATTTAATAACATCATCTTTACAAACAAATTCACAGTCTTGTGGAAGAATCTTATCTGGATCATTCCAGCAATCATTCATATAAAGATCCCCCTTCTTCCATTTATTAAAATCTTCTTTACTTAAAATAGCAATGGAGTGTGTTGATGATGAGTTTGTTTCAAATGTTCCTAATCTAAATATTTTCATAAATTAATTTAAATCCCCTAAAGTTTTATTTTCATAATTTTTTTCCTCTTTTAAGGAGAAACTTTCAGTAAATACTATTGGTTTAATCCTTGGAGGATTTGGCTTTTCATGTAGATTACAAGCCTCCAGAGAATAGGAAGCTGTTGTATTTCCACTTATTGCATTGCTTGGCATAACATTAGGTTTTCCAGCTGATGTGCCTTCACTGTTACACCAAATAATAGGTGAACCCCAACCACCTCCAGATGAACAATCACAAAAATCTCTATCTGGTGAGTTTACTTTACCACATCTAGGACAAATCCAACCTTCTCTCATCCCATACTTATCAGGTTGTATTGGTTGAAAAGGAATATTAGGTGGTGTAAATGGGGTAGTAATATCATCAGGTATAATTAAATTTGGTTGTTTTATTTGACCTGAAAAGAAAGTACCTTTACAATCTTTACACCTACAATTATATTGGGGTGGATTACTTGTTAATGTTATAGAATAATCTGCTTCAATGTTATTTGATCCGCAATGAGGGCAGGTACCTAAATATGGGCCCCAATTATTAAACAATTGCTAATAATCAGCACATGTTTGTACCATATCCTGCAATCTACCTTCAGTAGTGGTTTTATTGCTAGCTATAGTGTTATCTTTGATATTTAAGGCATCTGCATTTAAAAATTTCTAACTCATTTTTATTTTTTATCCTTTTTCCTATTTGATTTTTTCAATTTTTTATTTAATTTTTCGATATTATATACAGGTACTGCTTTATC
>JAZNJG010000202.1:0-11889 GCA_045577945.1 Bacilli bacterium | reverse complement strand
CTACATTTATATTATTATGTCAATTTTTTATGTAATGAAAACGCTTGATTATTTGTTTTTTATTTTATTATTTTACATTTTTGTTCATACTATTTTCTGCATATTTTGTATTTACAATTTTATTATATGGGACATTTTCTTTTAACTCATTTGCTTCTTTCATAATATCCATTAAATTATTTAAAGATGATTCTTTGAAATATGGATTATTACACCAAGCATTTATATCAATGTATCTTTGCATTACTGTTGTAAGTTCATCTACTGTATTTGATATAAATTGAGGATGGATAACTTCCGCTATTTCTTTTGCGGTATGGCTTAATACCCATAATTGTCCTTTGTAAATTATATCTGTGAACAATTGAATTGTTTCATCATTTTCATTCATATAATTTTTCAAGACACTGAAACTTGTATATGGTACATCTCCAACGTATTCTCCAACACTAGCGACAATATATCCCTTTTGAGAGTTTACTAGTGAAGTTGCGGTAGGTTCAAATAGTGTTGTGTAATCACCTTCGCCTGATGTAAATGCACCTGCCATAGCTGCAAATTGAATGTCAGTACGAACTAATACTCCACCACTTTCTAATACAGTTTCATCGTCTTGTCCAACAGTTAATCCTGCTTTCTTAAGAACATATTCTAAAGTCATTTCAGGTACTCCACCTTTTCTACCACCCAAAATACTTTTACCTTTTAATTTATTTAAATTAAAGTTTTGATCTTCTTCTCTCCCTACAATAAAGCTTCCATCGGTTCTTGTTAACTGTGCAAAATTAATTGCATAATTTTCTTGACCTTCTAAGTACACATAGATACTTGCTTCGGGCCCCATTAGTCCAAATTGAGCATCCCCAGATAGTAAAGCTGTCATAACTTTATCTGCACCATTTCCATTTACTAATTCAACAGTTAATCCCGCTTCCTCAAAGTAGCCAAGTTCTATAGCAACATACATTGGAGCATAGAATACGCTATGAGCCACTTCACAAATTGTTATTTTTTGTTTTCCTTCTTTACAAGCTATTAAACCAATGCTTGCAAATAATGTTATTAATATAACAAACAAATTTCTTATTTTCATAATATTATTTTGTTTCCTCTCCTTTATTACATTATTATTATATGAATTTATAAGTTTATTGTTCATAATTTTTTAATAAAATATTTTTCAAAGACATCAATTATCTTCCACATAGAGAAAGCTAAAATAGCTAATACAAAGACCCCCATCATTACTAAATCCAAATTAAATATCTGACCACCATACATAATCAAATAGCCAATACCTGCTCTTGAGACAAGAAATTCCCCCACAATTACTCCTATCCAACTCATTCCAACATTTATCTTTACAATGCTTATTATATTTATGTAATTGCTAGGTAATATTAATTTAAATAGAATTTGTAAATTTGAAGCACCAAAAGCTTTCATCATTTTAATTTTCTCTTCTTCAATATTATTAAAATAATTATAAGCAGATATTATTGTAATGATTAATAATATTGATAGTGCTACTACTACTATACCCTTTACACCTGTTCCTGCCCATATTATCATAATAGGAGCAAGTGCTGTTTTTGGAAGAGCATTTAATACTGCAATAAATGGATCAAGTACTTTAGCAATTCTTTTATTTAACCAAAGCATTGAGGCTATTATTATTCCTAACACTGAACCTATTGTCATTCCTAAGATTACTTCAATTACCGATATTAATAGATGTTTTCCCAATTCACCACTATTAATATAGATAAATAATGTTTTTATTATTCTACTTGGAGAACTAAATAAAAATGTATCTATTACTTTAATATATGCAAGAAATTCCCATAAAATAATTATAAATACTAAAAGGGCTATTTGAGTAAGTACTAAGTGAAGTTTACTTTTTAGTTTGTTAGATTTAATATTATTAATTTTGCTATTCATCAGTAAACTCCTTCCAAATTTTATCAAAATATTCTTTAAATTCTGGAGCCTTTCTCGACTCAAAAGGTGTTCTCTCACCATTAATAGTTAAATTAATATTATATATCTTTTTTATTTTGCTAGGTCTTTTTGAAAGGACAATAACTTTATCAGCTATTGATATAGCTTCACTAATATCATGCGTAACAAAAATAGTGGTTCTATTTTCTTTCTTTATTATTTTATATATATCATCAATCACATTCATTTTTGTTTGATAGTCTAGTGCTCCAAAAGGTTCATCTAATAATAATATGTCTGGTTTAACAGCTAATGTTCTTATTAGTGCTACTCTTTGCTTCATTCCTCCAGATAGTTCGTTTGGATGATTGTTTACAAATTCTTTTAAACCATATGTTTCTAATAATCTATTTACTTCATTTATCATTTTTTCATCTTTATGTTTTTTCTTAATTTCCAAACCTAATATAACATTTCTATAAACTGTTCTATAATTAAATAGGTGATCTTTTTGAAACATATAGCCTATCTCTCCGTCTTTATAAAAATCTCCACTTGATGGTGTTTCCAAACCAGATATTAAGTTTAGGATTGTTGATTTTCCACAACCGCTTGGTCCTGTTAGTGCGACTATTTCTCCTTCAGTTACTTGGAAATTTATATCATCTAATACTATAAGTTCTTTATTGTCTTTATAAAATGATTTACATATATTATCTAATCTTAAAACTGTTTTTTTATTATTTTTATTATCTTTATTATTTTTATTATTTTTATTATTTTTAATATTATCTTCTATTAACATTATTTCACCTCATACATTGTATTATATTTAATAAATAATTATTTTGTATGGGCGTTAAGATACAAAAAAAAAAGAAAGGTATGCAAAACCTTTCTACGTAAGACTTAATTTTAAAATTTCTTATAGTTTTTTTCTAATATTCTTAACTACTATTATAAGTGCTAATATAAGAATAATAATGGCAATTATAAATAACACGCTTGCATATAGAAACTTATCGATTGCTAATAAATACATCCCTATACCAGAGGTAATAAAGCCAAACACCATTAAAAATAATACATGGGATAAATAATTATCTTTAGTTATATTAGCATCTTGATTACTATTATCTTGAATATCATCTAGATTTTGATTATCTTCTAGATTATGATTATTATTAAGATTTCGATTTTCTGAATCATTCATGGTATTACCATCTACATTTAGTCTTTTCAGCAAAACCAGCTAAATCATTTATCCTTATTTCTTTATCATCAACCTTAATAAAACCAGTATATCTACCAAACACTTGATTCAAATTTACTGATGTAAAGATACCAAACATTAAACATTTCTTGTTAATTATAGGATTAAATTCTAAGTTTACTTTCCCATCATTTGATGAAATCTTCCAAGGTTGCATGTAATCATCTTTTCCTTTTTCAGTTTGAGGGATATCGAATTTTATTTTTCCAATCTTATATATTTTACCATTATAGAATATTATATTTTCTAGAGAATCATCATCTTTCCCATAACCAAATGAGAAATTAAATCCTACTTTAACTCCATTTACAAATGATGCCAAGCTTGCACTGTTAAACTTAGTAAAATATGGCCAAACACCTCTACTCCAGTTTAACATTGCGAAAGAATTTTCAGGATTAAATTTATATAGTTTACCACCGATTACTATTTTTCCTTGGCATCTCATGCAATTAATTTTTTGATTGTAAACAAAATTTTTCTTTCTTTTAAAAGTTTTAACATTTACAAAAGAATCTTCTGGTTCTTCATATAATTCTAAATCACAAACAAGATCTATACCATTTCTAAACTTTTTAAAATTAGCTTTTAATTTTCTTGAAAAACCATCGTTTTCAAAATTTAATTTCATTTTTCTAGTTTCAAATTTAACATCACCAACTTTTGATGTTGAAGGGAAATTTGTTTTTCCCATTGGGAAAAATTTAAAACTATTTCTAGAAACAGTTAATTTATTTTCTAAATCTATAATAGTTATATTTCCGTAACCAACATATGCGTTATCAGAAATTGCTAAAATAACACCAAAATTATTATTTGAGATATAATAGTAGTCCCATTCTTTCAATCTTAGTTTTCTTTTAACATCTTTATTATCATATTCCTTTACTAAAGATTTAGCGTAACCAGATTCTTTTACTCTTCCATTACTATTTAATAGTTTACCTTCGTTTAATAATTTCTCACTCATAACTATCTCCTTGTTTATTCTTTGCAGTTTCCTCACTAATTATTTGTGCAACTCTAGTAGATGCTGCAGCCGCAAGCGCCCCAACAACATCATCTAAAAATGTATGACATGATTTATTATTCTCTTTTCCCATATCATTTAATTTCTTAACAATCCCTGGCTTATTAACATCAATATCTCCAAAATTTGTTTGGCCAATTGTTCCATACATTTGAGCTATACTTAATCCAAATATTTCATCTATACCAAACATTCCTAAATCAGCCATCATAATTTCTTGAATAGGAGATCTAAAGGCATTCATTTCAGTTAATCTATCAATTTCGATACTTAATTGAACTAAATGAAAGATATCTCGATATGAAAGAATTTTTTCAACTGATTGAATACAATCCTCAATTTTAATATCAGGATTATATTTGCTTTGTTGGGAGAAAGCTATCTGAGCGATATCTTCAATTTTTACTCCTCTTTCTTCTAGTCTATCTTTATTCAATTTAAACATTTCTTCACGAGAAAAATATATTCTTTTTTCGTTCATAATTTACTCCATTATTGATTTAACTTTTTGTTTATTGTTAAGATATTCTTCCCTTGTCCATTTAAGAAATCTCTAACAAACATTTTATTCTTTGATGGAATTTTAATTTCTGTTATTGAAATAACAGTGTTACTAGCACAAGAAACATCAAAAGAATCTTTATTAACTTTAATAATTAGTCCAACTTCTTTATCATGTTTGTAATCAGCAACTTTGCTTGAATATACTTTGACGTTTTGACCATCCATAATAAAGTATCCTCCAGGATTAGAATTTAATCCTCTAATTTGATTAAATACATCACGGGCTGGTTTATCAAAAGTAACAAATTCATCTTCTTTATTTAAATTATATGCAAAAGATACTTTATCTTCATCTTGTTTGATTGGGTTAACCATGTTATTTTCTAGCATCATTATCACACCAAGTATCATTTCACTACCTAAAATACTTAGCTTTTTAAACATAGTATCTTGTGTATCACTATCTAGTATCGGTAATTCTTTTTGGCAAATTATATCACCAGCATCCATTTTCTTGGCCATATACATAATAGTAATACCGGTTTTATCATCGCCATTGATTATTGATCTTTGAATTGGTGCTCCTCCACGATATTTTGGTAATAATGATCCATGTACATTTATAGATTTATATTTTGGATGATTTAAAACTTTAGTGCTAATTATTTGCCCATATGCGGCAGTTACAATTAAATCCACATCTAAGTCTAATATTTTTTGGCAATCATTCTTTATCTTTTCCGGCTGAAATACTTCTAAACCATTCTCTATTGCCCATTTCTTTACAGGTGAAAATTCATATCTTTTTTTCTTTATATTGTAATAATCAGGTTGAGTTACAACCAATATTACTTCATGTTCTTCACAAATTTTTGATAAAATTGGTACCGCAAATTCTGGAGTACCCATAAATACTATTTTCATATCTTTTCCTTTTCTAAACATTTATATTTACATGATTTTAAATTTATATAATTTCATAATTAATAAAATTAGAAAGATCTTGTGTATCTTTCAAAACTAATTTGAATATTATTTTTTTCAAACTTCTTTTCAACTTCATCAATTAACTTAGATAATTTTTCAAAATCATTGTTCTTAATAATAAGTTGCACACCTTTCTTTATCTTCACATATGTTGGTCCTAAAACTAAATCTTGTGATTTAAAGATTGTGGCGTATGCTTTTTTAAAATAATTAGCACAATAATACATATCTTTGTACTCACCAGTAATGATTATTTTATTTAGTTCATAAAATGGAGGGTAATTATAATTTTCCCTATATTTTATTTCATCATTATAATAACTTACAAAATCATTATTAATGGCATGCTTAATTGCATAATGATCTAAATTATATCCTTGGATAATTAAATCACTATTTTTCAAGGCATTATATATCATGTAAAAAGCATTATAACTAGCTCTATAATCACTTGTATTTAAAATGTTATCAATAGATAAAATCCCCACAACATCTAAACTATTAGTATTATTTGTTAGTGCTAATATATTACTTGTTCCAATAATAATATCAACTTCTCCAGATTCTATTTTTACTACCGCATTTTGATAATCATCAAATTCTTTCAAAGTACCGCTATCAATTAATAATATTCTAGCTTGAGGAAAAAGCTCTTGGAGTTTCTCTTTAACCATTTCCAAACCAAAACCAAACATTTGGTAATCATCTTCTCCACACTTGCTACACTTTAAGGATTCTAGTTTTTTACCGCAGTATCTACATTTTATTTCATTTTTATCCTTATAATATGTAAGTGGAATATTACATTTATCACATTTCGCAACATTCCCACATTTTGGGCAAACCAAATGATTACTATAGCCTCTTGTGTTTAAGACAAGCATTGATTGCATATTTAAGAATAATGATTTTTCAATAGCTTTTTGAAGTTTGTAAGAAATAATCGAACGATTATTCATAGCTTCTTCATACATATTCACTGTCGTCACATTATTATCACATGGTTTAATATACTTTAATAAATTATATTCCATCATAAAATATTTATAATAATTCTCAATTGTTAAAGGAGTTGAAGACAATATAATTTTAGCTCCATTTATTTTAGCTCGATATTTCATCATCTCAACAACACTATATTTAGGAGTCATCTCACTAACATAATTGAAATTACTTTCATCAATAACTATTATTGTACCAATATTTTCAAGTGGAGAAAAAACTCCTATTTTTGTAGTAATAACTATATCAGCATTTCCACTTTTAACAGTCATATAATTATTATAATAATCATTGTTACTCATATCGCCTGAGAAATTAACTATACTATATCCACTTAAATATCTTTTTAAATAATAGAAAATATTATACTGGATAATTAGTGTAGGTGTTACAATTAAGACATTCTTTTTGTTCTTTAAATTATCTATACAAATATCTAAGAATAATTCATTGCTGAAATCATCATCATTTGTATATAACAAATATGGTGTTTGATTACCAGCAGAAAATCTTTGCTTTATTAAATTCTTTTCAAAATCAAATTTCCTATTTTGCAAAGGAGGTTTAGAACTATTTTCTTCATTAATATTTTGAAGTACACTTTTTACATATAATACTTCCTTATTAACTAGGTCATTAACTAAATAATTACTACATCCAATGATTTGTTTTAGTTCATCAATTGTAGCTTCTTTACGAGAAAGAAGATATTCTACTACTTTTTTTCTCATCCCAGTATATTTGAAATATATATTTTCACAATTAGTATTAACTGAATATAATTTTATATATTTTTTCTTGCCATATGAATAAACATCATATTCTAATTCTAAATTGCCTTTATCAATTTCTTTCTTTATTTTTGGATATTTTGCAATAATTTCACTTGATAAACATATCTTTTTCTTTCCATTAAATAAAACAGAAATATTAGGGTCTAATTCTTCAAAATTTTTAATCGTTACAAACTTACGATATTTAGTTTTCAAGAAAGAAGGTATCATAGCATCTAAAGCTTTAATTAATGGGCATTTAGTATCATATGCAATCTTTTTAGCCATATCTACTTGTTCAGCCGTTAATTCATGTGAAAAGTCTAAAACTTCAGATATTTCTCTTATATCTCCTTTGAAATCACAAGTATCTTTTATTTCAACGACATAACCCAAAGTTTTACGAACTCCAAAATCAACTAGCACTCTTGAACCCACACTTATGTATTCTTCAAGGACTTCAGGAATATGATAATCATATGTATCTTTTAAAAAACTTGCACTTGCATTTATTGTTACACTAGCATACATATAAATTTACCTCCTCTATATATAATACCATAAATCAGTAAAAAAATAAATAGAAATCGTAGCATATTTAAAGTTTAAATTTTCTTTTATATATTATTTTTTAAATGTATATTTTATAAAAATACAAAAAACCATAGTCACAAAAAAATTAACTATGGTTAATATATATTATTCTATTCTTTAGTTTTATTCTTCATAGTAATCAGAGTTATCTAGTGCAATAACTTCAATTTTACCATTAACAACTTCTTCTAATGCAATTCCAATTGGTTTTACACTTTTTGGATGATCAACTAATTGCTTATTGTTTTCGCTATCATAAGTTAAATCCTTAGCTCTTTTTGCGGCAGCTACAATTAATTTGTATTTTGAATGAGTAATTTCTGCTAATTTATCAATTGATGGATATCTCATTCCTTCTTTTTCATTACTATTCATTATTTTTTCTCCTCCAATAAACTCATATATTTATGTATAGATCTCTCAGTTTTGGCATGTTCAGCACGAATAATTGCCATAATACGATCAGCAGCATTATCTACAGTATCATTGATAACAATATAATCATATTTGTAAGCTAAAGTTAGCTCTCTTTTTGCTTTTTCTATTCTTTGCTTAATTACATCATCAGTTTCAGTTCCTCGACCTTTTAGTCGATCGTACAATGCATTAATTGATGGTGGCGCAATAAATACAAACACTGCATCTTTCATTTTTTCTCTTACCTGTAAAGCACCATCAATTTCGATTTCTAAAACTACTTCATTTCCCAAAGACATTTGTTTTTTTACTTCATCAATAGGAGTTCCATAGTAGTTCCCAACAAACTCAGCATATTCTAAAAATTTCTCATCTTTAATATTCTTTTCAAATTGTTCTCTACTAACAAAGAAATATTCTCTTCCATCTACTTCTCCTTCGCGAGGACTTCTAGTAGTCATTGAAATCGAATAAACTAAATTATGATCTTCTCTATTAAATAAAGCTTTTCTAACTGTTCCTTTACCAACACCTGAAGGTCCGGAAAGAACAATCAAAAGCCCCTTGTCATCAAGTTTCATAAATTAATCCCCTTCATTTGTATTATTATACTACAATGAAGTTAAAAAATAAAGATTATTTTAAAAAAAGTACATTTATCTATAAATTATTTATATTTTTTGATATAATATATAAAGGTGATTTATATGTTTGATGGTGTATTTATTCATTCCCGAGTTTTACAGTTGTGTGGCGCAAATAATTGGCTTTGTAAATTGAATAAAACCGCATAATATTAAAAATTATTCTTAACATATGTAGCCAATTAAATATAAAATTTTACGCCTGATAATGATTGCATTAAAATATGTATTATACATTAATTATGAATATTGAGTAAATACAAAGGTAAATCTAGAATCAAATTATATTTGTTGTTGCTTAAACTAGATCATCATTATTTTCTTTCCTAGTAAGATTACCAGAAATAATAAGTTTTGAAACCGATACAGCAAATAATATAGCTAAAAATAATCCTTTGAAAACATCTAACACTAATGATATTATCCATAGAATATGGAATAATATACACATCAATAAAGATACAATTATATTAGAAATACTAAAAGAACGAACAATATAGTAAAACCAATTAATGATTAAATCCTCCCAGATTATTAGTCTTAAGTAAAAATACAACCACATAAAAGGAAAACTAATTATAGCTAAAATATATCTTAAAATTTTCATTTCTTAAAATCCAATCTTCTTAGTGATAATTCATTTTTCATTAATCTATATTCATCGTATTTATGAATAGTAGCAAAATGATCATCGTCTTGATAATAATTATAAATTATCTCATATTTAGTAATTTCTTTAATATATACTTTAGTCCCAACTTTATTCTCAAAAACTTCACCAACTTGATAACTGTTGATTATTTTTTTCTTCTCGTCAAACTCACTTATATTATCCCAGTTTTCATTCATCCATTTCTTTTTAATAATAGGATCAGTTTTTGGGATATTATTTACTCTTGATAAAATATCATTTACAGATATAACCTCCAAGCCGAATTCATTATATTTTTTTTGTTTTTTCTTTCTAAACATATCTAATATTTCTCCTTTAAAATACTTCTTTATTATAATACTGATATACCATTAACATAAATTAATATGTTTCGAACAAATAAGTTCTCTTATTTAACAAAGATATATTATATACATTTTCTGTTAAACTAATAATATATACAAAAAATAATAAATATTGCACATTTAAAATTATAGTTCACATTTTACAATTTTATTTCAATATTAGGGCAATTTATAAAGACATTTTCTTTAATATTTTTTATGTTATAACTCATTTTAATAATTTTCAATTTTTCACAACTGCAAAAAGACATTTCATTCAAATATTTAACACTATTTGGTATTATTATTTCCTCTAAATTATTACACCTATCAAAAGCATTAGAAGCTATTGATATAACCGAATCAGGGATAATAAACATTTTATCAGACTTGCCACTCGCATACTTTAACAATACTGATTTATCTTTTGTATATAAATTCCCTTCAATTGATTTAAAATATTTATTATTTTCATCAACGAATATTTCTTCCAAATTTTCACATATCTTAAAAATATTCTCTCCCAAACTTCTTATACTTTTTGAGAGTTTTATTTTTCTTAAATTTTCACAGCTTCTAAAAACTTCTTTACCAATGCTAATCACACTGTCTGGTATTTCTATATTAATTATACTTTTACAATACGAAAATGCTTCATCTTCTATACTAGTTACACTATTTGGTATTTCAATATTTGATAAGGCATAACAACAAGAGAAAGTATTTTTATGTATTGTTGTAACACCGTATGGGATTTTTATATTTTTTAGCCTACTACAATGCATAAACGCTTCTGGCCCTATGCTCATTATATTATTTGGTAATTCAATATTATATAAATTACCACAACCACAAAAAGTTGCCTCTTCTATAATAGTTATACCTTTTGGTATTTGAATTGTTTTTAGATTCCTACAATTATAGAAAGCATATTCTCCTATATAATCAACTGATTCAGGGATTATCAATTCATAGATACCACTGCATTGATAAAATGCATAACCTTCAATTTTTTTTAATTTCTTTGACAGTTTAACATATCTTAAACTGTTACAAAACCTAAAAGCGCATCTTTCTATACGAGTTACATTTTCAGGTATATCGATTCTATACAAAGACGTACAAAAATCAAATGTACGGGACTCAATACAAGTAATTTCTTTGGGTAGTGTTATGTATCTTAAACTTCTACATTCTTGAAATGCAAAGCTTCCAATATATGTGATTGTATTAGGAATTGATATATACCTTAAACTTCTACATCTTTCAAATGTACTATCAAGTATCTTAGTTACACCTTTAGGAATATTTATAGAAGTAATACTCGTGCATGCACCAAACGCACTTCTTCCAATATACGTAATATTCTTTGGTAATTTAATTTCTGATAACCAATTACATTCACAAAATGCATAATCATCTATAATTTTTAAATTTTTAGATAATTTAATCTTTCTCAAGACAGTGCATTTTTTAAAAGCAAAGGGACCTATTTTTACTACATATTTGCAATTATATTTTTCAGGAACTTTCACTACTACATTATCTATAACTTCCGTAAGTTCATATGCATCTTCATCAATGAGTTCAAACTTATAAACTTTATTATCCATTCTTAACCTACCTTCTATATATTATTTTATTAATATTAAATTATTAATCACTTAGTATTCGTATAACATCTATTATAATAATATAAATTTATATTTTTATTACAAACCTTTA
>JAZNJG010000201.1:0-2768 GCA_045577945.1 Bacilli bacterium | reverse complement strand
GAAGATAAATAATGATAAAAGACTTTTTGAATATAGTTCATGGACATTATTAGAAGGATTATTAGAAGCAAGCGGATTAAATTACTATGATGTTTATTCAAACACAGTCTATTTAAATAATGAAGTGCAAGAGAAAATTGTAAATTTTATTTATACTTTAATTAATAACTATGATAAAGATATAGATGAATCTTCATTTTTTATTGAATTAGTTGATTTTTATGATTGTCGAATAGCGAAGGGGCTTTTTTATAGTGATAGTTCTTTAGGATATGTTCCTTACCCTATTCCTGATGGTATAGAACTAAGTAAAATTCCTTATAGTACAGCCTGTTCAATTGGGTTTACATTCCCAATTCGAAATGATAAAGAAACTGATTCTAATTATAATTTTGAAAATATATATGCAGTATTTAGTGAATATATGAGAAGCGTATATAATGAGTTTTATGATAGAGAAGAACGATTAGAAGCAAGAGAAGAAAGAATAAAGCATTTATCATCATATCAAGATAAATTTAAATTGTCAGAAAGTTCTATAGATATGTTATATCAAATGAAGGATTATGATTTTATATATAATGGCGAAACAAGGATCAATAATATATTACGTAATTATAAAGATTTATTGTTTGAACACATTAAAGATTTTGATGACAGTAAAGAATTATTTGAATATGCAAATGAAATATTTATAGATAAATATAAAGAAATAATAAATATAAAGTAATTTAAATATGTGTTTAAAGATACAAGATATTAATGCTTAAAAAGTTTGGATTTTAATTTATCCAGACTTTTTTTGTTGAGTATGCTTTAATTTAAGTATTAAAGATTAAGTTATATGTGTTTAATGTCAAGTGCAGTAAACTACAAACTGAAATTGATAATCAATAATTTTAAGAATATAACCTATGAAGATGAAAATTATGGGAGATGTATTTGAATTTATAAAGTTTTCTAAATTGCATACATGATCTGTATATGTTGTGTGGTGAAAGAAAACAAAATTCATATTTATCCTATATTCTATTTAGACAAGGTGCTAAAAAACAATTAACTTGTAAGATAATTAATGAATTTGAAAATTATCAATTATGTAGGAAATATTCTCTTAAAAACAAATAAATATTTAAAGTATATAGAAAAAAATATCGAAAAAAAAATAAAAAAAGAAATAAATGATTTTAGTTTACACCTTGAAAAGGAAACGTTTTTATGCTATAATATGAATATTAAAGAGATTAAATGTTCGAAGTAGATATGTTTAATTTGTTTCTTATTTTTAAAATATGATAATTGGAGAGTTTTATGAGTATTATTTTCCCCAATGTTTCAAAAATTAAGACTAATTTAGGTAGTTTAAATTTACCTGAAACATTAAGCTATTATTTTGTAAATAAAATGGTAAACGCTTTTATAATGTTTAATCGTCCTGTTAAAGAAGTGAAAACAAAAGAGGATGCGATTATTATTTTTGAAGAAAATTTGAGCTTAAAGCCTGATGAATATGACTTGAAAGTAGATGATAAAATCTATATTTCGTATGGTACTGATTCTGGGGCATTTTATGCAATACAATCTTTAAAACAATTAATTAATGTTAATACCGTTCAACATGTAGAAATTCATGATCAACCTGTTACAAAGGTTCGTGGGTTTATGCTTGATATCAGTCGTAACAAAGTTGCTAAAACTGAAACAATTAAGAGTATAATTGATTTAATGGCTGATTTGAAGATGAATCATTTAGAATTATATGTTGAGGGTTTTTCTTTTGAGTATAAAACATTTAAAGATTACTTAATTGATGATGGATATGTCACTTTAGAAGAATATTTAGAGTTGGAAAAATATGCAAATGATAGGTTTATAGATTTTGTACCTAATCAAAATGGCTTTGGCCATATGACAGAGTGGTTAGAAAAAGAAGAACTTAAGTCACTTGCCGTTTGCCCTGATGGAATTAATTTATGGGGAAGGTGGAGAAAACCTAGTACTTTAAATCCATTGAATGAAGGTTCAGTGGAGCTTGTTAAGAAAATGTACGCTGACATGATTCCTCACATGAAATCAAAATATTTTAATATGAATTTTGATGAACCGTTTGAATTGGGTTTAAACAAAAATAAACAAAGATGTTTAGAACTTGGAAAAGGAAATGTATATTTAGAGTTTGTTGAAAAGGCAAGAGAAATCATATTGAAGTATAATAAAATACCTTTAATATGGGGAGATGTATTACTAAATCATGATGATGTCTTAGATAAAGTTCCAAAAGACATGATATTTATTGATTGGGGATATGATGCACAATATCCTTTTGATAAAACTTTGAAGAAAGTAAAAGACAGCAATTTAAGATTTATGGCTGCACCAGCTAGTACATCATGGTGTTCATTACTTACAAGAACATATGATTATTTAGAAAATATTAGTGCTGCTATCTGGCATACATATGAATATCAAGGCGAAGGTGTTCTTTTAACTGACTGGGGTGATATTGGTCACTTACAACATCTATCTGCTACTTTAGCGCCGTTGGTATATTGTGGTTTATTAAGTTATCGTGTTAAACATGGAACATTCAAAGATTTGAAATATTATTTAAATAAATATATTTTTAAAGATGAAAATAATTTGGCAGCCGATGTATTTATGGATGCTGGTAGTTATTTAAAATATGAGCCACATTATACAGATAATGGTAGTGTAACATTCTATTCATTAGTTTGGGTGTTAAAATCATTCCTAGATGAAAATCCAAT
>JAZNJG010000200.1:0-8282 GCA_045577945.1 Bacilli bacterium | reverse complement strand
TCCTCCTTTTATGGAGGATTTTTTTGTTGGATAGTGTGGTTTTGAGGCGAACCAACTTGGTTCGGAGCGGATAGTTGGTGAGCACAATTTTAAGCCGTGCGAACCCTTCGACACGAGGAGGACCCGCGAAATTTTGAGCGGGAGTACCCAATCCAGCCGCCCCAGCCAGAACAGATAAGCCACCTTTCGAGGTGGCTTTTTCTTTATTTTGCAAGGCTTTCAGGCTAGTCCGTGTGAGTTCATTTAAAAACGGCTCATTTCGGGCATTTACACGGACAAGTTATAATAAGTTTCTTTCTTTTCAAGCATTTATGCAATTTTAAATCCCTACTCTGCCAATTTTGCGGAAAGAAAACCACTACCCCTCACGGCGGTATCTGTCGCTTTTCCCCATACAAAAACAAAACCCATAAGTTTATTAAGGCTGATATGGAAGAGTAAATATTTTATTTGTGTATACTACAAAAAAGTCTTGAAAAAAATGATAAAAAAAATATAATTCACCAAAAGGTTTTTAATATGAATCTCTTAAATACGACAGAACAATACCCAGGATACCAAACACAATATGGACAATGTTATTGTGTTGATTCTTTGCTTGGCTTACAATTATTATCTAATAATTCCATTGATTTAATTATGACAAGTCCACCATTTGCATTACAAAGAAAAAAAGAATACGGAAATAAAGACCAAGACGAATATATAAAATGGTTCTTATCGTTTGCAAAATTGGTATATTTAAAGTTAAAAGACACTGGAAGTTTTGTTATTGATTTAGGTGGTGCGTACAACAAAAATGAACCATCATATTCATTGTATCAATTTCGGCTATTAATAGAGCTATGTGATACTCTAGGGTTTAAATTGGCACAACCATTCTATTGGCACAATCCATCTGCATTACCTTCACCAATAGAATGGGTTAACAAAAGAAAACAACGGGCAAAAAACTCTGTTAATACAATATGGTGGCTATGTAAAAATCCTAAACAATGTAAGGCAAATATCTCTAAAGTATTAACACCTTATTCAAACAGGATGTTAAGGTTATTAAATAGGCCTGAAGAATTCATGAAAGAAGATAAAGCTGTACGACCTTCTGGTCATGTATTAAATTTATCTTCTTGGAATAAGGACAATGGTGGAGCTATACCTGGTAATATTTTGCAATTTCCAAATTCTGAAAGTAATGGGCAATATCTTCGTTTCTGCAAAATTTTAGGAATAAAAAGTCATCCAGCAAGATTTCCAACGTCGTTACCAGAATTTTTTATAAAATTTCTAACGGAAGAAAATGATTGTGTCGTTGATATTTTTGCAGGCAGTAATACAACTGGAATTGTTGCTGAAAAGCTTCGTAGAAATTGGATTGGATTCGAATTATCAAAAGAATATGTTGCGGCTTCTTCTTTTAGGTTTTGCCAAGACGTTGATGATGCTAAGCAAATCTACGAAAACATATTAGAGGACGAATTTATCAATCTAAATAATTTTATAATTAATCAAGAATTGCCTCTTCTGGGCTAATCGGATTATGCTCATCTATTGGATAAATCTTGGTTCCATTGTTTCTAACAAAAGATATGGATATTTTAGGATTATTTAAATGGGTTGTATTTTTTAATTTATTTTCCCAATTTTGGTATATTGGCTCTAACTGTTTAGGAGATAATACATATATTTCTTGCAACCTTATACCTTGGTATATAGCAAAAGTCCAAGGTACTTGTCTGTATTTATTGATAATTGCTTGATTGGTATGATGATTTGTACTAAACCCTGTTGCAGATGTTTCAATATTTATTGACTTCATCTCCCATTCTATTCCACTTTCCGAAATGGCATCATTTCCTTCGCGTCCAGGCAAAACTTTCAAATTCATATATATAATTTGTTGTAATATTTTAGCGCCATTATCTTGAAATATATCTTCAATACCATATATCTTAGCTAGGTCATTTAAATTATGTAGATTATCCCATAATTCTTCTAAAATACGTATTTGTTCTTGGTGTTTTTCATCATAAAACATTATTAACATCCACTCATTTTACTAAAATTTAGATCAATATTTTCGTCATTATTAATCACAATGTAAAACCGTTGTTATTCTCTCTTCACATTGGCTTATAATAGTTAACGAAGTCAGAGTGAATTTAATCCTTATTATCTAAAAAAAGGTTAAAAACATAATTTACATATACACATATTATTCATATAGCGCGCTTATACATGAAATATTTATATGAAAAATCAAAAGACGTAATATATATCAATATATTACGCAATTTTTTCTAAAGTTATAGGATCTATTTTATTAAAAATCAGATTATCGCTTGCGAACATAATCTCTTGCCCTGAACATTTTTGGCCAGCGGTATAACGCAAATTATATTCTATTGTAAATTTCGGGTTATGTTTATATATATCTTTAATTTCTTTTCTGTTATCATAAGAAACAAGCCAATGGTATGGTAATTTTTTTATTGTTTCATATAGTTTTATATGGTCGTTATGGGTAAAGAAATTCATATATAATTGCTTACCTTTTTTATAATAAGGAGGATCTAAATAAATAAACGTATTTGAAACATCTAATTTAGACACCTCTTTTTGTAAAAACTCTACAGCATCCATATTAAATATATGTATTTTTTCTCTATTGGCTGCTATTCGTTGAATCTTTTTAACCAGATTATCTTTATTAAATCTTACATCAAGCTTCCATTTTCCAGACTGTTCAACACCACCTATCACACCACCTTTAATAATACCAGACCTGTTAGTTCTATTTAGAAAAAATGTAGAAAATCCTAAAGAAAATAAATCATAGGTATTAGATTGTTGTATATCTCTTTGCTTGTACCACTCATCTATTGTTACTGACGTATTCAATATTTTATCAACAAATGCATCTGTATAATTCAATATAGAATACCAAAACGCAAAAATAGAAGAATCCTTGTCATTTATATATATATTATCTACTACATTGGAATAAAGTAAATTTAAAGCAACTCCAGCCCCACCAGCAAAAGGCTCCACATAATTACCATTAACTATGTGGTTATCTTTAATAATCTGGCCAACAAACTTAGAAACTCTACTTTTGCCCCCAGGATATCTTAGTGGACTGTTATTAAACATACAAACCCTCATTTTAAATTATATCATCAATTTTCTTGATATTTTATTAATAATCTCTCCTAATTTTTGACGAAATTCACTCACTTTATCCTCATGATCTTTAACCCAATATTGTATAACGCATGTACTTTCTATATAAGAAAGGTGTTCATTAAACCATTTTTTACTTCTATCTCTTTTCTTTTCATGATTTTCATATCTTTTAGAATCAGGACCATTTTCGGAAATATATCTATAACTAAATTCTGTATCATTATTCACCCAATATGGATGAGTTGCTTCAATATTTTTTATATAGTTGTATAATTCTAATTCTGGATTAAGTAACTCATCTTGTGGAGTAGTATCTAAATTAGTTGAAGGAAGAACAATAAATGTTTGATTTTTCCTTAATACTGGATTTATTTTTTCTAATTGAGAATTTCTTACATCTCCATCAAACACCACAATACTTCTAGAAAAATATTCTGGATCAGCATTTAATAAATCTATAAGTTGAGTACAACTAAATGATACATCTTTAAAATCTAACTTTTCAACCATTTCAGGTGCTATATTTTTAACCATCCATTGCGCTTCTTTGTCTTCGCAATATACATTAATTTTAAATTCTTTACAGTTATTAACTTGTATAAGTAAATTATTTTTAATGTCATTGTATGGTATATTATTCTTAATATTAAGTAATCTATTACTATTATCAAAATAAACTACTTGGATATTTTGATTTGTATCATTTTCTGCTTTAGGACATATTTTTTCCAATATAGTTAAACTATGAGTAGATACTACAACTTGTATTTTGAGTTCTCGGGCTGTTTGTATTAAAAGCTCAATTAATCGTATCTGAGCAATTGGATGTAAGGCTGCATCAACTTCATCTATCAATAATAACCCACCATCTGTAAATTTTCCTTGTTGTCTGAGTCTTCTAAAAGACATAATTGATAATAGAATTTGCCCTAAATTATCCTGTCCAGCAGAATTTGCATTGCTATCATAAGTATCCGTTACTGTGCTAATTTTATGTCGAGACGATATACTTGGTAAAGCAATATCATCATATTGCAATATATTTTCATCTCTTAAAGATAAAATATTGGTATGTTGTTGCTTATACCACTGAGATTCTTCATCAGATAATGTAATTTTTCGTTTTGAAAATTTATTAGGATTTAATTCTCCCAAGGGATATAAACGAGATAATCCAAGATATAGTACAGGATACTTAAATTTAGCATCATTTATTTTTCTTTTTGTTTCAGGATTTATTTTATAAGGAATAATTCTAAATCTGGTACCTTGATTTTGCCATGTTATTCTATATTTGCGACTATCAACAATTTGCGTACCATCATTCATAAATATTTCAAACTTATCTGAACCACTTCTATCGTGTAAAACACTACCTATAAATAAATCTTTAAAATCAGCACTAAATTGAGGAGAATTAATTGGTCTTCCTTCTTTTACTTTTAATTCACTACTATTACCTAAAAGTCCTAATACTGTTGATTTTCCAGTTGCATTAAAACCTGATAATACTGTCAGATATTTTCCTAACTGTATTGTTTGATTTTTTAATGCTCTAAAATCATTGATTTTTATCTTTTCAAAGTACATCAACGTTTCTCCTTATTCCTTCTTATTATCTCATTATGCAAGATAATCTTTTTTAAGCAATAAGAATATACTTGATATTCCCAATTTTCTAACCATACAACCACGTCGCAGAAGAATTACGACAAGTTGCACATATTTTGCGACCATCTGCACTCAAAACCGATTAAATCTAAGGCAAACCAGATATGATTAATTAATTCACAGAATCAAGATAGTTGTCGCAAAAATGAAATTATTATTCTTCATTCAATGGATAGGTTTCGTCGTAAATATTGTGTAAATTACGCCCATTATAAGTCCAATATGACGTAGGCTGAACATCATAACTTTTATTTAGCAACATTTTTGTTAAAGCGGTTAACGAATATAATTCACCTTCATAAGTAACTTTTTTAGCTTCTTGAATCACAACCTTAATATTTGCATTATTAACAAAAACGAGTTCATCACCGATATGCATACCCATTTCAAAAAAATTTAATGGCGGACGTTTCGGCAACTTCTTCACTGCATCTTAGAACTCATTTCTTTATTTTTCAATAGCTTAGCTAATTTTAGCCATTTTTGAGCATAAAAAGCAACCTCTGCAAAAATTTGCAAAGGTTGGACTTCTGACATAGCTATGTGAAAGGTTGGATTGATAATAAAATATTTTTCTTGCAA
Source organism: Bacilli bacterium (assembly GCA_045577945.1). Taxonomy (GTDB): domain Bacteria; phylum Bacillota_I; class Bacilli_A; order ML615J-28; family CAG-698; genus CAG-698. The sequence goes on along the minus strand of JAZNJG010000200.1, from coordinate 2,846 downwards.
TAATAAATACTAAAAAATAAAGTTCGTGTATGTGAAATTCTTAAAAAAATATAGAATTACTAAACCAATTTATTACCAATATAAAGATAATTTGTAGTATAAAGAATAAAATAAACCCCTCACAATAATAAATTTGTGAGGGGTTTTGTAATGATTGTTAGAATTAGTTTCCTAAACTCTTTGTAGAGATTTTATTTGAGCTTCTAATAAATCAAAATCTTTTGCAAGTTGACTCAAAGAATCAACAGACAAAGTTTCTTGTCGCATTGTTTTGATATTTGTTATTATTCGTCTATAAGTATTATCGCTTTCTAAACGATAATTTTTAAACGCACTCTCTCCCAAATTATTGGGTTTCCCGGTTATATCCTTTACAGTTTCAAGGTATCCATCTGCAACATTTTCTAATTTACCAATTTCTTCGTCTAAAATGTCATAAAACCTGTCCACACCATTAGTAACCTGCAATTTAAATATGTTTTCTGTCTCCAAACGAATAATACGAGTTAAATCTTCCAATCTTTGTTGCATTAAAGTTTGTATTGTACCAAACATCACACCAAAACAATGATAAATTGTTATTAAAGAACAATCCAAACGCTCGCGAAGTTTTTTAATATCTTCTGCCAATGGAATAGTTAGTTCTAAAACATTATCTGTATAGAATACTGGAGCATCGTCTTTGTGTATATTAAGACGCCAATAATACTCAATATTATACCACTGGTCGCATTTATGAGGTTTGCTTAAAAGATTGTGAATACACTCATTAGCTTCTTCTTTACTCTTATAAGCGATGCGATGCTTAAAATATTTCTCAGACCTGCGCTTTTCTCTTGTGATTTCATACAATACGTCACTAACAGATAGAATATTATAGCAATCTATTCCCATATATTCCATATATTCTTTGATATCTTTAATATCTCGTCCTTTACTATAATGGAAAGGTAATGATTTGGGTTGATTATAAATTGCATAATACAATTGATTATCTAACCTGAAGAAAGAAGGATTAGGTTGGAACTCGTAAATCCCTTTGCAACATTCTACAATACATTCACTATGCAAATCAAAGCAAAATGTTTTGCTTTTAGTTTGTTTTCTAAGAGGTTCATCATTCTCATAAAGCCAAATTTCTATATTTAAATCAAATTGTTCTGGGAGTTTCCATGCATCAAACTTGTAAACAATATTATAACCCATATTGTTTCTTAACACAAAAGGAGTGTCTTCTTCTCTATAATATGACATTTTTCCAAACTCAAAATTTGTCATATGATAGCCATCACGTTTACATAAAGAATTTATGAATTTGTACATAAATTCCAGATTAAGATATTCTTCTCTAACCATAATTTATAATATTTTAATAGTTTAACATCATAATTTTTATTAGTGGAATAGTGATAGCCTATTTTATTATAAAAATCAAATATTTTTTACATCTAATTTTCGGAAAATTGTTATTTTCTAAACTTCAACTACCGAATATTTTCCATTATAATACTTCACAATAGCGAAGTTTCTTTTATTAAGGGCTTGGAATACTACAATTCAAGCCCAATGATTATTAAATACAAAGTCAATTAGCAGACAAATTTAAGCCTATATTGAATTAAAAACAAAAGAAGATGCTTTGCTTGATTTTTATTTAGAAGGAAAGCTTCCTCAAGCAACATATGAAGCAAAACAAGAGCAAATTGCTAAACAACGTCAAGAATTAGAAGCTACTGCAGAAAAATATAAAACTATAGATAGCACAATGAAAGAAAGCATTTGCAAAGTTATGTCTATGAGTTGCAATATCTCTGAAATTTTTGATAAAGCCTCATCTACTCGCAAAAATCAGTTGCTTAAACTTTTAATATCTGACTGCAAACTTAATGATAAAGTGCTTGAATATAAAGTAAAAGCTCCTTTTGATAAACTACTCTCTTGTACCAATTATAAGAAATGGAAAAATGTAGCACTTGATAATCTTGAAGACTTTAGCGAGGTTGAGTGGTGACTACGAAAAATAGTTTTGCAAAAATTAATAGCTTAAATTCTATAATGACTTGATTATCTGCCAACTAATTTTTCTTAAAAACCCTAAATAAAATAACAAAATATATAATCCGCTAAATAAGTAATCAGACCATGACATATAGGTAGAATATTTAATTAATGTGATACAAATAATTCCTCCCAAAAGAAATGGTATAACCATATTAACTTTTCTCGTATTTACCAGAACAGAAGAATTATACATACTTATTATCTTGTTCTTTTTTATAAATTCATTATATTCTGCACTCTTGTTATTTAGATCAAACCAATAAACAGCTAAATTTCGGTACCAAATAATAGATACGGCATACATTAATATAGTGATATAATACAGGTAATTAAAATGATTAGTTGGCAAAATATTATTTGAATACAGAAGAATGGCAACACCAACAATAGATGAACTCAGAACACTATAAAATTTATGTGTATTAGCAATCAACCCATACAGACATTCCATTTGGTTATTTAAGATATTAAATTGCTCAAATACTGTTAATTTCGTCAAATCTTTATTTATTGATTTACTTTGTGCCATTTTATAATCTTTCTTTATTTTCATTCTTTAATGTAAGTTTATATTAAGAAATTTTACAAAACAATATTTTCATTAATAAAATACAAAATATTTTTACTCGGAAACTGCACGTCGTCTCCAGCCAACAAAAAAGTCCTCCTTTTATGGAGGATTTTTTTGTTGGATAGTGTGGTTTTGAGGCGAACCAACTTGGTTCGGAGCGGATAGTTGGTGAGCACAATTTTAAGCCGTGCGAACCCTACGACGCGAGGAGGAC
>JAZNJG010000199.1:0-7142 GCA_045577945.1 Bacilli bacterium | reverse complement strand
AAAGTATAAAAAAATAATACTATCTTATAGATTTTAAATAAAAAAGCTAGAACTTAGATTAGAACATCTAAGTTCTTTTTTATATAATATTTATATTTAGTTTTATTTTTTAAAGTACTATAAACAATAAAAATGATAATAAAATTATTTAAAATAATTATTGTATTTTTATATAAAATGTGGTATAATAATAAAGGTTCCAATTGCTTCGTCTAGCGAATCTCCAACGCTAAGCTAGGTTATTGGTGAAAAATTAAATTAGGAGGAAAATAAAATGTCTTGTATTTCAAAAGAAGAAAAAGCAAAATTAGTTGAAAAATTTGGTAAGAATCCTGAAGATTCTGGTTCAGTTGAGGTTCAAATCGCTATCTTAACTGCAGAAATTAATCGTTTAAATGAACACATTCAAGCTAATAAACATGATTTCCATTCAAATCGTGGTTTATTAAAGAAAGTTGGTCATCGTCGTAACTTATTAAACTACTTACGCGAAAAAAATATTGCTTCTTATCGTGAATTAATTAAAGCTTTAAATTTAAGAAAATAGTAAAAAAAATAGGGGTAATTATAATTACCCTTTTTAATCATAAAATCGTAATAGGAGAAAAAGTAAATGAGTGAGAAAAAAGTATTTGAATACAATCTAGGTAATCGTAAGTTTGTGTGTGAGATTGGTGAATTAGCTAAACAAGCTAATGGTTCTGTATTAGTTAGATTCGATGATACTGCTGTTTTATCTGCGTGCGTTTTTAGTACTAAAGTTGGAACAGGTGATTTCTTCCCTTTAACAGTTTTATATCAAGAAAAATTATATGCAGCTGGAAAGATTCCTGGTGGATTCTTAAAGAGAGAAGGACGTCCTACAGAATTTGAAACACTTACATCTAGATTAATTGACCGTCCGCTTAGACCTTTATTCCCAGAAGGATTCCGTAATGAAGTTCAAGTAATAAATACTGTTATGTGTTCTAATCCTGATAATTCAAGTCAAATGGCTGCTATGTTAGGATCATCACTAGCATTAACTATTTCTGATATTCCATTCCATGGTCCAATTGCGGGGGTTGTAGTTGGTAGAGTTGATGGTGAACTTGTTATTAACCCAACAGTAGAACAATTAGAAAAATCTGATATTAATCTAATTTTAGCAGGTACTAAAGATGCTATCAATATGGTTGAAGCTGGTGCCAAAGAAGTTAGTGAAGATGATATGTTAAAAGCATTATTATTTGGTCATGAAGAAATTAAGAAACTTTGTGCTTTCCAAGAAGAAGTTGCTAAAGAAATTGGTAAGGAAAAAGTAGAAGTTGAACTTCATAAGATTCCAGAAGATATTGATGCTTTAGTTCGTAACATGGCTGAAGAAGATTTAAAGAAAGCTATCGTTATTGAAGATAAACTTGCAAGATATGCAAAAATTGATGAAATAAATGAAAAAACAATTGAAGAATTAACTGAAGCTTGGAAAAACGATGAAGAACAAGAAGTTAAAATCGGTTATGTAAAAGAATTATTAGAATTAATCGTAGCCACTGAAGTTCGCCGTCTTATTACTGAAGATAAAGTTAGACCTGATGGAAGAAAAGTTAATGAAATTAGACCATTATCTTCTAGAGTAGATATTTTTGAAAGAACTCATGGTTCTGCATTATTCACAAGAGGTCAAACTCAAGCTCTTAGTGTTGTAACATTAGGTTCATTAAATGAATTCCAAGTAATTGATGGATTAGGTGAAGAACAAGGTAAGAGATTTATGCTTCACTATAACTTCCCAGCATATAGTGTTGGGGAAATTGGTCGTTATGGTTCTCCAGGACGTCGTGAAATTGGTCATGGTGCATTAGGTGAAAGAGCTATTTTACAAGTTATTCCTAGTGAAGAAGAATTCCCATACACAATTAGAGTTGTTAGTGAAATTCTAGAATCAAATGGTTCATCATCTCAAGCATCAATTTGTGCAGGTACTATGGCTTTAATGGCCGCAGGTGTACCTTTAAAAGCACCAGTTGCTGGTATCGCTATGGGTTTAATTAGTGATGGTGAAAACTATACTATTTTAACAGATATCCAAGGTATGGAAGATCACTATGGTGATATGGACTTTAAAGTAGCTGGTACTAAAAATGGTATTACAGCTTTACAAATGGATATTAAGATTGAAGGAATTAATGAAAAGATTCTAAAAGAAGCTTTAGCGCAAGCTAAAGAAGGTCGTATGACTATTTTAGGACATATGTTAAATACTATTCCATCATATAGAGATGAATTAAGTAAATATGCTCCAAAAGTTATTTCGTTTAGAATTGATCCTGAAAAGATTCGTGATGTTATTGGCGCTGGTGGAAAAGTTATCACTGAAATCATTAGTCAATGTAATAATGTTAAAATTGACATTGAACAAGATGGTAGAGTATACATCATGCACGCTGATACTGAATGGACTGAAAAAGCTAAACAAATTATTGAAAACATCGTTAGAGAACCAGAAGTTGGCAAATTGTACATGGGTAAGGTAGTTAGAATTGAAAGCTATGGAGCATTTGTTGATCTATGGGAAGGCTGCCAAGGATTATTACATATCTCTAAAATTGCGGCTGAAAAGATTGACAAAGTTGAAGATCGCTTAGCAATAGGTGATGAAATTTTAGTTGTTGTTACTGAAATTGAAAACGGTAAAGTAAATCTTGCTACAAAAGAAGCTTATGAAAGCAAAAAAGATCGTAAAGACGACAAAAAAAGAGATAAAAAAGATTTCAAAGATCGTAAAAAAGGTAAAAAAGAATAGTTATCTTTATAACTTTTGATATTAAGAGTTGGGTTTTCCAACTCTTTTTACATTAAATATTTTTATTTCGCCAAGTATCGGAAAAATATTTCGCCAAGTATCGGAAAAATGTTGATAAGACAAAAAAAATATTGTATAATATATTTAAATTATTTAAGAAGGTGGTTTTCATGACAAAATATAGGAAAAGAATTGCTGACGAAATTTTAAAAAGAAAACTTGAAGGCAAAGGTGCAGTTTTAATTGCTGGACCTAAGTGGTGTGGTAAAACTACAACAGCAGAACAGATTGCAAAAAGTGTTTTATATATGGACGATCCCGAAAAAAAAGAACAAAATATTATTATGGCCGAGATAAATCCTAAGCGTTTATTAAAAGGTGAAACTCCTAGACTAATTGATGAATGGCAACTTGCTCCAAAATTATGGGATGCCATTCGTTTTGAAGTTGATCATCGAGGTGAATTAGGTCAATTTGTTATCACTGGTTCATCAGTTCCACCAAATACTAATGAAATTACACATTCCGGTACTGGGAGATTTTCTTGGTTAACGATGAGACCTATGAGTTTGTTTGAATCTGAAGAATCAACAGGTGAAGTCAGTTTAACAGATTTGTTTGACAAGGTTTCAGAAATAGATGGAGAATCAAAACTAAATATTGATCGTTTAGCTTTTATTGTATGTCGTGGTGGCTGGCCTAAATCAATAGATATGAGAGACGAGATAGCATTAGAACAAGCTATAGATTATTTGGATGCTGTTATTAACTTTGATATAAATCGTGTAGATAATGTTAAAAAGAATCCAGAAAGAGTTTTAAAACTTATGCGCTCTTATGCTAGAAATCAAGGAAGTCAAGTTCCTAATACTGTTTTAGCAAAAGATATAAATATAAATGATGAAAATGTAATAACTGATGAAACTGTCGCAAGTTATCTTAACGCACTTAGAAAAATTTATGTAGTTGAAGATATGACTGCATGGAATCCAAATTTAAGATCAAAAACTGCAATTAGAACATCTGACACTCGTTATTATGTGGATCCATCAATTGCAGCAGCTGCACTTGGCATAGGCCCTAATGACTTGATAAATGATTTAAAAACATTTGGATTTTTATTTGAGACTCTTTGCGTAAGAGATCTTCGTATTTATGCGGACTCTCTAAATGGTAAAGTATATCACTATCGTGATAAAGATGGACAAGAATGCGATGCTGTAGTTCATTTGAAAAATGGGAAATACGGGCTTATCGAAATAAAACTTGGAGGAGATAAATTGATAGAAGATGGCGCAAATAGTCTAAAATCATTGGCTGCTAAGATAGATACGGAAAAAATGAATAAACCTTCGTTTCTAATGGTTTTAATAGGCTTAGGAGATTATGCTTATCGTAGGTACGATGGTGTATTCGTTGTTCCAATTGGATGTTTAAAAGCTTAAAATCATTGTTTTGAGTTTAAAGATGAGTTTTTTAACTAGATTTTTTTAGCAACTTGTGTTATAATATATAAGTATTCGGGTAATCGAGCGCATTTATGCGTTAGGAAAGTCCTTGCTAGCACCGCTGAGATGCGGTAGTGTTTATGCCTATATATAATTAATAAAATAGGACACTTGAAATGTGATGGCGAGAAGTAATCCTGTCAAATGGATTAAGTCTCTTAACGTGCCACAGTGACGAATTCTTTGGGAAACTAAAGAAGTGAAACGCGGTAAACCCCATAAGCTAGAAACCCAAATTTGGTAGGGGAATCCTCAAAAGGAAATGAACTTCATTGAGGGCGGAAATTTTTATTTCTGAGATAAATGATTACCGGATTATTTTTATAATCTACAGAACAAGGCTTATAGAATACATTTCCCTGCTTGCAGGTTGGAGGAGGACAGTTATGTTTGACATTTGTGAATATGTTATAAGTGCCGTAAAAAAAACTCAATATCCTAATAAAGATAGTCTTCCTGAATTTGTTTTTTTAGGAAGATCTAACGTAGGAAAAAGTTCTTTAATTAATGCAATAACAAGAAGAAAGATGCTGGCAAAAACATCGTCAAAACCAGGAAAAACACGAACAATGAATTTCTTTATTATTGATAAAAAGTTCTATCTAGTAGATGCTCCAGGTTATGGTTATGCATCAAGAACTTATGGAGAAAGACAGGACTATGGTGCTTATATTGAGGAATATTTATTTGATAATCCAAATATGAAAGTTGCATTTTTACTAGTTGATACATTTGTTGGCCCAACAAATGATGATATATTAATGTATGAGTTTTTGAAATTTCATAATATTAATACTAAAATTATTGCCACAAAGCAAGATAAAGTCGGAAATAGTAAACTTTCAGAAAGAAAGAAAAATATCTTTAATAAGCTTAACTGCACAAAAGAAGACGTAATATTTACTTCATCAGAAAAAAGATTAGGCTTTGATGTTTTACTAGAAGAAATTAATAAGTATTTAAACTAATAGTTGGCTTGCCAACTATTTTTTGTTATATAAATGAATTATCATACATATACTTTCATAAGGAAGGTGTAATAATGGATTTAAAGATATGTTGTGATAAAAAAATTGAACTAGAAAGTTATGATAAAATAATCGACATCAAAGCCGATGTAATGAAATATACAATTGAAGGACCACTATTAAACGGAACAATTTCTCTTGATGGAAGATACAGATGTTTAGATAATAATGAAAAAAGCTATCATGAAGAAGTTCCTTTTACAATTGTATTTAAAAATGAGTACTATCAAGTTAATAATATAACGATAAGTAATTTTAAACAATATGATATTGTAAATGTTGGGTTGGAATGTAATTTTGAGATAATAGTTGAATACAATAATTATTATGAGAAAGAATCAAATAATAATCTTGATACAAACGTAAATGATAATTGTAACTTTAATGCTATTTATACTGATGAAGAAATAAATAAGGATAATGTTGAATGTAAAAGTGATGAATTACCTCAAAATCTATTTCATGATACAGATAGTTTAGAAGAAGAAACAGATATACATGAAAATAAATTAAACAATCAAGATAATTTAAATAATTTAAATGATTTAGATAATTTGGATAATTTAAATAATTTTAATAATTCAGATAATTTGAATAATTCAGATAATTTAGAAAATTTAAATGATTTAAATAGTATTAATAATATCGATCTAGAAGATGAGTGTGATGCAATCGATGAAATAAAAGATAAATATGAAAGCTTGTTAAATGAAATATTTGATAAGAGAGAAGCAGATCGAACAGAACCAATATTACTTAATAATACAAAAGAATATAATACAAAAGAATGTAATACAGAATATAATATAGATAATAATATAAAAAAAGATATAGAAAAAGTTGAGAAAGATAAAGTTTTATTAAGTGACATTAAAGATCCAGAAAAAGTAAATTTATGTAATATGAAGGAAAAAAATAGTACTATTACTATTTATTTTATAAACCATGAAAAAGAAGTAGAGAGAGTCTGTAAGGAAGAAAAAATAAGTATAAATACTATATATAATAATGCTTGTAATAAAGATTTTGTAAATAAGAAAAGAATAATAATTAACTAATGAAAAAAATAATAAGTGATGTTCTAAATGAATATCAAATCCCTCTTTCTAATTATGAAAGAATTACAAGCAAAACAACTAGAGTTTTATGTAACAATGGAAAATGTTTTATTATTAAAGAAAGTGATGAAAATGTCAATGAAAAATATAAGTTTCTATCATATCAACACATAGTGAATGTATTATATCCTATAAAGAATGAAAACGGATATTATGTATCAAGATACAATGGTAAAGCTTACTCATTATTTCCCTTTCAAGAAGATAATAAATTAATAGATGAAATAAAGATGCAAAAATTAGAAGATGAATTATCAATGCTTCATATGAATACTTATTACAAAAAAGAACTATCTCCAATTACATCAAGGAGAAAGTTTGAGGAAATATATGAATATTTAAAATATAAGTTTAACTTAATCGAAGCCTTTGTAAGAACTGTAGAAGAAGGAATCTATGATGAATACAGCATACTAATATTAAAGAACTATCATTACATACTAAATAGTAAAAAGGTAATTGAAAGGTTAAATAAAAAACTAATAGAAGATGTGAAATCTAAAAAAAGTGTAAATTATTCATTTATTCATAATAATCCCAAATTAACGCATTTAATTATTAGTGATTACCAAAATTATCTAATTAGCATAGATAAATCTAAAATAGGTGCAGAATGAGTGAGTGCCCCGCTGGAAATATAATCCACACCAAGGGAGGTTAATTTTTCAATATTTTCACGGGTTACATTTCCGGAACATTCTGT
>JAZNJG010000198.1:0-13633 GCA_045577945.1 Bacilli bacterium | reverse complement strand
CTTATAGCTGTAAGCTTTTCTTGTCTCACATGCATAGCATGTGGTTTTCATGTGCTCTTCGAGCACATAATAAAATAGCCCATATCAATTGATACGGGCTAATATTATATAAACTATTTTATATGTGAATTTTATTTACATGTAACAGTTAAACTATCCATTCTTACTTGACCAGCAGTTAAGCTTATTGTAAATGAATCAGTTGGTTGAGTAAATACAACTGTAACAACTTGGCCACTTACAGTGCAAGTAAATCCTGCAGCTTTAATTGCTGTTTCTAGATCTGAAACATAACTTGATTTATATGAGTTACAAGTAAATTCAATTTTTTGCATTCCAGTTGATTGAATAATTAATTGACTTCCTTTATAGAATCTAGCTGGATTTGCATAATCACCTACATTACTAGTTGATTGATCTTTGTTATTAATAACAGTTACTTCATTTTGTACCCAAACTTGTTTGCTTGTTGAGAATTCTGTTCTCTTACTCTTATCATCAAACATAACAACTTTAACACCTGTATCAGGATTTGGTGTTTCCACAGCTCCTAAATCTTTGCATTCAACAAGCATAATATTTAAGTATGAAGATGCATAATATAATACGTATCCATAAACTTCTACATTATGATTATTTAATAATTTTAAGGCGTCTAAATCTACTGGGTATGAAATGCTGCCTTTAATAGAAGATCCTTCAAATGATAAGTTTACATAGTTACCAGATATAGTTAGTTTAGCTGTTAACTTAGCATATACTGGTGTGATGCTTGAAGCACTCATATAAGAATCTAATTCAGCAGCTGTTAATTCTTTAGCATCACCATGAGAAACATTATCTGTTCCAGTTTTTGTATATTGTGTATCTTGACCAAATTGCTTAGCACCACCATATAATGAAGTTGCCCCCTCAACAGTAACGACATCTCCTACTTTAAGGTCTTTTAAGTAATCATATCCTTTATAAACAAATATCATACCTGTAGCATCTTCAACTAAGAATCCATTAGAATTTGTGGCAATAACTGTTCCCTTAACTATATAATTACCATTTCCTAAAGAAATAACTTCAGCAATAGTTTTTTCTTCTGATGGAACAACTATTTCTTCAACTTCACTATAATCAACAAGTAATAAGTTTAAGTATTGGTTGTTAACTAATCCTGTAACATATCCATAAATTTCTAATGTCTTACCATCTAATAATGTTAATTCTTCCGCATTGCTTGGATATGTAATACTACCAGTAAGTGATGAACCAGTAAGTGTTAAGTTGAAATATGAACCACTAACAGATAATTTGCCAGTAACTTTAACATATAATGGTGTAATAGATTCTGCTTTTGCATAAGCATCTATTTCTTCAACTGTTAATTCTTTAGCTTCACCATATGAAACTTCTTCACTACCAGTCTTAGTAAACTTTGTTCCAGCTCCAAATTGTTTTGCTAAACCATAAGTAGTTGTAGTTCCTTCAACTGTTACTTGATCTCCAACTGCCAATTCTCCTTTATAGTCATTGCCAAGGAATACAAGCATACTTCCTGTTGCATCAGTAATTAAGAATCCTTTAGCGTTAACACCTGTAACAACTGCATTTACTTTATATTTTCCTTCTCCAGAAGCTAAAACTTCAGCAATTGTACTTGTAGGTTCTGGTAATTTGTCACCATATTCAAATGTTTCAGAAGCATCTTTATCAAATGCACCACAAGTACATGATTTATAATATTTAGCAGGACTTTCAGTAGTAGCTTCACTTGCTAAATATTTTGCATCTACTACTTCTTTATCGTATACATGTTCAGCAAAATCACCAGTTTCAAATGTTTCAGAAGCATCTTTATCAAATGCACCACAAGTACATGATTTATAGTATTTAGCTTTTTGAGTACATGTAGCTTCATTTACTAAGTATTTTGCATCAACTGTTTCTTGACTATATGTATGAGGTTCAAAAATATCAGAAACAAATGAATCTTCTCCTTTTTCCCCACAGATACAAGATTTATAATAAACAGCAGCTTTAGTACAAGTTGCTTTTTCTTTTAAGAATTTTTCATCAGCAACTTCTTGATTATATTCATGAGTATGAACTTCAGGAAGTTTATCACCATAACTAAATGTTTCAGATAAGGCTTTATCGAATGCACCACAATAACAAGATTTGTAATAAGTAGCAGGGCTTTCAGTTGTAGCTGGAGTAGCTAAGTACTTGCCTTCAGCAACTTCTTTGTCATATACATGGGCTTTTAAATCACCAGTTTCAAATGTTTGAGTTTTATCAAATTCTCCACAAACACATGATTTATAATATGTAGCTTTTTGAGTACATGTAGCTTCATTTGCTAAATATTTTGCATCTACTACTTCTTGGTCATATACATGATCAGCTAATTCACCAGTTTCAAATGTTTGAGTTTTATCTAATTCACCGCAAACACATGATTTATAATATGTAGCTTTTTGAGTACATGTAGCTTTAGTTGCTAAATATTTTTCATCAACTTTTTCTTGATCAAATACATGTGTATGAGCAACATATTCTTTACATTCAACAACAATAATATTTAAATATTTTCCAGATCCAGTTACACCAGTAACATATCCAAAAACTTCTAATGTTTTACCAGCTAATGCTGCTACACCATTAGCATCTATAGGATAAGTATAACTACCTATTACTGAAGATCCTTCAATTGTTAAATTATAATATTTTCCTTCAGAAACACTTAATTTACCAACTACTTTTACATATAATGGAGTAACAGTGTTTGCTTTAGAATAAGCATTTAATTCTTCAACGCTTAATTCTTTCGCTGATTCATAAGTTACTAATTCTGAACCAGTCTTTTCATATGTACAAGAAGCATCGAATTGTTTTGCACCACCATAAGTAGTTGTAGAACCTTCAACTGTTACTTTATCTCCAACTTTAACATCTTGTTTCCAACTCTTTCCTTTGTAAACTAATATTAAACCTGTAGAGTCTTTAATTAAGAAACTTTGTGCGTTTATAGCAACAACAGTACCATTTACTTTGTATTTTCCAGCTTCTGATTCAACTACTTCTTTAATAGTAGCTTCAACAACTTTTTCTTCTCCCAAATCTTTAATACTAGTATAAGTAAAGTTCAAATAATTACCTGAACCAGTTACACCAGTAACATAACCTAAAATTTCAATAACATGATTATTATATTGATCAACTCTATCTAATTGTAATGGATAGCTTAAACTTCCTGTAATAGAAGCTCCATCAAATTTAACATTATAATATGTTTTTGTTCCATCTTCATTTTCAGATAAAGATAATAAACCTTTAACTTTTACATATACTGGTGTCACTAAAGAAACACTCTTATATGCATCTAATTCTTTAACAGTCAATTCTTTTGGTTCACCATAATTAACAGTTTCAGTTCCGATTTTTTCATAAATGACACCATTAGAGAATTGTTTTGCGGCACCATACACACTTGTTGGACCAGAAACTTTTAATTTATCTCCAATCTTTAAATCATTTACCCAACTTCCACCTAAGTAAACTTGAATAATTCCAGTATTATCTTGGATTAAGAAACTTTGTGCATTTATAGCAACTACAGTACCTGTAACTAAATAGTTTCCTAATTCGCCATCAAATACTTGCTTGATTGTTGATTCACCACTAATTGCTGAACCTAAATCTTTTACATCTTCAGTTAACATAATATTCAAATATCTCTTTTCACTTGCTGTACCAAGAGCGAAACCAATAACTTCAACATTATGGTTAGCTAAAGGTTTTAATTCAGCAGGATATAAAGGATATTGAATACTACCAGTAACAGTAGCTCCTGGAATTGTAATATTATAATATTTATCATTACTAATTGTTAATACACCTTGGATTTTTACTAATTCAGGAGTAAATTCACTTTGAGCAAAACTATCAACAGCAGAACCTTCCAAAACTCTTGGAGTTCCTAAAGTAACTTCACCTTTTGACATAACTGTATAGTTGCAAGTATTATCAAATTGTTTAGTTCCATTGTATTCAGCTAAATTGCCCTTAATTAAAATCTTATCACCTAGTGTAACATTATGACTACCATTTGTATGAACATATAAGCATCCTGAATTATCTCTAATTAAGAATCCTTTTGCTCCAATACCAACAACTTGAGCAGCAAACTCAAATAAGTCTCCTACATTGGCAGCGTAAGCATCTGATATTTTATCATAACTTACACTTTTAATAACTAATGTAATTGTCTTAGTTTCTTCTTCATCACCATATTTCATATGAGCAGTTAAAACAACAGTTACATCTTCTCCTGTTGTATTCATAACCTTACCATCGTTTGATAATACATCAGGGTTTGAAGACACCCATTCGATTGTCAACTTACCAGAAGACTTAGTTAAATTAATATCTTCTGTAACTGCCTCTGGATTTACATCAGATAAAATTTGATTAAATCTACTGTCGAAATCATAGCTGTTTCCGCCACAACCAATCATAGTGATCATCATTAATAATGCCACTATTGAAAGTAAAAATTTTTTCATAATAATTTTCTCCTCATTAATATATTTATTATTTCATTTTATATTTCGATATTTATTATAAATAGCTGTTTTAGTAATATGTTTCTATTTAATTTCTTCTAAACTTGAATAAGTTGTTTTACATTCAGGATATTTATCACAAGCATAGAACTTTTGTCCTTTACTTCTTCCTTTTTTAGATACTCTTTCTACTATGTGCCCAACCTTACATAGTGGACATGTAATTCCTGTATCTATCAAAACTTCTGGTTCTTTCTTCTTTATGAAATGACATTTAGGGTATCCAGAACATGCCACAAATGCTCCAAATCTTCCATTTCTTTTGACTAAATTACTTCCACAATCGGGACATAATTCATCTAATAAAATCGGATAAATTTTTTCCATTTTCTCATCTGCATCTTTAACCAATGGCATAAATTGATTATAAAATTCATCAATTTCTTTATGCCAATCCATTGTTCCTTCAGCAATTTTATCTAAGCTGTCTTCCATATCAGCAGTATATTTAATATTAATAACTGGTTCAAAATACTGTTGAAGTTTATCACTCGTTAATATACCTTGCTCAGTTGGGACTAAAGCTTTACTTTGAATCTTAATATAAAGTCTTGCTTTTAACGTTTCAACAGTTTGAGCATAAGTTGAAGGTCTACCAATTCCTAATTCTTTCATTTTATTGATGATTCTACCTTCAGAATATCTAGAAGGTGGATTAGTAAATTTTTGTTCATTTGTTATAACAGTTTTTTGAACAAGTTCTCCAACTTCCATATCAGGTAAAGTTTTACTTTCTTCATCATCAGGTCCTTGATAGATAGCAAGATAGCCATCAAATTTTATCTTTTCACCATTTGCTTCAAAAATATATCCGTTATTATCAATCTTAATTTTTTCATCTTCTATTAAAGCAGGAGCCATCATTGCTGCTAGTGCTTTATTATATATTAAGTTATAAAGTTTATATTCATCATTTGATAAATACCCCTTTACACTAGCTGGAGTATAGTCAAGTTTTGATGGTCTAATAGCTTCATGGGCATCTTGAACATTCTTCTCTTTTTGAGAATTATCAACATATGGTTTATAATAATTAGTTCCAAATTCAGTTTCAATCTTTACTTTAGCACTATCCATAAACTCCTTAGAAAGTCGAACCGAATCGGTTCTCATATATGTAATTAAACCTACTCGTTCATTGGCAAGTTCAACCCCTTCATATAAAGTTTGTGCTACCATCATTGTTTTCTTAGCATTGAATCCTAATTTACTATATGACTCTTGCAACAATGATGATGTAGTAAATGGAGGCTTAGAATATTTATATCTATCTTTATTTATGATTTCTTTTACAATATATTTATCAGATAGAGCCTTTAATACATTATTTGTTTCTTCTTGATTAGTAAGCTTTATTTTCTCATCATTATATGAAACAAGCTTAGCCATTATTTTTTTATTCTTTTTATGGAATTCTAAAAAAATATCCCAAAATTCTTCAGGAACAAATTGTTGAATTTCTCTTTCTCTATCAACAATAAGCTTAAGAACAACACTTTGAACTCTTCCAGCAGATTTTGAACCAATCTTTCTTTGCAATAATTTTGATAAACTAAATCCAATTATCCTATCAAGCATTCTTCTTGATTCTTGTGAATGTACTAAATCAAAATCTATGTCTCGGCCATTTTTAATACTATTTAAAACAGCATTTTTAGTTACTTCATTAAATACTATTCTTTCGTATGGTTTTTTATCTAATCCTAATACCTCATATAAGTGCCAACTAATAGCTTCTCCTTCACGGTCATGATCGGTAGCAAGATATACATAATCACATTTTTTAACTAAAGACTTTAATTCTCTAATTACTGGAAGTTTATCTTGTAATAACTTATACATTGGTTGATAATTGTTATCAATGTCAATCCCAAATCCACCAAAACCTTTTGTGTTTAGGTCGCGAATATGTCCTTTACTTGATGTAACTATGTAATCACTACCTAGATATTTTTCAATTGTTTTTGATTTGGCTGGACTTTCAACAATAACTAATTTCTTTCCCATATTCTCATCCTTCTTATTATATTTTTAAAAAAATGTTTATTTTTAGAGCCGAAGATTATTATATCATTTTTAGCCTAAATTATCAAGTGTTATAATTTTTTATCTAATAAATAAAATCAAATATTTAAATAATTATTCTGTTACTACTGCTAAAAGTTCTAAATCTTCTTCAAAAATATTTTTAATCGAGTGGTTACGACCTTTTTTGCAAAGTGAAATCATTCCTTCGGTAATTTCAGACTCTTTGCCATCAATTATAAGAATCCCTCTATTCTTTAAAACATAAATTACTTCTTCATCTTCCTCATGAGTATGAATTCCAATGCTTGATCCTTGAGGAATAGTAATCTTTGCATACATTTTCATATGAACTAGTGGTAAACATTTTTGTAAATATACAGTTCCTTCTCCACCTCTTAAGTTTTTTATTTCCACTTTTTCTATGTCTTTAATATTAATTTTCATTTTATTCTCCTATGTATATATTCTATTTTTGTTGATAGTAATAATATTGTGTCAATTCTCCATCAAGTGAGTAATAATTGACTATATAGTATACTTTATTTATTTCATATTCCTTATCTATTTTATCATCAGAAACAGAATTAAAGTTTCCTCTTTCTAAATTGTAATGATAGATACCTAAATATGGGTATATTTTACCATCCTTACATTCAATAAATGATTGCATATCTATATGACCACTTTTATCATTATTTATAATCATATTTAATTTATATCTATTATATTTTTCTCCATTAATTGAACAATCATTGAATTCAAATATAAAATCTTCACAAGTTTGTGAATATTTAGCATTACTATCAAAACTAATTAAATCTTCACTATAGTTTATTACTTTATTGAAAGTTTCAATCTCATTTGTTTCTTTATTTTTCATATCAAATGAATATTTGATTTGATATTTAACATTCTTTACTATTCCACCAATGTTATAAAACGGCATAAAGTTTTGACCATATATTCTTTTTGCTCCATCAATATTATCAAATAAATGATAATCATAACCAAATGTATCATCTTGCAAATAATAATCTATTTGATAATATTCATAAAATCTATTAGTTCTTTCTCCTCTATAAAAATCCATATAGATTGTCATAGAATATAACAATTCATCTTTATATGGTCTATTTTTTATTAAAATATAAGAAGATACGTCTTCATCAACAATAGTATGAGAACCAGATATTTTTTGAAAGTTTTCAACTTCATCTGGTGTAGGTGGAGTATACTCGATATTCTCTCCGCAGCCATTTGCAATAAACGTCACAAACAAAACTAAACCTATTAATAGAAAATACATATATTTTTTTAAGAATTTCTTATTAGTTTTTCTCATAAAAAGTTCCTCTTTTAATTATTTGTTAGATTTACCTAAAACATTTTTCACAGGACTAAATGATTTACGATGGACAGGACTTACTCCATGTTCTTCTAATAGTTCTAAATGTTTTTTTGTTACATAACCTTTATGTTTTTTAAATTGATATTGAGGATATTCATTATCTAAATCCTCCATAATGCGGTCCCTAGTAACCTTTGCTAAAATACTAGCTGCCGCAATGCTTCCGCTTTTCGAATCACCCTTAATTAAACTTAATACTGGTAAATCTATATCTAAAGGCATGCAATCAGTTAAAACGTAGTCTGTTTTAGGCATCCTTTGAACACATCTTGTCATAGCAACCTTACTAGCTTCATATACATTTAACTCATCAACTTCTTCTACAGAAATTATCTCTATTTCATAATACAAGGCATCCCTTTTAATTATTTCAAATAATTGATCTCTTTTTTTAGGAGTTAGTTTTTTAGAATCATCTAATCCATCTAGTTTATAGCCTACTGGTAAAATAACTCCACTAGCAACTAATGGGCCAGCCATAGGTCCTCTGCCAGCCTCATCACAACCACATATATATTTATATCCTTTTTGATATAAATCTTCTTCATAACTATATATATCTTTTATCATAATTATCTATATTAATCTTTTTTATTATATATTATCTTTATTTATAATCGATCTAATGTAATTTTACCAATTCTAGCATTTTTAAAATCATTTAAAATGATGTCGTAACCTTTTTCATATTCATCACGTTTTAATCCTCTTTTCGTAAGAACATCTTCCACTACCTTTATATTATCATGGTCAAAAGTTATTCCATATCTTTCTTCAAAATTGCTCTTATAAGTATTTCTTAAAAAATCAATTAAATAAAATGTTAAATCCTCTTTAGGTAATATTTCATCTTTAATAGCCCCAGTTAGAGCCAAATGAATCCCTATAATTTTATCATCAAATTTAGGCCATAATACCCCAGGTGTATCAAGTAACTCTATATTTTGATTTAATCTAATCCATTGTTGGGCTTTTGTAACACCTGGCATATTTCCAACAGTTGCAACTTTCTTTCCCACAAGTTTATTTATTAGCGTGGATTTTCCAACATTAGGAATCCCCACAATCATAGCTCTAATAGGTCGAGGTTTTAAACCTCTATTAAGATCTTTTTGAATTTTTTCTCTTAAGATATCTCTTGCAATAATCTCTATTTTCTTTATATTTAAACCAGTGATTGAATCAACTGTTAAAGCTCTTTTTCCATTTTCCAAAAAATAGCTTTCCCATTTCTTCGTTTGAACTGGGTCTGCCATATCATATTTAGTCATTATCATTAGCTGAGGCTTATTTTTCAATATATCCATTGCCATAGGATTAATTGATGATTTTGGTATTCTAGCATCAACAAGCACCAAAGCTATATCAACAACTCTTAATTTTTCTTCAATTTCTCTTCTTGCTTTGGCCATATGGCCAGGAAACCATTGTATGTTCATGATAATTTCTCCCAATCAAATATTGATTTAATTTTATAAACCGCTTTTCCTATTATTTGCTCTTTTTTAAATAACCCTAATTCCTCACTATCAATACTACTAAGTCGATTATCTCCTAAAACAAAATAATAACCTTCCTCAATGATATATTTATTAGTGTTTCTATCAAAAATGACTCCATGGCCTAAATAATCTTCTAAGTTAATATCAGCCTGCCATCTTTCATCAACATATTCTTCTTCAATATAATTTCCATTCAATAATAATTTACCATTGATTATCATTAAAGAATCTCCACCCTTACCTATTAATCTTTTAATTAATTTTTCACCATCTTGTAAATCGGCAAGATTAGTATCCATATTAATAGATTCATCATAGCATAATACAATTATATCAAAATTATTAATGTTGTTTGTACTTTCAACTAGTAAAGACTCATTGTTAACTAAAGTGGGAAACATAGAATTCCCATTTACCTCAGCTCGAAAATAACCAAAAGCAAAAAACCCCTGAATAATTACACAAGAAACAATAAATATTGAAAAGAAATCACTTAATTCATATGCTAAAGCAATAGATCTTTTTTTCTTATCGAAAAGAATATTTTTTTCATTTGGTTTATCTTCATTATATAGATTGTTTAAGTTAGATAAATCTGTAATTAAAACTTTAGGTAGAAGAATTGCTAAAAAAGAAGTTGCAATAATAGATAGCCATAAATAAGCACTAGTTAGAAAGTTATTCACAGCAGGTTTTATAGTCATAAAGATAATTAAAATGAATAAAGCTATCAAACAAATAATAGTTTTTATTGCAATAACTCTTATTTCTTTAAATGATATTTTACTATTCTCTGACGTATCTTTTTTATCTAAAAATGCCTTAGAATCAATCTTCTTATTTAGCATATTCTTTCTTCCTTTTCTAATTTTTCTTTTTTTACCAATTAAATTTATTATATTATGAATTTACTTGGCTCAATATTCTTTCTAACTCTTCAGGATCAGAAATAATAACTTCTCTAGCTTTTCCTGGAATATTTTCACTTGTTACAATACCTAATTGAGCTAAAGCAATAATTATTTTATTTGCTCTATTAAATCCTATTTCAAAAGTTGTTTGTATTTGATTAGCTGAAGCTTTTCTTTGACGGAAAACAAATCTTGCAATTTCTTCAAACCTTGGATCATACACAGGGTCATTATTTTGAGTGTCTTGTTGTTCAGCTTGTTTTCTAATATCATCATGTGTGAACATATAACTTGGTTCATAGTCTTGTTCAAAGAAATAATTAGAAATCGCATCAAGTTCATCTTGTCCCACAAAGGCTCCTTGAATACGAGTTTCTTTCTTACCTTCAACAAGTAACATATCGCCTTTTCCGATTAGGTTTTCTGCACCACCATGGTCGATAATAGTTTGTGAGTCAACAAAGTTCTTAACTGCAAATGCAATACGACATTGAATATTAGCTTTAATTGTTCCCTTAATAATATCAGTTGAAGGTCTTTGGGTTGCTATTAATAAATGAATCCCTGCACTACGCGCTTTAGCAGTTAATCTTTTAACATTATCCTCAAAAGAGTCACCAGCCATAGTAATAAGATCAGCAAACTCGTCGATAATGATTACTAAATATGGGATTGGTTTTAATCCGTTTGCTTTAGCATATTCATTATATATTGCTATATTACGCTTTCTTTGTAATCTTAAGAATTCATATCTTCTTTCCATTTCATCTGTACACCATTTAATTGTGGCTGTAGCAAGTTTTGGATCATCAATAATTGGAGTTGCTAAGTGAGGGATTCCTTCAAAGAACATAAGCTCGTTACGTTTAGGATCAATTAAAATCATCTTTAATTCTTCAGGTGTTGATTTATATATCAAGCTAAAGATTATAGAATAAATACAAACAGTTTTACCGCTTCCACTTGTCCCCGCAATCAATCCATGAGGCATTTCTGCAATATCCGTATGCATATGTTTACCATCAATGCTTACACCTAAAATAACATCCAATGGCTTATCTTTATTTCTTGGTTTTCCGCTCAACTTACTATCTTCTAAATCGCATGCAAGTAAATCACCAAATAATACTATATCATTTTTGATATTTGGAGCTTCTATGCCTATAGTAGATTTACCTGGTATAGGTGCTTCAATTCTAATTGATGAACATTGTAATTCCATTTGTAGATTTCTATTAACTGATAAAACTTTCTTAACATTTACACCCGGATCAACTTTAACCTCAAATTGAGTGACTGTAGGTCCTTTTGTATAATTACATACTCTAGCACCTATACGGAAGTCCTCAAACACTTTATTAATAGCACTAATTTGATATTGAATTTCATTAGTGCTGTTACTTTTCGATAATCCATTTCTATTTAATAATTCTAATGGTGGATAAACATATTTCTTTTGCTTTGATTTTTTATAATTATATTCTTTAGGAATATCAATAATATTTGTTCTATCAGCACCTTTTGTATTATTAGTTTCAGCATCATTTTTATTAATGTTACTTTTAACATTAACATCTTGATTAAAATAATTGTTATCTTCCTTTTTAGGTTGACTTATAGAAATTTCTGGAGCATATTTTGCTGTCTCAAAATCAGAGTGCTTAAACTCAATAGAATTCTCATTTAAATCAGCATTATCTAAATCTTGATCATCCAAATCTATATCATTATCAAAAGCAGTATCATTATAATCATCTTCATCATATTCGTTATTATTTTGATATTCATCGACATAATCATCTTCTTGTTCAGAATAATAATTAAAATTAATTTCTTTTTCATCTTGATAATAATTATTGTCTATGTTATTTGGATTATTGCTTGGTTTTTCATTAATATCTATATTTTCTTCAAAATAAATGTCTTCAGTAAGTTTGTTATTTGGAGTGTTAGTGTTATTTGGAGTGTTAGTCTTTACTTCTTTTTCCTCTCCTAAAAACATTTGGTAATTTCGTCCAAATATTCTTCTGTTCTTTTCTATTTCTTCCTCAGGATTAGTTTTATCCCCACGAAGAGCCGCTAAATTCTTTTTAGATATTCCTCCACCTTCAGATCTTAAATATGAAGGAATTCTTTCAGGGGAATATTTATCTAAGACTTTATTATCTTGATTATTTGCTACTGGAACTTTTTTATCAACACCAGTTGGTCTATTTAGATCCTCTCTATTGGTTTTTAAGCCATAGATATCACTTTTTTTGTTATTAGCATCAAATACTTCTTTGTTTTGTTTATTATCATCAGTATTTCTTGTTCCCCTATATGGTGATACAATTACATCAAGTTTTCTATTATCTATTTCTTCTTCCTCTATTCTCGCAATCACAAAATTTCTTCTTCTTTGTTCTTTTTCTTCAATGCTTTCATTTTTGTTGTTTTTGTCTTTTTTGTCTCTTCTACTCATCATCTACATCTCCTATAATTTTTTCTATTTCTCTTATTTCTTTATCTATTAACTCTTTATCTCTACGATAATTTTCTTCATTTTCGAATATGTCTTTACTATATACATTTGATGTTTCCACACCAATTATCTCAATAATAGTAGTAGCAATACGTTTCATGATTACATTATAAGGTATATCATATACCATTTTTTTAATCCAGTATATTGGATTAATTACATTTAAAGCCGTCCAAAAGCCTTTAGCAACAGGTTTAACCTTATCAGCGGTTTTCTTTATTTTACTATTATTTATTTTTTTTCCTCTATCTAATAATTTTTCTATCGTAACTATTCTAACTTTCTTTACATAAGATAGTATTTTTGATGAAAAAATACTTTCAATTCGATTCATTATATAATAATCAAGTTGTATTAACTCCTCTATGGAAAGTTCAAATAGCGGATGTGGAGAGTTTGGATAATAACTACTAGCAATATCATTCATTAATTCCCAACAAACATCTTTTAACAGATTTATTCTTTCATTGGTTTTCAATGAATTAGATTCGGCCAAATATCTATTTTTAGTATTATTAATTTTTATGTTAATTATTTCTCTATCTACTGAAATTTTCTCTATTTTATTAGTTTCCTTCTTTACAGATCTTAACAATACTAAGATATATATTAATGCACATAATATAAAACCTAGTGCTACTCCT
>JAZNJG010000197.1:0-59826 GCA_045577945.1 Bacilli bacterium | reverse complement strand
AAATAATTTAAATTGGATTGAATTTTTTAATATAGAAGAATTTAATAAATGGTTTGAAAGTATATGATATGAGAGAATTAAATATCAGCTATAATGAAAAAGAATTAAAAAAAGAACTACTCTCTTTTATATTAGATAATGATAGTGGGTATAATTCTCAACCAAATAAAAATAAAATTATTCTTCATTATCAATGGAAAGAATATTATAAAAAAGAACTACAATTATGGAATGAAAATGAATTTTACCATAGACTACCACTACAATCATGGATTTATTTAAACCGTAAAAAATATATTAATAAGGATGCAACTAATCTAAGCAATATAGAAATACTAAGAGCGTTTAAAATCTCAGGAATATATATAGGTAATTCTCAATTTTCACCATTTTGGGTTAAAAAATTTATTGAAGAATATAACATTAAGTCTATATATGATCCTACAGGTGGGTGGGGACACCGTATATTAGGTTCTTATAATATTAATTATATTTATAATGATATTAATACAGCTACATATAATAATTGTATTAAAATGGTAAATGAGTTAAATATACCAAATGTAATCCTATATAATAATGATAGCTCTAAGTTTACACCAAATGAAGATTATGAGTGTGTATTTACATGCCCTCCATATTGGAATAAAGAAAAATATTCAGATCAAGGTGCTGAAAATTTAAATTATAATGATTTTTTAGAATGGTGGAATCAAACTATTAAACATTCATTAAAAGATAATGTTAAATATTTTGTCTATATTATCAGTAACGATTTAAAAGAAGATATGAATAAAGTATGCATGCAAAATAAATTGCAGTTTATAGAAGAAAAGACTTTAAGTAATAATTATAATCATTTTCAGAGAAAATCTACTAATATTAAAAAAGGTGAAAGTATACAAATATTTAAAAATGAAAAATAATATAATAGAAGATAATAAATTTTTAAGTGAATTTAGATTTTCATCATTATATCCTCAATTATATAATGAAATATTGGAATATACTTCGTTTCTAAATCAAATCAATCCTTCATTTTCTGAAAGAAAATATTGCTATATAAATCGAATTGATAAATTCTTATACTGCCCTATATGTGGAAATAGGTTAAAATATAAAGATTCATATACAGGGTACCAAAAAACATGTTCTAAGAAATGTTCTCGATCACTTCAGCTTCAAAGTATAACAAATGATAAAAAGAAAGAAATCTCAGAGAAGATATCTATATCAATAAAAAATACAATTAGTAGCTATAGCGATAATAAAAAGAAAGAAATCTCAGAAAAAATTAAATTATCACATAAAAATATGAGTGTTGTCGAAAAGAATATAAGATCTAGTAAAATATCATATAGTAGTAAATTAGAAAGAGTTAATAGATCAGCAAGTAAATGGAGAGAATCCATTGAAAAAAGAAGAGAAACATTTAATCTCAAATCAATAGATGAGCTTAATGATATTTATAATAGAATATCTAAAAGCGTCAAAGATACAATGAATATAAAAAGTTCTCAAGAATGGGATAGAATTATAGAAAAACAATATAACACAAAAAAAGAAAATAATTCGTTTAATATATCTAGACCAGAAAACAGAGTATTTGAAAAATTAATATCTAAATTTCCAAATACTATAAGACAGTATAAAACAGATGAATACCCCTTTATGTGTGATTTTTATATTCCTGAATTAGATTTATATATAGAAGTAAACTTTCATTGGACTCATGGTTTAAAACAATTTAATGAAAATAATAATAGGTGTATAAAAACATTAAATAAATGGGTAGAGAAATCAGCTAAATCTAAATTTTATCAAAATGCAATATATGTTTGGACTAAACTAGATCCTTTAAAAAGAAAAACAGCTAAAGAAAATAATTTAAATTGGATTGAATTTTTTAATATAGATGAATTTAATAAATGGTTTGAAAGTATAAAAAAAGAGTGCTAAAATTTAGCACTCTTTTTTTATTGTTTAGACTCTATTAGAGGTTAACAATTCTAGTCTTGCGATAGTAAGCGTTAGCAGCGCGTGCTAAATCTTTACCAGCGAATGGATTTTCAACAATACCAGCTCTTGTTTTGAAGCCGATTCTTGGTTGGAAATCATCCTGACCAACAGTTTTATACATCTCTAATGGAACATATGGGCAATAGAAGATACCAGCGTCATAAGCGTTAGAACCTTTATAACCTACTACCATGAAATCAGACTCTAAACCAGCCAAATATGGATCAGCGTAAACTTTAAAACGACCATCCAATACACCCATGAAAGTTGTAGTAGCTGTATCAACTTCAATATTTGTATTTAAAGCTGGAGCATAATCTAAACGACCGCTTTCAGCTAAAGCAGATACAACATCTGGAGAAGCGATAACAATGTTACCACGACCACGGCGAGTTTCTTTTGACAATACGTTAGCTTCTTTTTCAACTTGCATCTTCAAGCCTTTATATTGTTCAGCAGACCAACGACCATCAGAATCAACTGACATATCGAATGTTCCTTTTTCAGCCAATTTAGCTTGTTGAGAACCGACTTTAGCTACAATATAAACTGTACGAACAAATTGACGATTGATTTCAGCCAACAATTCAGTAGACAAGATATTAGCTAATTCAGTATCAGCATCCAATCCATGAATAGCTTTCAAATCTTGCTGCAATTCAGTAGAGAATGTAGCTTTCAAAGCGCGTGATTTAGCTTCAACAGAAACTTTCTCAATTGAGAATCCCATATCAGCAATTTTTGTACCAGTAGCAATACCGAGTACTTCAGCTTCTGCTGTCAACATACCTGTACCAGTTGTATAATTAGCAGCTGTATCAGTAACATTCATTACTGCAGGGTTAGCAGCTGTATCGTAATCACCACCTCTCTTACCAGACCAAGCAGTATTAGCTTCATCAAATAAAGCTTCTGCTTCATTAGCCATTGCACCTTCAGTACCAGAAACATAACGAGAGCGCATAGCGAATACCAATCCAGTAGGACCAGTCATTGGTTGAACACCAGCAATATCATAAGGGATCAATTTAGGAGCTGCACGACGAACCATAGAAATCAATACAGGATCGTAATTAGCAACTGCTGAAGTTGTATTCATAACAGCTTCTTTCAAAGCTCTCTGAGTATTTTCGAGAAGAATGGTAGTTACATTCTTTTTGTAAGATTCATTAATAGCTTCACCAGCATTAATAACCTTTTCCCATTTCTTCTTAACTTCTTCTGTAAGAATTGACATTTATTTATTTTCTCCATTGTTTATATTATATAATATAACTATACATAATTATTTATACAAGTTCTAAAAAATAACTCTTATATAAATGAATTATTATATAATTATTTATACAAGTTAGTTACCCACGGTTAATAAAACTAGCATAAGCTTCGATATCATTATCTACAGCAGATACCTTAGCTACCTTTTTAGAAACTTGTTCATTCAGAACTTCTGGTTTAGCAACAGCAATATAGTTTTCTTTTAAAACTTTAATTCTGCTAGCTAATTCAGCTTCATCTGTATATGAAAAGCCTTCTAAAAGTTTGCTTAAACGATCACGCTGAACCTGAGTTAATTCGCGTGTGCTTTCTTGAATCATTTTATAACGATTCAATACTTTTACTTGTTCTTGTAATTCTGCTTTATCGGCTAATACTTCATCTAACTTATCTTGAAGTTTCTCGCATTTCTCAACAGTTTCTTGAACAAGATCTTCTTTTTCATCATCAATTTCAATATCGTTTTCTTCTAACAATTTTTTCAATCCATTGATGAAGTTTTCAGCAATCTGAACTTTTAATCCTTCTTTGATTGCTAATTTATTTTCTTCAGCCCATTCTTCAGCAACATGTGATAGGTAGGAATCAGCCTTCTTGTTTAATTCTTCAACCTCTTCAGCCAATTCAGCTTCAGCTTCTTTTCTTAATTCTTCAGCGTACTCTTCACACTTAACTTGCAAATCATCGATTACTTTTTCTTCTTCTTCTTTGATTTTTGCTTCAATTAATGTTCTGATAGCAAATTTTGTATCTTCAGCTAATTCTAATTTACCAAAAATACGATTTACAGATTCTTCAAGAGTTTCCTCTTCTTCCTCTTTAACTTCTTCAGCTTCAGCTTCAGCTTCTTCTTTGATTTCTTCAGCTTCAACTAGAGCTTCTTCAGATTCTTCAAGAGTTTCCTCTTCTTCCTCTTTAACTTCTTCAGCTTCAGCTTCAGCTTCTTCTTTGATTTCTTCTTTATCTAAGTTTTCAATTTCCTCTTTAACCATATCGCATTCAGCAACAAAGTCTTTGATTTCTTCTTGAGTCATCATATGATCTTCTTCTTTCATACACTCTAAAGATTCAATTACCTTATCTTTGTGCTCGATATCGAGGTCTTCTAATGCTTCAATCACTTTATCAACAGCACCAGAAAAATCAATCTCTTCCTCTGTGATTTCCAGCTTTTCAGCATTAGTAAGAGTTTCTTTCAAATCATCAAGAGCGGTCATAATTTCTTCGCTCTCCATAACTGAAATCTTCTCTTCTTCAGCTTCTTTTAATTTACGTTTAACCATTTATAACTCCTAGGTGTTAATTAAACATTTTTACCTAAATATTTATATATTAAATTGATTTAATAAAATTTTTGAAAGATTCAATAAAAAGCCTTTCACGCTCTTCTTTAATCTTAGTCATTCTAATAGCTTCATTAATTTCTTTTTGTGATTGCCTTGTTTGCTTAACGAATCTATCGCCTTGTTTAAACCATTCACATGATTCCATAATACCATTAACAAAAGCTTTTGGAGCTGAAGGGTCAGCAACCACATCAATAGCAGATATAACTAAACCAGGTTTAACATAATCAATACCATTTCTAGTATCAATATCTCCTAATGCTCTAGTAGAAACACCTAATTGTCCACCACCAGCTAAAATACCTTTAACAATATTTCCTAATGGTGTATCTAAAACGATTGCTTTACCGTAATAATCATTTCCCTCACAACGGAGTTCTTTGATTAAAGCACAAGCACGTTCAGGGTTTACTTGTGGATGTTCAGGGTGATTTAATTCAGAAAGAGCACGATGTGTGTTTACATATTCATTGATATATGTATCAACAGCTTCATTTAAAACATCTTTTGGATATATACGACCATTACGATTTTCAACTTCTGCCTGCGCGTATACACCCTCAATAAACCAGTTCTTTTCTTTAGTAGATTCATTAATTACACAACTAGATTTAATATTACTATTATTATACTCTGTAATTAATTTCATTTTATTGTACTCTTATATAAAAGTTAATTTATATAATTATTTATAATAAAATCTAACCACATATAGATTTTCTATACATATACTAGATTTATTATAATTAAATAATTATTTTATCTGCTCTTGTAGTTTAAGAATATGATAATGGATTTTAATTAAATTGGTTTTTATAATTTTCCAATTTTCTTGATCAATATAAATATCTTTATTTTCATCTAAATTAAAATTAATTTCATTTAGATATAACTCTTCATACTGATATTTAACATCATTAACTTGAATATTTGGTGAAATATGATGCTCAGTCGTAGAACAAGCACATAAGAAAAGGAATATAAAACTAATCTTCAATAAATTGACCATTAATACAATTCCCTTTCTTAGTGATATTATTAAACATACAATTAATTTGTTTAACTTCTTCGTTAATATTATCTGGATTAACTATAATAGATGTAATCTCTTTTAATTGTTTATTGAGATTATTATTTAATTGTATATAATTTTCTAAATTTTGATTAGCAATTTCAATATTTTTATTTGCTTCATCCAAATTTAATTTAGTATTTTCCAAATCTAGTGTTAGGCTATTAATTATATTACTTTTTTCAATTGATTGTATTTTATACCTATGTGTAGATATAGATAGATATGAAATTATAGATAATAAAGCTATATAACAAACTAGATTTAGTTTAGACATTTTTATTTTCCTTGAGCTCTTTTCATTAAATTATCAAAAGCTTTTTGAACTTTTCCAAAGCTAGCACTATAAGAATCAATAGCTTTATAAACCTTATTTTTCTCTATTTCAAGATCATAGTCAGACGATACAACTATATCTCGTAGTAATTCTTCCATTTGTTCTGTTGTATCTAAGTATGCTTTTGTAAATGCTTTTATTTGTGATTCATACCATTTAATATCTTGTTTATCGATACTTTCTGCTAAAAACTCCTTAAAGCTTTTCATAATATTTAACCTCTCTATCGTTGTTCTTTTAATTTTTTACTTAAAGATATCATTTCTTTGCAATGTGACTCTAAAGAAGATGCATTCTTTCTTATAGGTTGACTAGAATATGCAATACCATTTTTTAATTTGTATATATCATCTTTAATATCATCAAGTAACGAAGATATATCTTCGATAATTTTTTCATTTTCACGAATAATCTTATCTAATTTTTCTTGATCAGTGTTTTCTTTTAGATACTCTTTAAATGTTTTCATTTTATTAATCCTTTTTGATAGCCTGTTTTTGAAGATTTAATTGTTAGACACTCTTTTCTATTGTTGTTATCCTTTAAAGAAACATGAACCCATCCACTATTTTTATCAGTATTTAAGTTATTAGCAAATTCTAAAATTAACTGATCAAATTCATAATTATCTCTAATATAACAAGCTAGATCATAATTTGACATTCCATCTATTTCAATATCAGCAGCTTCACCTTTACAGTGTTGAGATGTTTTAGAGCCATTTACCGCTTTATTTAATTCTTCACCTCTATAACAAGAATTAATTCTAATAGGTTTATCTAAATCATCACGAAGTGGTTGTAACAATTTATTACAAAGATGACACATTCTATTATATTCTTCTTCTGATGGTTTATTATCTATACCTAGTTTATTGGCAGTATCTGAATAAATCAACTCATCTAACGTAAAGTTTTTAGAAATTTGATTATTCATTGAATTACTCTTCTTCAGCAACTTCCATATCAACTTCAGCAACTTCTTCATCATTTTCCATCATATCTTTAGTTGTTTGTTCTTCAAGTTTTTCGATTTCTTCAATAGCTTTACAGTTTAATTCTTCTTTGATTTTTGTCTCAACATCTAAAAAATCACTATTAGCAGATTCAAATAACTTTCTCATTATACTCTCCTTAAAAAAATTAATATATTTCTTCCTCATCTTGAGGCTGGTTAGACTTTTCTTTTTTAATTTGTTGATTCATATTGAATATTTCATCATCTGACATATTAAGAATATTCTTTTGTACATATTCTTTGCTAAAATATGTGCCTATATAATCATTAATATCATTTATAGCGCTTATTTTTTCTCTAAGAATTTCCATGTTCTTCAATTCAGTAAAATATGAATCTTTCTTCCAATCAAATTCAATTAAATTTTCAATACGATCCCAATCTTCAACTGAAATTGTATTAGTGCTAAGCAATTGAATGCGAAGTGAGCCTCTGAGTAAATCGCTAAATTTAACAAGCTTGCGTTGAACAAATTTGTTAAATTTTAATTCATCACGATTTATTTCATTTGTACGACCTAAACCGATACTATTATCACCATCTAATCTAGAAGTTGGTACTTTTAATGATTTTAGAAATTTCTTTTGAAAGTACAAGATATCTTCTATTTCACCTAGTGATGCACCACCATCAAGTGATTGAATTTCAGTTGATTTACCATTGATACGCGGCATCCAAAAATCATCTAGCATGGATAGGAATTTTTTATCACTATCAATTTCACCAGTTTCACTATTATATTGAAGTTTATTGTTATGGCTTGCCATTAATCTTTGAACATATTCTTCAGATTGTTTTGGATTCATTCTTCCACAATCTACATAAAATACTCTTTTTTCTGACGAGCGAGCTAATCTATAGACAACAGAACTATCTTCAACTAATGTTAATTGATTTAGTGGTTTTATTGCTCTATGTAAATCACTTAGTACACAGCCATTATTATCAACAATACCAGAAAATGCATATGCTATCGAATCTTTTGAAATTTTAACTCCGGATAGGGTTCCACTATCTATACCATCTTTATTATAGATAAAATATTCTTCACCCTCCTGCTCAATCATTATACCATTATCACTAAGTGCTTCATTGACCTCACGTACTTTAACAATTTGACGCGGATCAATTATTTTGAATTTCTTAACACCTTGAGATGGATTATTAATATCAACTAATGCATGCATATATATACGACCATCAATATAGAATTGACGAAATAAATTATATGCATTAATATTAAAATCCATTGCAGTTAAAACCTTACCAAATTCTTCTATGATAATATCTTTTGAATTATCAGGTAAAATATCATCAGATATTGCATCAAGATTGATACTTACTACACCATTATCTACTACGATAGCTTCATCACATATATCATCTATTGCATTAGATACATCAGGGTTATTAACCATGCTGCGATATCGGTTAATTAAATCAACTTCATTCGATATAATATCAACACTATTATAACCATCACGACTATAATAAAAATAGCTTGATGAGTCTAGAGTAATACCACCATCGTTTTCAGTTGTAACAGGGGTTATTACTCTTTCGTTTTCTGTATTTTTATTTTTTCGAAATTTAAATCCAAAAACACTACCTAAAAGCATATTGATTTATCCAGTATATAAAACTTATTATACAATTATTTATATTAAAAAAGAGCTTTCAAAATATTTGAAAGCTCTTTAATATTATAATATACGTTTATTAATTAGTGTTATTTGATTTCCATAATGTATATCTTAAATTAACAGTAA
The DNA here is from genome assembly GCA_045577945.1 of Bacilli bacterium. Lineage (GTDB taxonomy): Bacteria > Bacillota_I > Bacilli_A > ML615J-28 > CAG-698 > CAG-698. Next base: position 50,988 of record JAZNJG010000197.1, on the reverse strand, counting down.
ATTCTTCTAAAGAATCTGATGAATCATATGATAAATCAATATTAGAAACTGTTACAGGCCATACATCTTGGAATTCCCACGATTTAATAATATCACCAGCGCGATTTAATTGATGAACTTTAGAAGTAACCATCAGATCAGCTACCTCCATTGAATTCATATTACTCTCGTGTCCGTTAAAAGCAGCACTCCACATTTCAAACGCAGTTCTTAAATCCATTTTTGGATCGTTATAAACTGTAATAGACCATTCATCAAATGTTCTATCGTTTGGAAGTGGTATAATTCTACCTGCGTATGGAACTTCAATTACAGTTAATGTAGATTGTGGGATACTTGCACCTTTACATAAGAATTCAAGTTTCTCCTCTAATCCTGCTGGCATACCTGAAATTGAAGGAAATGTTAATTCAACCTTATATAGATTTGATTTAATACCACCATTAAGTGTTTTCTTAAATTTATTAATATCCATATCTCAATCTCCTTATGCAACTTCTTCAAAATCAATACCATAATCAACTGAAGCAAATTGAAGTTCAATAAAGTTGATAGATTTCAATGGACGAACTTTGATTGCAGCAACAAAGCCATTACTATTAATAACATTAGCGGTATTATTATCTTCATCACACTTCACTAAGAAATCATCACAACCTCTTCTTCCTTTTACGTCACGTAAATATTGACTTACACGATTTCTGAATGCAGAACGAGTATATTCATCATTCATTTCAAATAATGAATATTTTGCAAAAGTTGCAATTGTTTTTTCAAGAATAATGAATAACATTCTAACATTAATTCTATCAAATGAAGATGGTCTGGTTAAACCAGTTTTATCACCAAGCAATAATGTGCCTGTACCATTTTCAGTGATAATTGGATTAACGTTATTTTTATATAATGTATCTCTGTCGGTTTTATCACAGTTAATCATGAGCTTAACTATATTTTTATAAATACCGCGATTATAACCTGCAGGTGAGAACCAAGCTTCACTATTTGTAGCCATTCTTACATATAAACCTGCTGTTTGTCCGTTAGCCGGAACCCAGCGATACTTATCATTGTATTTATCATACATATAAAACCAGTTATTATCTAAGAAGAAGTATGAGCTTGATGGTAATTTGTTTCTAAATTCAACAATATCATCAACACTTCTCATAGAATTGATTTCAGGTGAAATGAATACAATACAATCTTTTCTATATTCAGCGATATTTGCAATCATATCGTTTGCAACAACTACACTAGCATCAGCTGCAAGTAATACTCTAAAATCAACTTGTTCTGTATTTCTCAACAATGATAAACTTAACATTTTATCAGCATCAGATATGTTGTTGTCATCTATACCATTTGATAAAACAATTTCAGTGTCTTTAGAAATATCATTTGCTATGTAGATATATTCACAATTTCTATTAACAACTGTCATGTAGTAATTTGATGTTCCATCACTATTTTTAGCTTCCGGATCAAGCGACATTACTTCTTGCTTATATAGAACTTTACCTGCTTCGTCAAATTTACCTGCATCTATAATTGCTATAGAAATTTCATTTTCAGCGGGCTCATAAGCAAATACTTCTTGTTTATCACCTAATGTATTCCAGTTTTCTTTTGTAGCAACCCAAATTTTTAAACCATTTGCAACTGAACCTGGGTACTTTGCATATATTTTGCCTACAAAACCAACTGTATTTTCAAAATCAACTTCATTCTTAATCTGAAATGCATTAATATTAATTTGAACTACACTTTTATCAACTGGTGCTTTTAAGAATGTAACTTGAATTTTTCCATCTGAACCTAATTGCACTGAATAATCAGTATTTACGATTTTAATTTCATTATCAACAACAACAGTAATTGAAGATGGGATTACTTCAAAACTTTTAGTGGTTGTAAATAATACTTGTGAACCGTCAGCTGTAAAAGTCTCAACATCAATAGTTGTGTCATCAGTAGCGTTTAATGCATTTTGACCAACTACACGAATAACTTTTAAATCGCTTCCGAATTGCAAGAAATTATAAGCAGTAAACCACGAATTTGCAACTTCGTCATTTGGTTTATAAAACTTATTAATCAATCTTGCTTCGTCAGATATAGTAACTATTTCATCAACAGGGCCCCATTGAAATGCACCAATCATAGCACCACCAGTAGCGGCGATATTAGCAAAGGTTGCATTAAAATCCTGCTCAGTTACTGTAACTGCTGGACTAATTGAAAATGCCATTGTTTTTATTTCTCCACAGATCTGAGTTTATTATAAATTTTTATAATTTGAACGGTATAGTTCATCATTATATAATTATTTATAACTATTTTTATTTAGAGTAAAATAAATGATTGTTAAATTGCTTTTTCTTTCTTTCATAGTTAGTTGAACTAACATTATCCCACCCTGCAAATATATCATCAGAATCTATTGTCAGGTTTTCTTGCTCATCTCCTATTTTTCGAAAACCGATAAACATTTTATCATTTTTAATCTTATTATTAGCAATATTAGCTCTTATATCTTCTTTTAATAGTTCTTTAAACCATCTCTGCTTAATTAAAAATCCCATATGAATTAATGGTGTGATTAAGTCATCATGAGCTTTTGCAGAAGGGTCTGCTGCATAACTAGTACCTATTCTAATGAAAGTTGACATTTGTGAAATAGTATCCATATCACAAATTTCTAATTTTCCATTTTCAAATATTTCTTTAATATTATTACATCCAATTTTTTTAGATGATTTGGTCATTCTAATTCCCATTTCACCTTTATCATCTTGACCATCATCAATATAAATTTTTCCATCATCTTTATATGAATATAAAATATTTTCATACTCAAAATCATTAAATAAATCATTCGTAACAGATGTTCCTATTGAATTATTTTCAATTAATAGATAGGCATCATTATATTTTTTACCTAATTGATTAATATAGAAAGGAAATAGCATTAATGAAATAGTACTCGAACAAAATACAGCAACTTGCTTATATGGTTCTGATGATATATCAAATACCTGTATAACAGAACTATCTTGTTCTTTACCCTCAGATACATCAACAAAAGCAATATAATTATGACCTTCAATTGGTTCTTCATAAATTTTTGTAAAGTTATCAATATCATCAATAATTGGTGTTTGTGGTACAATTTCTTGAACTTTGTTCATATCAAAAAGAGTATTTGAAGAGCCGAGAAAATTAACTTCATGTTCTTGCATAAATGCTCTTTCACCATTATTTTGAATTGTCTCTTCTTTCCACTTTTCATCACGACCAGGTACATCTCTCCAAGTAATCTTAAAAGGTATATATGAATTACGACCAGCTTCAGCATCTCTCCATAATTTATAATAGTGGTTTAACCCTTTAGGTGTTGAGACCATTATGATTCGAGTTTCTTTACCAGATGAAATAACTGGGTAAACAGACATATAGAATTCTTCCCAAATGTTATTATTAATAAACGCACACTCATCAATAATAACGCAACTTAAAGACATTCCCCTTATTGCTGAACTTGATGAACTATAAGCGCCAATTTTACATCCATTCTCAAAAACAACCTCAGTTTTATTCCATGTTCTTACACCGTGCTGCATCCATTTTGGTAAATTTTCATATGCTAATTTAATTCGATCAAGTATTTCAACAGCTGTTGCTTGTTTATTTGCTAAAATTGCTATAGATTTATTTTCATTAAACATCGTAAAATGTAGACCAAACCCAGTTACAATTGTAGTTTTACCACATTGACGTGGGCATAAATTAATTGAAAATCTGTTTTCATAAAAATTTTTAATCATTTTACGTTGGTAGTCATATGGATTGAATGGTATGATACCTTTATCTACACTCACAATTTTCATATAGCGTTCAATAAAATACATATAATCATCCATACAATTTTCATACTCATCTAACATAACCTCTGTGAGTTCACATTGAGTTCCTTCTGGTTTCAATAGAAAGTTATTCATAAATGAAATTGATTTTAAGTATGAATTTGCTCTTTCAGAATCAATTTTTAACTGCTCTTCATCAATTATGTGCATAAAAAATCTCCTCAATTTATATAACTATTTATTGAGGAGATTGGGTGCCGTGTATTTTATATATTTATTTTTATATTAAATGTAATCAGTTATTATTCTTACGTTCTTTAATTCGCTTTAGCGCATCAGTGCTAGTGCAAATAATAGCTTGATTAACATTTATAGGTGCTGGTTCTTCTGCATGAGATGACGTTGATGATATTTTTTTATTATGCATATCAACTAAATTCGAATTAATATCACTTATATTTTTAATCATACCCGACAATACTTCATACATTCTAGGTGTTTGAGAATCTCTAGCGACGTATGATAATTTTTCTATATTCTCCATACCTATATCAGATAACCTTTTAATATTCTGCCTAGCAAATTCAAAATCAATATCTGATTGATCTATTTGCTCTGGTAATACTAAATCTGATTGTATCGGTTCAATTACTTCAATATCAGCAGGTTCAATATTTGCAATTTCGCTAGATGTTAATTGCTCTTCCTCTACATAATCAACACCTAATATAGCGTTTAATTTTTTATCAATCTCGCTAATATTATCAGACATACATTTTACCTTTTTATATTACTTGCTTTTATTTGTAAATATTTATGTTTACGTAGTTGAATAAATTTATTATATCGCTGTTTATATTTTTCAATATTCTCATATACATCTTCTATACGATTTAAGCTAAAATCATCATTAAAATATATTCTTTTATTGATATGTTTTCCCTCAATTACATCTTTAACCCAAGCTTGATCTGTTTTTCTCATTTTATCAAACGGTATATTATCTCTATCAACCCAAAACGCTCTATTTTCATTATTATTTGACGGGGTTAATTCACCCTTAAATTGATTTGTATAAAATACATGAACAACCATATTAATTGGATGAAATTCAACTTTACCTAAAGTTTTTAGATCGATAGGGATAATACCAGTTTCTTCAATATTTTCACGTATACTACCCTCTTCAATAGTTTCAAAAGGTTCTATTTTTCCACCTGGAAAGTTATAAAAACCTTTGTTAACACCTCTCATGTTTTGAACCATTAATATTTTATTATTAATTTTATCTTCAACAATTGTTAAGCAGCAGCGTTTCATTATAACCTCATATTATTATATTTTTTCAATAATTAAAATATAACCCTGTACATAAATTGGAAATACATTAATACCTTTTAATTTTAGTGTTAGTAATTTATATAGCATTTTAATATTTGTTAAGTATCTTTTCATATTCACTCTTTCTTTTTAATTAGACAACTATATCAATATAATTATTTCTTATCTTTATTCAACTTATTTTTTATATTTCTCAATATTCTTTTTACCTGGTTATCATTTAATAAATCATATAACATCCATATAAAAACTAAAATTATTATAATATAGTGTATAAAAATCATATTATTAATTTCCTAAATATAAATTACCTTATTTTTATTAAATTTTATATCTTCACCGTATGGAACATACCCACGACAATTCATAATCACTCTACAACCATCAATTTTAAAATCACATGAATTATGACTATGTCCACATATCCAGCAAACAATATTATTGTGATTTTGTATAAACCCTTCTAAATTCGATGCATATGCATGATTGCAGTCCCCTAATCTATAATGCTTAGATATACATTTTATTGAAGGGCAATGATGGGTAATAACAACAATTTTATGAGAAGGATATAAGTCACTCACTTCTTCAATATACTTTAACGATTCATTAAATTCGTTTATTGAATCTTGAGGTGTAAAGGTTCTTTTTTTATTACCTGCTTTATATTTACCATATCTATAATCATTCATTCGCTTAGGTAAATCTGCTATATATTTTTTACCATATAATCTACAATCAGTCCATAATGTACAGCCAACAAAAACAACATCATTTATAATTTTATACTGATTTTGTAAGAATGATAAATTTGAATCTAGTGGATATTTATTTTGTAATTCTTTATAGTATTGTTGAAGTGTTTTATTCTCATTATTATAAAATATATGATTACCTTCAACAAATAAACCATTATGTATGTTTTCTTTTAACCATTCATCTCTATATTCAGAATAACCAGATAAATCTCCAGCAATAATAGTAAATATATCCTTATCTTTTAATTCTAGTGGATATCGATTATTATAATCTAAATGAAGATCCGACATTATTCGAATTTTCATCTTTTTATCTTTATAAATTGGTTCTTTCCATTTTTCAGTTGTATTAAATTTATTAGTAACTTCACGCTCACCAATTTTTTCTTTGTAAAAAAATTTAGAATATGATCTAGGCATTTTATACTACTCACGGAATTAAATCATCAACATCAACCCATTCATATCTCATAATTGATGGATCACGGAATTTAATTTCATATACTTCAGAACAGCGTTTAAATGATTCACCATTCTTAGTTATAATATTACCATATGTTTCTATTTTAACATTAGAAATAATAACATATCGTTGATATATCTGACTAAATACTTTTTGATTAAAATTAAATCTCGGTGTAAGTTTCATTTTTAATTAACTCCAATCTCAGTTTTAATAGTAGTCCAAGCTTTAGTATACAAATATTCTAAAACTTCAAATAGAGGCTTATCAACTATTTCTTTAAAATTATTATAATATCCCTGGCCAACTAAATTCAATAAGAATTGTTGTTTTTCTATTAAATATTTTTTACCGAACGAAGAGTCTCTTTTCATTATACCATTACAGTTATCAATAATATCTGCTAATTTGATCATTATGGATTCAACAGGACCTTTAAGATTATGAGCCATATCAATTTTTTTACGAATTTTTCTATTTCCATCTGTTGGTTTTGAAATATTAGTTACATAATATAAAATATTTCGAATATGAATACCAAATTTTTCTTCAATTTCTACAAAAGATGTATTAGTGTCTTCAACTACATCATGTAACCAAGCACCAATTACAGTATTGATTCTTATAGGTAGTTTATCAGAATACATATAAAGTTCTGGTGTATGGGAAAACGCTTCCTCAATGATCATAGCTACATTAATTGGGTGATTAATATATGGCTCGTTTGTATATTTTCTTTTTTGATCTTTATGTTTTTCATAAGCAAATTCTAATACTTGCTCTAAATAGTAATCTTTTTCTTCACTCATAAGTTTCTCTTTCTTTTAATTTTTCTTTAAGATATTTTATCATATTTTCACGATATAGAATACCAATTTTTTCATATTTTTGCTTCATTAAATTTTTCTGTATTTTTTCTGGTAAGTCTTTTAATGTAATACCTTCCATTATATCAAATACATTATTAATTTGATGTATAATATTCTTTGCAATCAATGGATCATTATATTTAGTTAGCTTTTCCTCCCCATTATAATCAGCATAAAAACATTTATTATATATTTGTAATAATTGTTGATTTTTAAAGTTTGATGATAGTTCTTGCACTAAATCATATTGTTTTTTAATCGACAATATATCGAATTTAGCCATTCTCATATGGTGTTTACAAAAAGTTTTAGCACACCCTCTAAATATATTTGGTACTTTTAATCGATCACATAACAAATCTATTTGCTCAATTCCTCTTTCATCATGTTTAATATGTTGTGGTAAAATATTTTCAGGTGTCGTTCCTTTACCTAAATCATGACATAATACTATGAATTTAGTTAAAGATGATTCATTTTTAACTCTCGATAATGCAATCATTGTATGTTTAAATGTATTTCCTGACGGGTGATATTTAATTTGTTCTGGTGTATTTACTAATTTATAAATTTCAGGAAACAACGTTTCTAATGCACCGCATTCATTTAATAATTCAAAATATTTTTCTGATGAATATCCACTAGTTAGTGCTTTTTCTGTTTCTTTCCATACTCTTTCTGGTGTGAGATGAGATAACATTCCATCTCTAACCATTTTTTTAAATAAATCCATAGTGTTTGGTTCAATATTAAAATCTAATTGAGCAGCAAAACGACAACCTCTCAACACTCTTAGTGGGTCTTCAATAAATGTTTCTGGTCTGATTGCTCTTATTAATTTATTTTTTAAGTCATCAAAACCATGAAAATAATCTCGAATATAATCTCCACTATCTAATACAAATGCGTTTATTGTGAAATCTCTTCTAGCTAGGTCTTCTTCTAATGTAACGTTTGGAGAAAAATCAAATTCAAAATCAGTATGCTTATCTCCTGTTTTCTTTTCTTTTCTTGCTAAAGCATATTCTTCATTTGTTTCTGGGTGTAGAAATACTGGAAATTCTTTACCTACTTGTTTAAAACCAGCATCTAACATCTCTTGTATAGTAGCACCTTCAACTACCCAGTCTTTATCATGTGATTGAATTTTTAATAATGAATCTCTAACAGCACCACCAACTAAATATATTCTCATTTAGAATTTCCTTTGTTTGATAAACTCAATGCATATTGTTGTCTTTTATGAACATTTACTAATATTTGAGCTATATTCATAAACTCTTTATTTTCATCTTTAACTGGTTTATAATTTAATTCAATACCTTGGTTATGTTTACACTTAAATTTATTAATATATTCATCCCTTAAAACACGATTTTCTAAATTTAAATTATCATTATAGTTATTTAAATTAGAATAAATCATTATATTATCATTACAATATAATGGTTTGTTATTATCAACAAATAATAATGCCCTCTTTATTCCAATCATACTAGCTTCAAATTTATTCGCATTTATATCAAATTGTACTTGTTGATATATTTTATTATGATCACCAACTAATACTAACCCAACTAAGCTTTTATCTTTCTCTTCTTCAACGTGTGTAAATATTTTCACTGTATTAAACTTTCAATTTCGATATAATACTTATTATTCTGACTAACGCTAGATATATTATCGTTATCATCAATATTATCACTAAATTTATGATCGACTTTTATTACTGTTGTTGTTTCGACATATATATCAAAACCGTAATTATAATATTTATCTGCGTCTTCTAAAGATATATAGTGTTTTGTTGTCATGTATTTGAATAAACCCTTTATATTAAATATAAATTTAATATATTTTAGAGATTATACAATTTCAATAATTTAATTTAAATAATTATCTATATTTCGACCACGACCTACTTTCCACATACCATATGTATCACTAGTCTCATCTAAATCTTGAAAAATATAATCGTATTCTAAATTAAATAAACTTAAATATTCAAAACTTAAAGTAGCCATATCTTGAATTGTTTGGCATACAATTTGTTTATCAGCTATTAACTCTTTACATCTTTCATGAACTTGTTGGTGTGATTTAAATTTTTCCATTTCTACATACCTTTCACTATTTAATTTCAATAAATTCTTTTGCATACTTTGACCAATATGATTTTACACCAGATAGACTATAATAGTATATATCAAAACCATTTTTAATTGTTTCGCTTAATGATACATTAAATGACTGAATCCTATTTCGAATACAATCTTTTTCTTCTTCATTAAGATCGCCGCGTAATATAATTTTAATCTTTTGCATAACTAACTCCTTTTATAATTATGTCAATATTATATATTAAATTTTTAATATATTCAACAAAAAAATAAGAGGTCGTGATAACTTTTTGACCTCTTATTAATTGATTGATTTTACTATATAATATTTTATTTTGTATCTTTAGAAGATATTTCTTCTGGTGTTATTTGGTTAATTAATTCTTCATAAAGATAAAATTGTTTAAACTTCATATCACTAAATATATTTTCATTTAAATTGTAGTGATTATTAATTATCTTTTTAAATATTGATGTAACTACTGCATAGTAATCATCTCCGTACTTTACTTTATCTACTGCTTTCTCTGCATTATTCCAATCATCTTCTAATTCTTCTTTACTAATCCCATATTTAGTAGATAAACTATTAATATAATTATTAGGCATTTTTATCTCCTCTCATTAAGAATATATGTTGCCCAATTACTCTACGTTTTGTAAAATTCTTTGCCCATTTTACACTATTAACTATATCTTTATTAACATAGTGCAGAAATAACTCTGTTTTTAGCAAATAATGTTTACTATTAGTATAAATTATAAATGCTAGCTTTTGACATTTTATCCAAGAATCTTTTTCTTTCTTAATTGAAGATATTCTATCTTTCTTTAATGTCCAGCTAAATTGTTTATTTTGATAAACAACATCAGTTATATTATCTGGGTATAAATTAGAATTAACCCTATTAAAAACAACATTTGTAATAGCTATTTGGCCTTCTAATTTTTCACCACGAGCTTCATGAAAAATATTTAGAGCTAATATTAAAACATCTTTCTTTTCACTCTCAGTTAATGCATTTATCTCTTCTATTATACTAAATTCTCCTGTTAGTAGTGTTCTTATATCATTTTCAGCCTTTAAAGAATTAATATCTTTATAATTAAATGTTTTGTTAGAACAGGTAAATAGCATCGATATAATAACAACTAACAAAATAGTTAGTTTTTTCAAGCGATTTTCCTCTCGTTGTTAATCCAATCAACTAAATAATATTACATAATTCTTAAGATATAATTAAAATATACTAAATTATTTATTGGTTTTTTAATGTATAATAAGTAAAAACTAGATTTATAGTATAAAAAAACTATACTATAAAAATGTATTGTCATATGATTAAAAAATCAATACAAACTATAAATATTTTAGAAAGATAGGTATATAAATGTTAAAACCCAAACTTAACCCAGCTGGATATGGTAACGTATGTCAATCATACTATACACCTAAGAATAAAGAAAAATATAAAGGTACCTTACCTATAATTTGTCGAAGCTCATGGGAAAGAAGATTCTGTGAATATTGTGATATAAATACATCAATTATATACTGGTCGAGTGAGGGATTTACAATACCATATATTTCACCAATAGATAAAAAATACCATAACTATTTCATTGATTTTATAATTTGTGTTAAAAGAAAGATACAAGATCAAATTAAACAGCAAATTATTCTCATCGAGGTTAAACCAAAAAACCAAACTAAACCACCACAACCAACACCAAAAAACCGTATGACTAAAAAATACCAAAACCAAGTTAAAACATTTTTAATTAATCAAGCAAAATGGAAAGCAACAAGAGAGTTTTGTAAGAGTAAGGGATTTGAATTTTTAATTTTAACTGAAGATACATTTAACAATTTTCACTAAAATAAAAGCCTATCTAAACTAGATAGGCTTTTGGAGCAGTTATTTATTATGATTAATATATTATATTATCATATTGTCTATATTATATAATATATATTTTAAAATAAATCAACAACTATTTTAATAAATTCTTAAGATTTTCACTACCACATTTATCAACAATCATTTGATAACCTGAATTAAATGGATCCATTGTAGCGACATTCAATCCAGTAGCTTGATTTGTTAAACTTGTCATAGCTTGAGTAAAAGCGTTTTCATCAGTAATCATTGCATCAGTATAAATCGCTTGATTATCAGCAAGTGCTTGAGCAATAGATGAAGGTGTAGCTCCGTTTTGAATTAGTGAAGGAATTGAACTAATATATGAAGATGTATAATCTGTTTGAACCTTATCAATTAAAAGTGAACTCATCATTTGTTTTGCTTCATCTTGACTTGATGGTACATCCAAACCAACACAACTAAACACATGTTGATATGAGTTCATGACTGAAAATATAGTATCGGCATCTGGTAAACCATCAATTTTAACAACACCACTTAGCCTATCAGTCCAACCACGAAATTTATCCATAGTACCTTCAAATATATTTAATCTGGATAGTAGATTATTAACATCTTCTTCAGTCCAACCAGTTGGTAATTTACCTTTTAACTGTTCTAAATAATTATTAACAGGTGCAATAGCAGTTTTAACTGTATCAGTAACTACTGCCATACTATTTTGAAATGCATCACTATTAGTAATTAAATTTATAATAGATTCTTGATTAGGTGTTGGACAACCAAAAGGTTCACCACTTAATTTAGTGTTAATGATATCTTCAAACTGACTTGTGATATTTGATTTAATTTTATTAATTTGATCTGTTACAAAACTCATTTATATAATCCTAATTAAGATTAATTATAGTCCCTTTAATATCAACATTACCTGCTGATTTAATTGTAGTACCACTATTTTCAATATTATTAGTACCTGCTGATGTAATATTAACATTACCACTTACACCTAAATTATAATCACCACCAACATACGTATTATAATTACCTTGAATATTAGTTTCACAATCACCGGCTATTTCAATTTGTGAAGTACCATTTATTTTCATACTACTATCTTTTTTATTTTCAACTGCAACAGTACCTTCATTTAAAATATTGACATTACCCTTTATATTGATTTTAACATCACCTTCGATCAAAAGATAATTATTTCCAAGTATAATATTATAATTATCTTTTATAATTTTTGTTACTTTTGTACCATCAGGCCCTATTTCATAATACGTACCCGATCTATGTCTTTCGTGGATTCTTTCATGACTTGGTGTATCGTCGACCTCAAATATATGACCAGATCTTGACTGCTTAACTTGGTTATATGGATATTGCGCTGCATAGGGAGATTTTGGTTCATACCAGCATTTGTTATCCCCTGATTGTTCGTTATTATTTAACCCACCTGTTGTATTGGTGTTTTGCTCACCACCAATTATTAACACTTGATGTCTATTATTTCCTTGGTTATATGAAACGTGTACCCAGCCACTATTTGGATCTCGATCAATATTAGTTGCATATTCTAATATTACCTGATCAAAATCTAAATTTTGATTAATCCATTGAAATAGTTCTTTATTACTTAAACCGTTTATTTCAATATCAACTGCTTGACCTTTACAATGTTGAGATGTTGATACACCACCTACTAGAGCATTTAATGTTGGTCCTCTATAACCTGAATTAATAGTTGGTTTTGTATTATAATGATTAACTATTTTTTCGAGAACATTCTCAGCTAATAATTGTAAATTATTAATAATATCATTTGAGACTGGATAATTATCTATATTATTAGCTGATGCTGTATCAGATTTTAAAAAATCATACAAAGTAAAATGCTCGGATAATGTAATATCACCCGTATTTTGAGATCTACTACGTAAATTATAAGTAGTAATAGTTTGATCTGAGGAAGAATCAGTAGAATTATCACCTGTATCGTTTGCTTTTGTAGCTTCTTGAACTTCCTTGATGCGATTGTTTTCTCTATCAGTAAGTATAGTTGAATCTAGTTTATCACCACGTGCTAACCTATTAATATCACTCTCATTAATATTATCCTTTAAAGGGTATATACCTTGTGGGTCCATATACCCTCTTTTTGTTTCAGGGTCATACCCACGCGAAGAATCTAAAAATTCATACTCTTCAGTTACATCAGTTGGTAGTCCGCTTATAGTACCTATTACGAGTGGTATCTGTTTTGTTTCAGGGTCTAAAAAGATAACAGTACACCAGGTTCCACATACAATTCCAACTGGACTATCACCAACACCTGAAATTGAAGCTGAATTAACAGGGTTGTTTAATATAGCCCAAGGTAAATCTTCAGTTGGTAGTATTGTTTGATCAGAGGTATGAATACCAGCAACACGAACCTTAACACGCCCTACCATTAGAGGATCATTATTATCTTCAACAACACCTATATAAAAAACCTGATTCATTATATAATCCCTTTATAATTTTTTATTTGGTAAACTCTTTGAAAGTGAATCTTTTACTAATCGTATAGTTGATATACCTTTCATATCATTACCAATTGTAATACGATTACTCCAAACTAAAAATTTGCCACTAATATAATCAGCATACTTAATATTATCTGAAGGTTCTCGAGATGGTATATTGAAATTTACAATATCACCAATATGAGTGTTTGAATTAAGCGTCTTTTCAACAACCACTGATATTGCTTTTAATTGAGATAACCAAGCGTCTCTCAATAATATCCATCGATCAAATTTTTTAATATCAGCATCAATAGCGTTATTATATACAATAGATGTATTCTTCGTATCACTATTAATATTATAGTTAATTAAATTTTGAGGTAGTAATTTATTTTTATAAAGGCTTGGAAATAATTCAAAATCTTTTAAATAGTCATATTTGTTAATAGTTAATTTTTTACTTGAAATATTAACTTCGACATATTTACCAGAATATAAACCCTTATTACAATTATCAATTGTATCTAACCATTTTTCTATATAATAACTATTAATATTTTTAGCTTTAGTATCAATATCATATCCATCTTGAGTTTCAGTTAACGCATAATACCAATTATCGCTTACACCTCGATTAATAAGAGATTCATAACTAACAAAATTATACCCTTCTAAATTTTGATAAAATAGATATGTTGGACATTTTTTGTTAACAGGTATAGCGCGCTGTGTAAAGAAATTAATAAGTTTATATGGATTCCAGTTTGGTGAAACAAAATTTACAAAAGAATCAGAATCTTCAATATTATAATAACCTTTATAATTTAATCCCCATTCTTGTGTTAATATATTATATACAATGTCGCTAGTTTTACCTTTTAATGAGCGTGAAATAGATGTTATTTGATCTTTAATAAGTTCAATCGATGTAAAAAGTAAATTATATATTTGAATTTTATCGTTATTTTCCTTATTACCAATTTTTTCAGGTTTATATACAAAAAATACATATTCTTTTGGTTTTAAACCTGGATTTGAAAAACTGATAATAATCTTTTCTTGCCCGATTATAGGAAAGTTACTAATAAGATTATTACCATCTTCAATTAGTACTGAACCAGATATACAGTTTGAAGTGATGTCTTCAAATATATTTAACTGCACAAAAATGCCTGATAAATCAGTAACTTCACCCATATAATTTATAAGCAGTAATTTGTGTAGATTTATATCTTTAACATTCTGTGCAGCTGATTGCATTATTCACCCTCTACAGCACTATTGAATTGACTAACTATAGTGTCTAAAAATTCTGGTTTTAGTAATTTAATATTTCTTTTACTTTCATTAATTCTGTGTTCATAATCATAATTAGTTATAGGTATACATACTTGATCAATTTGATTGTTAAATATTAGCTTCTGATTAATAGCAACCTTACTACCATTAATTAATCTAAAATATTGTCCGTTTTCTATAATCAATGGATAATCAATAATATTACCACTATCATCTTCATAATGGTGAGTATCATATATATGTTCTTCACCATACTTGTTTTTTATAAATTTTATAAGATCATCTTCAATAAAAGGTAAGGCAATATATGGGTTAATCATTTTATTGACTAACATTATTACCCAAAATGGGTATGTTTGATCATATATTGTATATGAAATACTTTGAAGTGTATCAGTATCTTTAACTTGGTATTCAACATAAGCATCAGTGTTATTAATAACTGAATTATTAATAACAACTCTCTTTGTGATATCAACTAAAAGCCTAGTTTCATCATTTAACGTATAATAAATTGCGGCAAAATTTTTAAAGTATTGCATATATAAAACCTCTCTTATTATACAAATATTTATATACAAAAAAGAGGAGATTTTTATTTCTCCTCTTTTTTCTAATATCTATAAAAATTACTGATTTTGTAATTCTGCTAAAAACTTATTCAAATCTTCATCATCTTCTTCTTGAAGTGGTGTTGTATCAAAATCAGGAATTGAATCATCTAAAACCTCTTCAACCTTCATAATTTCATCAGTTTTAATATCTTCAATTTCTTGTTGTGTAAATAAAGTATTAACATTTTCTTGATTAATACTATGTACACTTTGAACAACCGGTGAAGATTGACCGAAATTTTCATACTTGATGTATAGATTCTTAATATCATCATATGAGCGAATTTTAGCTGGATCTAAAAATTCACTAACATCTAGATTTGTTTCAATATATTCATTCCAAAATGATTTCATTTCTTCCATTGTAGGTTTAATTTGTGAAGGTGTTGCAAATTCACTTTTTGTATATGTCATATAATCACCTTCATTTAATGAGCCTTTAATTTTAAAATTACAACCAGTGAAAATATCAAATACATTAACTGGTGTTTCAAATTCACTTTGTGGTGCAATTTTTTCTTGAATCTTATCCCAAATTTGTTTTCCATAGCGATAGAAGAAAAATTTACCTTCATTTACTGGATTCTCTGGATCTTTAACAACATAAACAACAGAAGTATATTTAACCTGTTTACGAATCTTTGTGCGTCTAACTTTATTATCACCTTCATCTGATTTCCATAACTCACTAATTTCTTCGCAGATAGGACATTTTAAACCAACTTGTGTCGGACATTCAGTGTAGAAATTTTTTTTATTATTATCATTTTTCCAAGCGTGAAAACAATTTGTAATAAAATTATAACCATCTTTTTTAAAAGGTGGTAAAAATCTAATTTCTGCATATATCTGGTTAGCTTTATTTGCAGCTGGTTGCCAAAATCTTTCATCTTTTGTAAATTTTGGTTTTGGTGCAAAGCTCTTAATTAATTTTTCTTCAATTTCTTTAGCATTTGTTTGTAATGAATTAAAATCTAAAATATCACTCATATTCTTTTATCCTTTAAAAATTTGTAACAGTATTTTTTTATATTCATCTATATTTTTTATATTAAAAAACAATTTATATTTTTGTATAACAATAATTCTATGCTCATATAATAATTTAATATCAGATCTTATATTTCGACAATTATTTATTACATGAAATATATTATCTAATATAATGAAACTCTCAATACTTATTATATCTTTAAATACAAGATGTAATAATATTGGTAGTTTACCATCTCTTTCTTTGATAACATTATCAATTGTAAGATTATTTTTATCAATAAATTTTTTAACTTTTTTTACATCTAGCATAAAACCATATCGAATTGATTCAATACGACCTAACCATTTAATATATACTTCATATTCTTTATCATAATCAACAGGAAAATAGTTTTTATCATTTAGAAAATTTGATATAAAAAAATTCTTTAATTTTACACTATTTAATTTTTTACCATAAAATGTAAACAACTTTCTACATGGCAGTGCGTTCCACGATTCAACAACACGCACTGTGTTACCTTTAAATTTATTAAAATCATATTTTTTTTGATTAAAGTGTGATTTTAAAGCTCTATATATTTTATATGCTTCAAAACCACTATTAACACTATTACCCATATTATAATCATTCAAAAGTTAGTTGATTGGTTTTCTTATGCTTAATCTTATTTGTTTGTGTACATTCTTCTTCAATTTTACTCTTAATATATTGTGGAATTCGAGATGCAAATACTTTTGGTTCAATATTATAAGTTTCTATTAATTTAACACATGCATCTAAAAAGCTGCATCTATCCTTTTCGACTATCTCTTCTATATAAAATCTATAATCTCTTTCTAGCTCTATAGGTTTTGTTATTTCCTGTTCATTACTCATTTAATATTTCCTCATCAACTATACTATCTAATTTTGCTTTATCTTTTAATTTATTAATAACTAATTTTAAATCAGATGGACATTTTGAATTCATATCAAATGTAAAATTTGGTATATTATAAGAACGAATAATTACACCATCTGCGCAATTCGGGCATTTACTACCTATAGGTTTATTTCTATCACTAACGCAATAGTTCTGACTAAAGGTGTAATTGCACTTTGAACATTTATAATTATACATTACCATTGTTAGTAAATTCCATTATATCGTTAAATATTTCTTTTGTTAAATTATCAATTTGATTCTCACGATTAATATATTTAATATATACATCTCTTTCAAGATTAATACTATTTAAATCAATATATTCTCTTGAATCATTACTAAAATCATGACCATCTCTCTCTAAAACACAATAAAAGCAGCGTATATCATCACATTTTGAAAGATATTCTGACTCTATATTAAAACCACAATCAGAAATTAAAATAAATTCACAGTCAGTATTTTTAATAATATCATTATACATTCGACGTACAAAGTAATCTTTACCACATAAAGGTTTAAATACATTTTCACTTAAATGTATATAACAGTCTCTTGGTTTTGCACCATATAACTCTTCACAAGATATATCCTTCCTCTCTTCAAAATAATCATAAGGTATATCTAATAAACCAAATGCATTATGTGTAGCTTTTTTTAATATTTCTGCAAAATGCACGTGTATAGAATTAGGTAATAGTTTAGCTAATTCTTTTGCGTATGTATCTTTACCTGAACGAGGTGGACCATTAAATAATACAACTGTTTTTGTCATTTTTACTCACTTTTATTTGATTTATCGCGGCTATCTGCAATTACTTTACATGCTCGAATATCGTCAGCAACTCCAATACACACCCATTTTTTATAACAATCTCTTTCATTTTCATGTGTAATATCAGATAATGTCATCCATTCGTAGATACGAAACTTATTATCAACAGGTGACTTGCTAACATCATATTTTTTACTAAAATTTATGCTCATGTATATTTTCTCCATTTATAATTATTTTTAAAAGTCTTGTATATTTTTAATTAAATTTGATAATCTATTATTAATAAAATAATTCATTAATATGTTATTATCGCGCTCATTAAAAGGTGTATCTATTTGTTTATTAATTTTTTCTAAAATATATGTTGGTATTTCACTAAGATCAATTAGTTTTTTATTGAGATGATATCTCTCATATATCTCATCACCGAGTACTTGTCTGGGATTACTGTCAAATAGTATATTATCCAACCAGCTTTTAATTTTAGTTTCTCTTAAGGGTGTGCATCTCTTACCAATCACATAACTGTTTGCGGGTGACATAACATTTGGTATACCATCAGCGTTATCACCTTTAAATATTTGAAAATAAAGAAAATCAACAGGGCTATCAACAGTTTTTAACTGTTTACGAACTGAGTCATATTGAATTATATTTTTATATCGCTGTAATTGAACTAAATCTTTATCACCAGATACAATACATAGTGGTTGTTCTCTTTCAACACAATATTTTGCACAACCATATATAATATCATCAGCTTCAGCTTCTTCAACTTCAATAACTTTATACTGTAGAAAGTTTTCTTTTAATTCTTTTTTAAATGTATCAAATTTATCAAAAATTAGAGACCAATCTAACCCTGATTCAGCTCTTTGTTTTTGTCGAGATGCTTTATAATGTTCAAATTCTTTCTTCCTCCAGTTATACTTTCCGTCACATGCAATTACAACTTCAGGTCCGTACTTATATTTAAATTTTGTTAAAATATTACGTATAGTTGATAAACAAATATGTCTAAACATATCCATACTTAGTTGGTCTGGTGTTTGAACATCATATTTAACACCTAATATTGTTGAATATAATGTTTGGCTTAAGTCAATTACAATCATATCTTTCCTTTCACAATATACATATAATATAAATTACTAGAAAATAATATTCAAATAGTTTACTAACTATTTTTTATACTTTCTAAATATGTATATACTAAAGCGTATGAATCAACCATATCTTGAAACGGTTTTTCATCTAATTTCTTAATACCCATAAGATCATACAGATAAGTTCCTTCACGGTCAAGAAATGTTTGGACCATTAACTCTTTATTTGCATTACCTTTACCTGACCATATTTTTTTATTATTAGAAGGTGGTGAATAAAATATATCTATATTATTAAGCCATAATTGACTTTTAAATACACCTGCATTTTCAGCAGTTTGAAAAACAGAACTACCAGTTGATCCGTATGAAAATGCCTCTAAGGACACAACGTTAACTTTAAATCTTTTTAATATTGACATCGCCCATTGCATATTATTATAATATCTTTCTTCTGGGCAGTTATATGGTTGCACTAGACAACCGAATACATTATCAAAATCTTGATTCCACTTTTTTTTATCTATAAGGTAAAAAAAATAACAATTTTTTGAATTAAATTCTTTTTGTGTGTCGAAAATACATATAGCTGGACAAGCCATACTATAATCACAACCTGCAATAATCATTAAACCTCGCTTTCATAAAAGTATTTATGAAAGCTATAACTCTAACTCTTCAAATAAAATATCTTCTAATTCTTTATCAAAATCATCATCATTCATATCTGTTGTTAAAATTTCTTCACCACAGAATGGGCAATAGATTGGTTCTAAATTATTATCAGTTAAAACTTCAAATTCAACTTCACATTCAATACATTTAATTTTATTTTGTTCTTTCATCTTTTTATAACTATAAATTAAAAATTAACCCAAATATAAATTATTTATAAAAGTTAATAAATTTTATAGTATTTTATATTTTTCTCCATTCGGTAAATTTTATTTTTGCTTTAAGGCCTTGATATATATTTTTATTAATAAGGCTAATAAGCTCTTTAATATCATTATTAGGGTTTGATATAACCCATTCATTAATATCTTTAATACCATCTTTATAAGGTGGTAATAAACAAACTCGATAATTTAAATTAATTGCATTTTCTATAGTTTTCACAATTTCACGATTACGTGGTTGTGAATCAAATATTAAAATACACTTTTCCTTTGGTAATATATTTTCAATTGATTTAAGATTTGAAGATGCTACTGCAACACTATTTGGTAAAAAAGTTGAGTCAAATGCACCCTCTACAACATATATATCTTTATCGCGATTAACATTATTAAGATTAAATATTGATTCTCTTTCTTCACATTTTAGTGTTATATATCTTAATTTACATTTTGGATCAAGTGATCGTGCCATTACACCATATAATTTATTATTCTCAGTATACATCGGTATAATAATTCTTGGTTCATTATTTAATTTAGTATCTTTATAGTTAGTGAATAATAATTTTATTTTATTAATATCATCAACAAAATACATACGATATAACCATATTTCAGGTATCATTCGCTTTTCTAAATAATTTCTAGCTATATGATTATGAGGTAAATTTATTATTTTAGTTGCAATATCATCAAGTGTAATTGTATCATCTCTATATATTTTTTTATGAATTTGTTCAGTTGTATAATTTGTAGTGATATTTGCCTGTTTATATTTTTCAAATATATAATCCTTATATAATTTCTCGTCTGAATTTTTTAGTAAATTTGCAAATGTAGTTGAATAACCACAATTATGACACATATAAAAATATTTACCATTTCGTTGATATATATACCCTCTTTTTTTATGCTTAGATTTTCTACTATCACCGCATATAAAACAGCGAATATTATATAAACCTGGTTTAATTTTTTTATACTGACCAAATTTAGAGCAAAATCGTTCAATAAAATTTTCTTCAATAAACAAAATAAAATTCCTTATATATAGTGTATAAGGAATTTTATTAAATGTTGTGATTTATTTCAATAGTTTTTATTTACATTCACGTACAACACGCATATTAGTTGTACCTTCTTTTCTTAAAATAATACCAGCTGAGGGGTTTTGATAGGCATATTCTTTCACCCTTTTATTATTTTCATAATCACTTCCATCTTCTTCAATTGATAATACTTTTTTCCATCTTTTAAATAATGGTTTTGTACTTAAATTGCGATGGTAGACATCAGCTGAAACATCAAACACTGCATATCCGTTAAATATATCATCTGGTTCAATTTTTTGAACAGTATTTTCTCCAGATGCTAAAACACCAGTGTTATCTGATCCTATTAAACCCGCTTCTTCTTTAATCATTTGTATATTCTCTTCTGTTAAGTTATATTCTTCTTTTAATAGTAGTATAGATGCAGCTGCATATGAAGCTAGTTGATTATTAATAAAAGGAACCTTATCAATTAACCTTTTAAGATTAAAAACCATTTTATGAAGAGAATCTATTGAGTTTTTCTCTTCACGATTTTCTGCTTGTTTTTCTGTGCGAACACCTTTCTCATCAATTAAGCCATACTTAAAAGCATCTTGCTTTTTCCAAGGTGTTGTTAATATTTTTATAATTCTAAATGTAATTAAATCGTTTACAACTGACATGTTTTGAGATCAACTATAGTTTTTATAATTATTATATAATTATTTATAATATAGTATATAGTTGTTGCAATAATGTTTTATTAATTTCTACATCTTCGATATTTTCTTCTACAACAATTTCTATATTATTTAATTTTGAATCGATATAATGTAAATAATAAAAACATGTCTTTACTATGCTATGATACTCTTTATCTAATTTATACATTAATAAATTAAAAGTACAAGGAACACCAAACACGTTAACTAATATAATAATACCATTTATAAATGTTCTTACTTGATTAATATCACCATTATTGTATAAATTAATTGATTTTTTAATATTACTAATAATTTTTAGATCATCATATATTTCACATTTTAAATTCAAATTTGTATCATAATTGCTAAGAGCATAATCTAACCAATTAGAGTTATTTAAAAACATATATTTCTCCACCTAAACAACATCAATTTTTAAGTATTTATATATAAAAAAGAATCGTTTTCTAATTTTAGAAAACGATTCTTTTTTTAACTATTAAGTATTATTTTTTATTTGCTACCTTCACCCTCTAAAATTACAGGATCAGCAATCACATCTTTCTCTTCTTCTTTAGCAACTATATTCTTTTTATTATTTTTAGATTTATTTTTCGATGCTTCTTGAATTTCAGGTTGTTCTTTTTTAACAGATTCCTTTTGAACTTCAACATCTAAACCACGAATAGCTACTAGTAATTCTTCAGTTCCGTTTTTATTTTTTAATACCCAACCACGGCTAGTAGCTATACAATTTTTCTTTTGCTCTTCAGTTAACCATGATGGTTTATCTTTAATACTCCATAATGCCATTTTTATTCTCCTTTTAATAGCTTCTCAACATCTTTAACATACTTTTTGTTATAGATTTTTAAGATTAATTTACTACCCTTAGAAACAATTTCATAATCTTCACCATCCATAGCTTTAGCTTTTAAAAAGATTTTTAAAATGTCTTCTAGTTTTTTATCATCTTCTTTAGTTACATCAAAATCTGTTGATTCGCGTAAATTTTCTTCATCAATCTCAATTTCTTCTTCGTCATCATGATCTTCGTGATCTTCATCATTTTCTTCTTCAGATTCAAAATTTTCATTATCCTCTAAAGCTTCAACAACACGATTCATTAATTCATCTTCATTTTCTTCTTCAGATTCTTGCATTGATTTTAATACATAACCCTCTTCAAAAGATAATTCTTGACCTTCACAAGGACCATTTAATGCTTTCATATGATAAATTGTTGGCATACCAAAACACATTGGATTAACAATTAATTCAATTTTAAATTCAGTATTATATCCAGAATAAGGAAAAGATACAACATCACCAACACCTAATGTATTAGGATTGATTAATTGATTGTATGTTGCAGCATATACATCTTCAATACCTTCATATATCTCTTCTTTCTCAGAACAATCACATTCTTCTGATTCGTTAGTACCTTTCCAACTCTTTTTAATATCGTTAAAAAATTCTTGAGCTTTATCATAGCCGAGTTCATTAGGTGATTCAACACCATATTCTTCTAATTTTTTCTTAAAAAATTCTTGATATTCATTCTCGACAAGATTTACAGCCTCTAAAATATTAGGATCTATATCTTGATACATTTATTATTCCTCTAATTTTATATATTTAATTGCAATTAAACATACGAAAAATCGTATATAATTATTTATCAAAAACAAAAAGGCTTATAAAAATATAAGCCTTTCTTAATTATTATTTTTACAGTATGATTATATATTTGGATAAATTGGATGATGTTGACAGAAATTTTCTGTATTTTCTTTCATCAATTCAATAGCAACTTCTCTATCAGTCAATTCTCTTTCCAATTGTTTTTCGAATATTGCTTTATATAATGAAATACCATCGTAATCATATTCACCAGTTAGAATATCAATCATATGACAAATTTGATGGGCAATAAAAGCACAATCTTTTTCTCTTGCACCTCTTGTTGTTATTGCAGGAGTTCCAATTCTAACGCCAGATGTTTCTGATTTTGGTCTTGGGTCATCTTTAACTGCATTTTTATTAACAACAATACCAATTTCTGATAAAGCATTTTCTAACTGTTGGCCAGAAATGTTTTTATCTCTTAAATCAAGAAGAATTAAATGATTATCTGAACCACCAGAAACCATTTTAACACCTCTTTCTTTAAACACTTTTTCCATAGCTTTAACATTTGCTAAAACTTGTGTCTGATATTGTTTAAAAGATGGTTGTAATGCTTCTTCAAATCCAATTGCTTTACCAGCAATCATATTCATCAATGGACCACCTTGTAATCTTGGGAATATTGCTTTATCAATTTGTTTCCCCAATTCTTCATTATTTGAAAGAATTAAACCACCTCTACCACTTCTTAATGTTTTTTGAACAGTTGAAGTAACAACATCAGCATATGGTAATGGTGATGGATGTAATCCAGTTGCAACTAAACCAGCAATATGAGCCATATCAACCATAATTAAACATCTATTTGATTCAAAATTACTATCTGATATTATTTCACAATCTTCACATTTACCATTTGGATAATCTTTTTCATTTCTACATTTTTCACAAATAGTTTCTGATTCTCTATTATTGTATTCATCAACAATACTTCTAATTCTTTCAAAATCAATAATTCTTGAATAAGCACTTGCACCAACAATTAATAATCTTGGATGATAATGATATAATTTTTCTTTAATTTCATCATAGTTTAAATAACCATTTTTATCTAAACCATATGAAACACTATTATAAAATGTTCCTGCAAATCCAATAGGTAATGTGTGTGAAATATGACCACCTTCATTAATTCCCATACCTAAAATTGTATCATTTGGATTTAACAATGCCATATATACTGCTTGGTTTGCTTGACAACCACTATTTGGTTGAACATTTGACCATTTACATTTAAATAATCTTCTTGCCAATTCATTGGCTTTATCTTCTAATTTATCAACAACAGAGCAACCACCATAATATCTTCGATTAGGATAACCTTCTGCATATTTGTTGATAAAAATTGTGCCACAAGCATCCATTACACATTCTGACATATAATTTTCCGAAGCAATTAAACAGATTTCATTTTCCTGTCTTTTTCTTTCTTCTTCAATCATCAGTTGAATATCTATAAAATCACTCATATATTTTATTCCTATCTACAAAGTTTTTCTTGTTCACATCTATTATAAGGTTTTCTCTCATATGTTACATATTTGTATGTCTTTGGAGCATATACTGTTTTGTATGTTGTCTTACGATATACAACCTCAACTGGTTGTGAAGAAGTATATTCACATTCACCACACATATTAGCACAACCATATAGAAATGTTACGGCTAATATTAAAAATATCTTTTTCATTCTTTATTCCTTTTCATCACAGATTAAATCAATAAGATCACAAACTCTATCATAAACTTCATCAAATTTAGATTTCATACTAAATTTTAATTTTTTAATTTCAAGTTTAATAATTTGAGTATATTGTTCTTTAGCTAATTCTTTAATAGCTTTATTCCTATTATATGTTAGTTTATCAATTATATATCTAATAAGAGTATATCCAAATAAACAATACCAAAACGCAGCCCATCCAGTCATCTTAATATCTCCTTTTATCCAAATAAATTTTAATTTATAAAGGAATTATTTTCAATACGTTTAACTATTTCTTCATCACTAATATTACTTAGCATGCGCTGAATAATAATCTCTTGAAGGGTTGCTGGGTTGATTTTACTATTTTTATCTATATTTAATTTAATATCATCACTAATTTTATTATGAACTATACTTAATATACTATTATAATTTAGATCTTCCATCTCTAATTTATAATCCATTCGACCATCACGTAGAAACGCTGAATCTAAATTTTCAATATGATTTGTTGTAAAAAACGAAATCATACCTTCTTTTGTATATAAACCATCTAATAAATTTAGTAATATAGATAGTGATATACCTTTTGTATTATTTGATGTTGGTTCTACTAAAGTATTATCCTTATTATCAGGTTTAACTGGTTCTAAGCAATGCTCTTTTCTCTCTTCAAATTTAGTATTCATAGCATCAATATCTTCAAATACTAAAAATGTATTAGGAGAACAATTATATATTTGATATAATAATGAATTTAAATCGCTAAATGAGCCTAGATCAATTATTTTAATATCATAATTCAATTCACTAGCTAATGCAAAAATTAATGATGTTTTACCAGTACCAGGTTTTCCATAAAACAAATAATTTCTTTTATAAGGAATATTATTTTCAGTATAAAATCGACGAGATTCAATAAAACTTTTGATATCATCTAAAACACTATATTGTTCATTATTATTTGTATATATAGTATTTAAATATCGCTTATCTCTTTTATTAGTATACCACTGAAAATTTATTTTAACTTTATTTTCATATACATTAGATGATTTAATTATAATTGATTTTAAACGATTAATAAATTTTTCTTTATTAGCGAAATAAACTCTCATATATGTTTTTAATAACATTGTTCCATTAGATGTTTCTATTTCACGATGAACAGATGATAGCTTACCAAAAATAAAATACCACTGTGTTCCAAAGCCAGAAATAATCTTACCGCTTGATTTTATTTCATACTTTCTTTGAAAGATTGGTTTTTGATTCTGTAAAAAAATACTGAAATTATCTTCAGAATCTTCACAATAGCCGATATCACGGCTAACATTAGTTAGATCAAAAGATATTAAATTTAATATATAATCCTTTAGTGCGTAGAATATTGTTTTTGAATGCACTACTAAAGTCGCAACAATACCACCACTATATATTGCAGCTAATGCTTGATTCTGTGAAAATAATTCTCTTAGATATTCTAACATTTACATATTTCCTTCAATTGGTTTAGTATATAATTCTCGCTTACTTCATAGTATATAGTTACTGGTTTAAGTTCATTTACTATTATCTTTATTTCTAACTCTAGAACTTCAAACTGAATATCGTTTTTATCATCATCTTCACATTTAACCATCTTAATAAAATTAGCTGGTTTATTACAATAAACAATAAAATCCTTTCTATCACTACATACTTCTTCAGAGGTACAACAAGGTACTAATCGTTTTGATTCAACTATCACTATATATTCCTTTCGTTATTTAAGAAAAAGTAAATTGATTTATAGGTGTGTTATCATACTCCGATTCAATATAATCAGCTAAACCTTTTTTGTTTATGGGTTTATTTAATCTCATACGCTGCATTTCGAAGCATAAATTGTCAATCTCTCTTAGTATATTTTCTTTAACTCCTTTTGTAAGGATATTAATAATAACCCAATCCCAATCTTGTTTATCGGTTTTTGGATAGTATTTAATACCAAACCGGATAGTTGGAAATTGTTCTTTTAATCTTTTGTATATTTCATCTTTTAATTTGTTTACTTCTGTATTTTTGGATATGAACATCTTATTAACACTCTATCAATTATTTTTTGATCTTTTTCATTTGAATGTAGATTTAACGTATCACTAAATCCATATACTTTACCATCATAATCAATAAAACCTGCAGATGTAATGTTTTGATTCTGTGCAATATCTTTATGACTAATGTATATTGGAAATATTACTGGAAAAAGATTATCTACTATAATATATTTCATTTCTAACATTATTTTAACTCCTATCAAAATATTTTATTAACAATTATAATATTAAAATAAAATAATTAAAAAAGAATTAAAATGTTAAAACAACGTTTTCTTTTAATTGTTCAAAATCTATACTATTTAGACATCGTAATGATTTCACATCCCACCAGTATGATAGTCGATTAACCGCGTCTTGCCAATCATTACAATTATGGATACAAACCCATGACTTGTAACCAATTTCAAAATATAAAATCATTTATTCTCACCTTCTATTTGATTTATATCTTCTGGTAGTATATATTTCTCAGGTACATATTTAATATTAATTTTTGTTACTGTTCCATCTAAACCAATAATTCTAATAAATTCACCTTCAACAGTAATTGATTTTGATGTATAATCTTCTTTCAAAAGTTCATAGTTAATATTCATATTGTAAACTCCTCATAGCGTTTTGTGCTAATTTATTTACTCTTTCATTATAATAATTATTATTATGACCTTTAATCCATTGATAATCAATATTATATTTTTGAAAAGTGTTTAATATTTTCCAATACTCGGGATTTTTTATTCCATTAAAATTATTACTTTTCCAGTTATCTATATATTTCATCATACCGTTTATAAGGTATTGTGAATCGCTGTATAGTGTAATTTTAGAGTGCTGTAGTAAATCTAAGCGCTCTAATTCCTTTAAAGCAATTATTGCAGATAATAATTCCATTTGATTATTAGTTGTATTTTTGAATTTTTTTGAATTTTCATATATAATAGAATCATTTAGTATAATAATTGCAGCAGCTGCACCAGGTTTCTCAGAATCATGAACCTGACAGCTACCATCAGTATATATCTCAATATTATGTATACAAGTATCTGTATCTTTTGTTATTTGCTCAATAGTATATAGTGATTGGTTAATAAAATTTAATATATAAGGTGCTCTTTTATTTAATTGCGCTAAACCTGTTCCTATACCATTTGATGGTAAATATATATTATTATAATTAGTTTTTCTTATTGTAGAAATAAGTTTTAATATATCTTGTAGTACATATTCAAAACATTCTAAATTATCATTATAGAATGAATTTTCATTCATATCTGGTGCTTTTTTTGTAGCAATACCAAATGTATTTTTATTATCTCTGATTATAGCTTGACCTGCTTTACCACAACGTAATAAATTATCACCAAAAATAAATAAGCTATCTTTGTTTGTATTAACTAAATCATCATTATAATTATCACTTTTCAAAAACTTCATAATATCACCTCAGTATATTTAATATATTCTATTAATATTATCTAATACTTGTTGTTCAGTTTGCAGATTGACAGTTTTGTGTTTAAATTCATTATTCTTAAAATATAGTAAAACGGGTATAGATGATACTTCATATTCATCTAATAAATTTTCAAATTGATCATCATCTACATCAACTTTGTATATATCAATAGATTTTTGTTTAGATAAAGTGCATATAGATTCTTTTTCAAGAATACTATCTTCTAGTTTACAGGGACTACACCAATTAGCACCGAGCTTTAATATATAATTTTGATTTTTAATATCATTTATACTTTTTAACTGCTTCATTAATCTAGCTCCACTCTAATAAGATTATATTTATTTGGTATACTTTTATTTAGGTTTTTTTGAAAAACTCTTTCTCTCACATCTAATACTTCCATACAAGTTGTACATGTCTTAGTATGTAAAGGGTGTATTGTTAAACAGCGAGGGCATAATATAAAGCAACGACTAAGAAACATATCAGTGCGCTCTTTTTGTGTTAATTTACGACCTTTCTGATTATTCATTACTAAACACACTCTTTATTATATTAAAATATTATAAAATATTTGCAACAACATTTTCAAATACATATAGTTTGTCTGGATTATTAATTATATTACCGTTTTGATCTTTAATACGACCATCAAGTATAATTGGGTTTATTTTAATGCCATTAATCTTCTCTTTACCAATCTTGTATACAAACATCAGCGTTTTTTCATTCACTCGCTCTCTATAATATGCATTTCCTAATAATCTATCCTTATCAGTATAAACTTTGATATACGTCTTTAAGCCATCGTTAGCTTTTATATTAACTTGATCTGACCAAACTAAATTTATACGAATTAAATTACCCTTTTTAAGTGTTTTTGATTCAATACTATTTTCAAGTTCAATATAATCAAAAAACACGTTATCTGTATTTTGAACTTCGCTTATATTGTTAGTTGTTATTATTTTTTGTTCATCATTTAACGGTATTCTATTTGATTTAATAAGATCTTTAATTTTTAAATCAAGGTTACGAATAACAAATAATAACTCACTACGACCATCTTCACGTATTTTTACCCAGCCGCGATTAGTAGCGAATATTTGTTTTTTATCTTCATCAGTAAATTTACCACGGGGTGTTGGTATGTTTATATTTTTATCCAAAACATCTTGTAAGCTTAACATTTTTATACATCCTTAATACATTATTTCATAATCAATTATTGAATCTATTCTAAATGATCTCCAGTCATTTTTCTCAATATCAAATACTGATATTGTTTCTGGGTTATAGGTTTTCTTAGATATACTATAAGAACTATCTTGTATATTTAGTAGTATATCACTTTTTAATGTACATTTCATTACTCTAATAGACCCATCTTTTTTGTAAAAACGAACTTCTAAAATACCATTTTGTAATTCTTCTTTCAAATTAAGATACTTTGATTCCTCACTTGTTATAATATCATCAAATAGAAGAGGAATAGATTCTTTAAATTTATAAAGAATTTTTTTCATCACTTGTTGAACTGATGGATGTGCTGCTTGTGAAGTTCTTAATTTAAGAATATGCCTCCATTCACGTATATTAGCTTTCATAACTACACTTGCTGCAGTTGAGTGCGGTAATAACATTCTTAACTGATCGGGTTTACAACCCAGCTTAGCCATTTTATTATAGGAATCTTCAATATTACACATACAATTATACCAGATATTGTATTCTTCAGTATCCTTACATATATTAGTAGGTCTAATAAAAGCAATCTCTTCCCCAAATTTATCTTTTGAGTAATTACAATATCTCGTTGATTCAATAGCAAAACTACAGTGCCTATGGCGGGTTAAGTCCTTATATACACCAACATCACAATATAACTTAACTGTAATATCTGGACCAAATTCAATCATAGCTTCATGATGATTATCTAATAGCATTTTAATGATCTTTTTTGCTGAATCGCTATTTTCTGTAATTTTATCTTCAGATTTGTAACAATTACGTGCAGCAATCTCTATTTGTTTTAGTATATTATCACCGTTTAATGGTGTTAATATTTCTATATTTGTTTCAACAATTTTCATATAAAAAACCTTTCATCTATTTAAAACTATTTATCAATATTAATAGGCTGAATATTTCGATCGCTATATAATTCTAGTAGAAATTTATTATATTTAGTAACTGGTAATAATACTAAACCATCTTGATTATTTTCTAGATAATCTTTAACAACAAAAGGACTATCGTCAATTATAACATCATAATGATAATCTTTTGTTGATGTTATAATACTACTACCTTCTATATACTCAATTATAATATTGTCAAAAATACTCTTTAGTTTTGTATTAAATAGATTCTCTTTAGATTTTTTCATCTGCTTACTCGATACTTTAGTATGGCAGATAATATTATAACCTTTATTACGATAATGCTGAATAATACTAATAATTTTGTTAAAATATTCTGTTAGAATTAGTTGATTAGTATATAGTGTTTCATCAGAGTACACACTATTAAAAAATTTATATATTTCTTCTTTAGTGCATCCTTTTCTATAAAATAAATTACTAAAATTATAATCTATAACTTCATCTTTATCAAATTTATAACCATAATTTCTTTCAATATGATTAAAAAGCATCTGTGTAAAATCAACTAATGTATTATCCAAATCAACCATAATTTCTTTCATTATCTAATCTTTCAATTGTTTATTAATTTGATGATAACCATATATAAACATATCACGTATTGATAATTTTAAACATTCAATTTGATATAAGCAGTCATCAATTGCATCGTGATATACACCTTCACGTTTTGGGTATTGCTTTAAATAATCACGAACTGTTCTAACATCTCGTATTTTGTTAAATTTCCAAGGAATTACACTATCACCATTTTTATCTAATTCTAATAATGTTTGAATACAAGCAATATCTAAATTTGGTGCAGTTGACCATACTAAATCAATATCATAACTTCTAACAAATTTATTAAAATCATTTTTAAATTCTTCAATTGAGTATAGGTGATCTGTATGAAATTGTTTTTTAGCTTCAACAGGTTGATTATTCCAAAATTCAATCGTATCTTTATTATATGTTCGGCCTTTTTCGAGCTGCTCTCTTTTGTCAAGGACATACATCTTTTTATCAATAATATTATACTCATCATCAAATACAACCACACCAACTGATAACACAACTGATGTTGCGCATATACCTAGAGTTTCAATATCAATCATTAAGTGATTAGACATAATTAATCTTTCTTTTTAAATAAATTACAGTGACAAACACCATCTTGTTCGATTGTAGCTGTACAAGCTTCAGTTTCACATCCATGAATATTATCTTCTTTAGGATAACATGGACATTTTCTCCAATTTTCTAAACCAAACATTCTACATTTTGCTTTTGCAATATTATGAATATTATTAGTTATATCCCAATTATTTTTTTCTGCAGATAATTTAATATTCTCTTCAATTTGTTTAATATCTTCACTATTCATAATTTTCTCCAAATAAATAATTAAAAAAGAGGTTTAAAAATATGGGTAAAGCTGTTGTTCGTGTTGGTGATATATGTTCAAGTCATCCTCCCTATCCACCAAGAAAATCAATAGCTGGTTCTAATGATGTTTTTGTTAACGGTAAAGCTGTTGTTCGTGTTGGTGATAAATGGGATAAACACACACACCCTGTAACAGGGGAAACACACGATTCTATATCTATAACAGGATCTACAACTGTTTTTGCTAATGGTAAAGCTGTTGTTCGTGTTGGTGATGTTATTGTTGACACTTCACAACGATTTACATCCAAACCAGTGATAGGTTCTAATGATGTCTCTGTCGGTTGACCAAATAGACGTATAATATCTTTTTCACGAAATTTACATTTTACTAGTGAATCTATTTTTTTATCAAACGTTTTATCATTAACTTTAAATTGATTTTTATATTGATGTATAAAATCAAAAGACTTACTCAATATACTATATAATCGATTTAAGTTTGCATCTTTAAATTTTAATTGAAAATAGTTTTTAATATCTTCAATTGTATAATAGTCTGAAAATATATTCTTAATAATCTGTTGTGCAGATTCTTTCTCCTTATAGTCAGTATCTATATAAAATAAATTAGTAATATATCTTCTTTCTTCTTTATTCAAATCATAATAATCATAAAATAAATCAAAATTAACTTGATATGGATCAGACATGAGCATTATATACAAATAATTTAAATAATACCCTCTTGTATTAAATGATATTAAATTGTTTGAACTTCGACAATAAAATAAATTTGATAGACGCGTTTTAATAATGAATTTATAAAATTTCTTAAAATCTTCATCATATATAAAATGTTTTATAAAATCTTTTCTATCTTTTGCAGAACTATTCTTAATAAAAGTTTGAAGTTTTAATTTAGTTTCTTGTATGTTATCATAATTTAAATCACTCAACATTAAACCCTCCAAATAAATCTTCATTACTATCACTAGCACTCTTGTTTGATGTAAAATTTACATCTTCATTACTATCTGCTGTATTAACATCATATAATTTCATATGTGAATAATCGACACCAACTGTAAATTTATTATAATAATTAGTATCATTATAACGATTTTTTAGCTGTGAAAATAAAAGTTGATGCATTTTCTTTAAATCATCATTCGCAGCAACACCAATCATTAAATCTGCAGTAAATGCAATACCACCAGATTCAGATGCACTACTCATGTCTAAATCAATATTATTGAAGTTGGTTCTGTTAACCTGTGTTGCAGTAAATAATGGAACATTTAATTCAACAGCAATACTTCTTAACTCTTCAATAATCGTTTTAATTCTATCATATTTATCTGCGCTATTATTACTCATTGATGCACATATATTGATATAATCAACCATTATTACATCTGGTATAAACTTCTGTTTTAATTTTAATTCTTTTATAAAATTAATGAAATGACCTTTATGTGCAGATCCTGTTGGGTATTCTTTAACAACAATTTCACCAGTACTTTCATTTATTATATTATTAAATTTATCTAGATATTTTTCTTTAGCTATAGTTTCGAGCTCATCTTGTGTTAGGTTTAAAATATTTTCATCAATACGTTCAGAAATTCTTTTTTCTGACATTTCCATTGAAATGTATAGAACATTTAATCCTTGTTTAAGATAATTAGCAGCAAGATGACATAAAATTAATGTTTTACCGGTTCCGGGTTGAGCGACAAAAACAGTAATTGTTTTAGGATATACACCACCTTTCGTAATCTTATTCAATATATCAATATCAAACTCATATCTACGATCACTAACGTGATATTCATCCCATCTTTTTTCACGGTCACTAATAAAATGATGACCTAATGTTTTGTTAAAATTTATACTTAATGCTTCTTGAATAATTTCTGGAATTGAACCTTTATCTTTTTTTGAATCGCCACTATATATATTAATGGCTTCTGTCACAGAATTATATAAAGCACGATCCTGACAGAAACTTTCAGTTTCATCAACAAGCCAGTCTATATTATCACTTGCAGTTATATTTTTGATAGTTTCAAGTTTATCAGATATCTGTTTATACGTTTTTTCATCAATTTTTTTTGAATTAATAATGGTTGATATTTCTGAAAGTATTGGTGTAGTATTGTATTTTTGATAATAGCTTAATATTACCTTTAATATAATTTTCTCTGCTATATCTGAAAAATAATCAATATTTAGATAAGGAATAACCCGATCAGGATATGTATTATCGCATAATAAATTTCTTAAAATTGTTTCTTCTGTTCGAATCATCTCTATCAAAAAACCTTATAATATTTTACATAAGTGAATTATAATATTTAGTGTAAAAGTATAAACAGATTTATTTAGTTTATACATAAATAAATTTCTTGATTTCTAGAATGAGTATGTATTTCAATTTAACTCATTCTAGAAATCAATATAAAATTAAATATTATTATATGCCGCTAAAATCTGCTCACTACTTAAAATATTTTTTCTGTTTTTTAATACTGTTTTATTTTTTGTATCAATTACATAATCAGCAGATAAAAACCATTGATTATTAATTGAACCTCTTTGAATCACTGTTTCGTGATTTACTTTATTACCTTTTCTATCAATTCTTTCATAATTAACTACAAATATATAACGTGAACTATTATTCATTTATATTATCCTCTTCAATTTCTGTTTCTTCACTATCTTCAAATAATTTTGATGATTGATATAAGAATTCCTTCTTACAAGCTTCATCAATTTTATTTAAAATTTCCTCTGTAAAATATTTCTCAGGCTCTCTTACAATTCTTGTTTCAAACGTTGAAGTACCATCAGGTAAAACAATTTTTGTCGATACTTTCTCAAAAATATGATGTTTAACAGCAATATCAATTAAACCGTAATATTTATCTAAACCCTTATCAAAAAATAATCTCGTCTCAACTTCTTTCTGCTCAATTGTTTGTCGCGATTTCATCAATTTAGCTTTAATAACAGCACCAACAACTTCTTTTGTATCTTTATCATCTTTTAACTTTGATTTAGATAGCATTACAATTTGATCAGCAACATATTTTAGACCAGATCCACCTGAAATTTCTTTTGTTGGAACGTAAGCACCAACAACATCGTATGTATGATTTGTTATAACTAGCGGCACATTTAATACAGAGCATTTTAATCCTATCACTCTAAAAGCCCCTCTGTTAAGTTGAGCTTTTGTCATGTCGCGCGCTTCTTTTCCATCTGCAATATCACCAATTTCTTTTTTAGATGAAAGATTACCAAGTGAATCGAGTGCTAACATCATTCGAGTCTCACCACCTTTACCATACCTTTCTTGATATGAATCTAGAACACGAACCGCTTGTGTTCTAAAATCTTCAATTGTTGAAACTGGAATAACTACAAATCTTCTAACATCAATATTAAATTGTTCTAATTGCTCTTTTGTGATTGATCCTTCTGAATCAAAATAAACAACAATATTATCTTCATTTTTGTCTAAAAATGATTTAGCAATTTGAAGTAAGTAATATGTTTTCCCTACACCAGATTCTCCGCCAAGGCAGATCCGTTTGTTTGAAGGAAATCCACCATATATTGAACCACTTAATAAAGCATTAAGTGAATAAGAGCCAGTATCAATATAACCAGCCACATCACCAAATACACCTTCATCTGCCAACTTAGCATCTTCATTTTTTGTACTCTTAATTATCGTTTTAATAAAATCTATAGACATGTTTTCAACTTTCAAATTTTAATATAGAATATTTTGATAATATATTTTATTAAAGATTTTTCTCTTATTCAATACATCTAACCAAATAATTCATCAATACTATTCTTCTTCTCCCATGACCATTTAATCGGTGTTGTTATATTTTCGATAGAACCAGTAAACGATCTTTCAAACATTCTATCATAATCAATATAATTAATTAGATCAAATTCTTCAGGAAAATGATTATGGTAAGCTATAACATCTGAGAATGCATGATTTGGCATCTTAAGAAATATATATTTAATTTTATCACCTGATTTAATTAATGGATATATATGCTCTAATTTAAGTTCCTTAACTAATTTATTATAAATAATAGAACCTCTAACGTGCATAGGACAACCTTTTGGTATTGAATTATCAGTTGTTGTAAATTTATCAATATCACTAATTGATGAAACTATACTAATTTCCTCAAGAGATAGTGATTTATATTTATCTTTTACCTGAATGATATAATCTTGTAAATCTCTTTCATTTTTCTCTAATATAATTTTATAACACTCTTTCATGTCACTTTTAATTGAGTCAGGTGTAGATGAACGAACTACATCTAATCCTTTAATTTTTAATTTTGGTTTTTCATAACGAACACCTTCATTATCAAAAACATTTAATGCATATCTTTTTTTAGCAACAAATACACCTGAAGAGCATAAACACTCTCTTTTCATAACCATCTGATTTTCAAAAGCATTTAAATACTTATAAAATTCTTCATACCCTTTTTCAATTTGTTTTTCAACTACTTCATGTGCAAATTTATCTAAGATATTAATACATTCTTCATCTGTTAATGATGTTTGCTTCTCTTTTATTTTATTAATGAGATATTCAAGATTTAAATATAAACTATCTGTATCGATGGTAATTACATAATCTTCATTTTCAGTATGAAAATATTTATTTAAGAAACCATTTAACCATCTCTCCATCCATCGCACAGCACATTGTCCTGAACGTGTAATACTATCCGCTAATCTTAAATCAAAAAATTGAAAATAAGAATTACCAAGTGCTCCATACCCACTATTTAAAAGAATCTTTAAAGCCTTTTGTGTTATTTCACCATCATTTCCTTTCTCTTCTTCAACATGATACAATTTTATCAAGTTATCATCACTAATACTCGATAAATCATCAAAATTAACTTCCACGTATACCTCCTTTATTTAAATTTTCAAACCACGTCGATGAATTTCTGCTCTTATTTTCTCAACATTTGATTCATGCCATAACATCTCTTTCTTAACAGCTCTTCGTTGATTGTATATGTATTCCATAATAGCTGGTAAAAATCCCTGACTATCTCTTTTAAATAAATAACCTGATCCAGATAAACTAATATTATGTTCTTTGAAATAATTTGTATCTAATGAACCGGTTACTATATTTTCCATAGCTGAATCTGGTGTTGATATCCTTTTATAATTCTCTTCATTTTGAGATTTCAGTTCAATAAATATTCTATTTCTTTCTGAATCTGAAATAATTTTTTCAGGTGATATATTGAATTGTCTAATTAGTGAAGGATACAAACTATTTAGGTCAAATGATACAATCCACTTATATCTGTCTGGTATTGGTTGTTTAACAAATGCACCTGTATAACCACCACCAATTGCTTCTTTACTAGTAATCTCACTATATATATTTTTTTCCTTTAAATAATTATAAATAAGTGATTCCCATGTTACTACAGGTGAATAACATTCTTTAAAATTAATTTTTGCTAAATAGGCAATTTGTGCAGCTAAATTTATAAATTTACATTTCTCATCAAGCTTTACAATTAACTTAACATCTTGAATATTATACTCTATAAATTTTTGATAGTTTTCTTTATAGAATAAGTGCATAGAAGCAAATTCTTCGTGATCAAGTTTTGTCTCACCTAATTCAAGAGTTGTTATATATTTTAGTGAATAGCTCGGTTTTTCTCCATATGAAAATTTCTTATAGAGATCAAGATAATCAAGTTCATTAACACCGATTATTTCATATGCTTGTTTTTTAGTACCGTTCATAAACTTGACATCTCTACTATTAACAACACCAAAAGGAGATAATTTTTTTACATAGTGATCGCCTAATACTTGTTTAATTCGATTTATAATATATGGTGTATCAAAAAGAACAGTATTCCAACCAGTGATAACATCAGGGTAGTTTGAAGTCCATATTGATATAAATTTTAGTAATAATTCTCTTTCATTTTCACATTGAATAATCACGCACTCTTCATCAGATATATTTACACAACCAAAATCTTTATTTGTTAACACAAAATATTTTTGTAGAAGTGAATCATAATATGTAATAGCATTAATTGGCTCGGGTGCAATAGTTGGATCTGGAAATCCTAATTCACAGCATGTTTCGATATCGATAAAAATTTTACGAAATCTTGAATAGTCAGCTTTAATATTATTTGGGAAATTATCTGAGATCCATTGCATTTTTAAATTTTCAGTTCCATAAAGCTTCATATTTGATATTTCTTTATTTTGTCTAACAAAGTTATAAAAATGACTATTACTCTCAAACTGTATAGGTTCTAAAAATTTATTGTTAATATTTTTAATATTTGTATTTTTATTCGATTCTCTAAATAGAATAGGCTTAAACTCAATAGATTTATAAACTTTTTTACTATCTTTATACCCGCTAACTAGTATATTATCTCTGTGTTGAAATACGTTAATATAGAAATCAAAATCATTCATTTTTATCACTTTCGTTTATTAATTCTTTTATAAATTTTAAGATGTATGTTAATATTTTTCAATAGCAAAAGATTACATTTTTATAAATAGTTATCTAAAACGAAAATTCCAAAGGTTCCAACTTTTGGAATTTTCTAGAAAGAAATAGACAAGTGTTAGCACCTAAATATTTTCTTTATATTATTTTTTATCTGATGATCCAAAACCATTTTCACCACGAATTGTGTTTTGACTATATTCTTCCCATTCTTCTGGTGTTGCTTCACAGATTTCAATATTTGGTTTTTTGAATGTTTCAACTTGGCAAATTCCATTACCTTTTTGAATAATTTGATCCTGATCTGTCATATTATATAATTTCACTCCTATTGAACCAGAGTAAAAGCTATCTAAAATTCCGTGGTGGCAGTGCAGACCTTTTTTAAACCCGTTGCCACTTCTATCAGAAATTTTCAAATACCAGCCTTCAGGAATCATTACACGCAAACCGTTTTCAACAATTGCTGATCCTCTTGCTGGAATAACGGTATCTTCAACTGCGATTAGATCCCAACAAGCTGAACTACCACCATAAGCCACTTCTGGAATTTGTGCATCTTCTCTTTCTTTCCAAAATTTTAATTGAACTCTATTTTCACAACAAGACATTTTACTTTCCTTTCATTTCGTTTATATAATTTTGCAATAAATCAGATTTGGTTAATATTTTGCACTTATCAATATCTTCTTTTAATAAAAATAAGGTTATTAATCTTGGTTTTCTATCTGTTGATAAACCACATACTTTATAACCTTTCAAATCTTCAATGAAACATTTGATAAAAATCTGACCATCTTTAAATGTTCCTTTCCAATTTAGATTCTCTAAAATCGTATATTTTTCAAATATATTATTATTCATATTTTACAGGATCTTTCAAACCAAGATTATTAAAAGCTTCTAATCTTTCAGTACATGAACCACATCTTCCACATGAACGTCCGTTTTCATCTGGTTTATAGCAAGTTAATGTATTGGACATAACAGTATTAAAATCAATATTCAAATTATAACAATTTTTATACGTATCTTTTAATATTTCTGTTTTATTACTATTGATATAAGGCATGTAGATATTTACTTTTTCAGAATCCCAATTTCCAACAGCAAAAGCATTATAAATTGCATTTATAAATTCAGGAGTAGTGTCTGGATAAACTGTATGATCACCACTATGTACTCCTAAACAAATATCAACATTATCATCTGTTTCTTTTGCTTGAGACAATGCTAAACCATATATAATTGATGCAAAAATAGCATTACGATTAGGGACAACTGTAATTTTCATATTATCATCATTATAATAACCTTCCGGTGTATCTAAATCTTTTCTTGTTAATGAAGAGTAAAATTTAGACATAATAGGAGATAAATCCATTTCAACCAAATCAATATCAAAACCTTTAGATTTTAAATATTCAAGATTTTGACTTAATCTTTGATGTTCAACTGTATTTTGATCTGAACCATAGTTAAAATTAGCAATAGTTACTTTATAATCATTAGCTAACAAATGAATCAAAAGGCCAGTGCTATCCATTCCACCGCTAGCGCTAATTATACATCTTTTCATATTATATCACCTTTCATTTACTTAATTTATTTAATTATAAAAATATTATATCTATATTTCAATAAAGAATCACAATTTTTATAAATAATTATATAAAACGAAAATTCCAAAGACGGCAATCAATGGAATTTTCTAAAACCAACCAAATTCACAAGGAGAACAAAATGGTTGATTCTGTAAATATTTATAAAAAATATAATATTGATCTTTCTCGTTTATCAAGAGATTATTTAAAATTCCCATTAAAACAAATAAATATAGGTAGTAAATATTTAAAATTAATTGAATACCCAGTAAAAGAGGATATTGATTATCTATATTTAGAATTAAATCTTTCTCAACAACAAATAAGTAATATATTAAATATACATTTACATAAATTTAATGATATTATTAGAAAGCTAAATATAACTAAATCAAAAAAATTAGCCGCTAAAATAGGATTAAATACAAAATATAATAAAAATCCAAATTGGAAACATACAATGTCTGAAAAATGTTTATCTTCTAAAGAAAGAAATAATCCAAATTGGAAAGAAGATATGGTTAGAAAACATAAGCAAACCATGATTGAAAAATATGGCCGTGATAATTATTTCAAAGGTGAAGAAGGTAAGAAATTAGCTAAAGAAAAATGGATAGAAAAATTTGGTGTTGAACACCCAATGCAAGTTAAAGAATTAAAACAAAATGCAATCAACACCTATAAATTAAAAACAGGTTATGAAAATCCATCACAAAATCCAGAAGTAAAGAAAAAGAAAATAGAAACTTGTTTGAAACATTTTGGTGAAACGAGCCATATGAAAAGTGAAGAATATAAATTATTATTTGCTGAAATGAAAGGTGTTTTACATGTAAATAATTTAAATGAACAATTCTTTCGTAATAATTTCATAAAAAATAATAGATTCTTAGTAGATAAATGTTCAGAATATTTTAATATACATAATGAACGTATATTACTTTATAAGAAAAAATTTAATATAAAAGAGCAAAATCTATATAAAATATTAAAAACACAGCAAATATTTTTTGATCATTTAAATAACTCAAATATTATATACGATTACAGAATAAAATATAAAAATAGAAAATTTAAACCAGATGGCTATGATCCTGAAACAAATACAGTTTATGAATTTTTAGGAGATTATTGGCATGGAAATCCTGAGGTTTTTAATTTAGATGAGATAAATTCTAGTTGTTACAAAACATATCGCGAATTAAATGAAGAAACCTTTAAAAGATTTGATATAATTAAATCCTTAGGATATAAAATAATTTATATTTGGGAACATGATTTTATTAGAAATTATATAATACAAGAGAATTGGAGAGAAAAAATGGTTGAGTATTAATACTCAACCATTTTTATTGCTTTTAATCTCTAATTGTACCTTTTACATATTTTGTTGGATCTAACATTGTTTGATCGAGTAATTCAATTTTGTTAGCTCTCATTGGATAGATGGAAATTCCACCTCTTCTTGTATACAGACCTGTAACTGATAATTCTTCAGGCTGTTCTAGTTTATCCCATAATCTTTTATACATACATTCTACAATTTCGCAATGGAAATGGTTTTCATGGCGAAAGGATACAATATATTTTAATAAATCTTCATAAGAAATTGTGTGTTTTGACTTCCATCTAATTATTATGTCACTGAAGTCCGGTTGTTTCGTGACGCGACAATTTGATTTTAATCCATTAAATGTTATGCGTACTTCAGAAGGTTTATCTCTAACTACATGTAATAAATCCGGGTTTTCGTTAAACTCAGTACAAGTAATACTATTCATATCACATAATTCTTGTAACGGTGTATATTTACTATATGTTAATTCCTTTTCATTAGAAAGTTTATCGTGAAATTCAACTTCAACATTTGTTTCAAGTTTTTCACTTAAATCTTTTCTAACTGTTTCTAGAAAGAAATTAAGACTTTCTTCAATTGTATCTTTCATTGGTGTCATATTAAACGAATTCAAATACAGTTTAAGTGATTTTGATTCAACAATATATTTACTATTACAATTATATTTAATCTTTGCAACACCGTTTACAGGTACACCTTTTTTTGTTAGAAAAGATATCTCGTATGCATGCCAAATATCGTAACCTTCAAAAGGTAAATTACTTTCATCTATATTATATTGTTCACGATTCTCATATCTAGGTACTGCGACTAATAATGAAGGATCATAATAATCACTACCACTTACTTTCTTACCTAAAAGTGTTGATGCAATTTCTTCAGTTTTACTCATAATTTACTTCCTTTCAATATAATTATATATTTGTTTTAATCTTTCTTCAATTGTACCTGTTAGTTGAATCACATTTATATTATAAAGATTAATATTTTTATCAAATAGTTTTACAATTTCATTTTGAAATTCTTTATTTGTACTTCTTACATTATCATCAACAATTTCAAATTCTGGTTTTAAATAAAATATTAAATCATACTTATTAATTGTATTTTGAAATGCTATTTTTGTAAAATCCATTACTTCTTCTGAAATATTACCTTTATTATATAGATATTCAGTATAACATAAACCATCTAGCGAGCATCTATCTAATATTGCATTTGTTAGATTTGAATTGTCTATGTGTGCTTTCATTATTAATTTTTGTGTCTCGCTATCACCTAACTCATTTATTTTATACCCTTGTTTTTGTATGCTTCTTGTAATTTCATCAATAAATTTATAATTTTCTAAAGAACTATCTTGCTTTAATATATTAAGCAATGTAGTTTTCCCTGTTGATTGTGCACCTGAGAAACTTATTAACATTGTTTTTTGTTCTCCTTAAAAAATTTTTTCATTCGCTCTTCAATTGAAGAATTTAGAAATTTAACTGTATTTAAATGTATTGTGTTTAAATGTATATTCTTACTAAAAGAATTACAATACAAAATTTCTTGATTTTGTAATAATTTATTCTTCATTACACCTAATGGAAAATCGCTACCAAACCCACTATTAACACAATCATTAAATATAATATTTTTATGAGTTACAAATATAGATGAATCGAGATAAACATTTGGTAAGTTATTAGCTAAATTAACTGCCGTGTTTACACTATTTAATGATATTAAGTGTAAATGCATTAGATTCTTTTTATTTGTATCGTATTGATTTTCAATAATATTAGGTTTATAAGCCATATGACCATAATTACCACTATGACCTATTATAAATTTATGATTTGTAAATTCAATAATATTATTTTGAATATCTAACGGCGTGCTACCGATTGATCCTTGGAAGTGTGGTAATATAATACTATTATCTGGTAAACTATTAAATAATGAATGCAATAAACCTTTCTGTGAGTAATTTATAATACTTTTTGAATTAAAATTACGGTGTGAATGTATTTTAATACCTTTCCATAAATCTTTATCGCAATCGAATTTTTGAAAATTTAATACTGAATTACATAAGCTTATATCATAATATTGTAACCCATATAATTTTACACCTGGTAGATCTTGACTTAACTCATATAACTGTTCATAATTAGTATATAGTATACAAGCATGAGTTATATTTGAATTTTGTATATATGATTTAACTTGATCAGTTTGTATATCAAATTCTTTTGATGTGGTTTTTCTTGTACTTGGAACCTGTCCAAGGTGTATGTGTAAATCAACTTTAACTCTATTTAA
Organism: Bacilli bacterium; assembly: GCA_045577945.1. Lineage (GTDB taxonomy): Bacteria > Bacillota_I > Bacilli_A > ML615J-28 > CAG-698 > CAG-698. The sequence goes on along the minus strand of JAZNJG010000197.1, from coordinate 6,468 downwards.
TATAAAACAATTATTAACTGAATCTTTTTCAAAATATTTTGCAAAGAAATGATCAGTGTTTTTATTTGTGTATGCTATAAATATATTATTATTTGATTCAATTTCTAATCTATTGATTAATTTTAATGCATACCCCTTGTTACGATATTGTTCATCTGTATACAGGTAATCAATAATAGTTTTATTATCTGTATAGTGATAAATTATATATGATACTATTTTACGATCTTCACGAACACTAATACATTTAAAATCAATGTTATTATCACTAATATTCATTAAATTTAAAATAGTATTTCTATCTGTAATATTTCTTAAAATAACCGACATTACTTGAATTCTTTAGTTAGAAATTTAACCCATAATTCAGTTGATATATTGTGTAGTTCTTGGTATACTTGATCTAAAGTTAAATTATCAATACCTATTTCAACACTATCAAGAATTTCTCCAGAATCAACTTCGGCAATAACTTTATGTATAACTGAACCGCTTGTTTTTAATTTTAATTTAAAAGCTTTTTCTTGCGGGTTAAATCCTTTTAATTCAGGATATTTTGTAATCAAACCTGGGTGTAAATTATATATATTATAACTATTACAAATCTCACCTGGAATAATTCTTAAAAACCCATGTAAGGTTATTATAGAATCATTAAATATATCCTTATACTGATTAACTAATCTATCATAATCATTTAATATAGGTTTAGAAGGTAGATATACAATTCTATCTTTTAAATTATTTAAAATATAAGAATTTACACCTTCTAAATTCTCTCTATTTGTAATTATTAAATCAGGTGTAATTTTTAATTTATTAACAATATTTGCAATTTCACTACCTGTTTGTGAAAAGAAACATATCCATTTACTAGCCATTACACGCCTTTCTAAACATTTTTGTATTATATTTAACTAATTCTAATTGTTCTTTATTAAGTTTATAATCAATTAAATCACAAAGTTTAACTGAAGGTTTCTCTTCTAAACCATATATATTATTATATTTTAAATTTTTAATTGCAGCAACGATAGGATTTGATGTATCAATACTTTCAATACTAATATTATTATATGTTTTATTAAGAAATTCTTTTGATAAACTACAACCTAATAAATGATGTGGTTTATCATTATTCCATATATTATTATCAACTAAATAATCAATAAATTTTTGACGACCTAAACACCAAGATGTTAATTTATTATTTGTAAGATAAAAATTTTCATAAAAGCTATAATCAAATGAAATAGCAATTTTATCAGTTTTAGCTGACATAAATTTATAACACTCAATTAACTCGTCTAATGTTTTTCCTTGAACAACTCCTATTTTAATACCTGGTAAATCATTATATTTAGAAATAAAATTATTATATGAATTAATAGTTTCATTAATATCCTCTAAACTATCTGGTATAATATATTCAGTTGGTTTTAATTCTAAAATTTTTTCTGCAAAAATATCACCATTAAATAATGTTTCAAGCTCAAACAATGAATTATCTAATAAAACTTTACGACCTTCTTTAACTGAATTCATATAAAAATTCTTATAATCTTCGTTTTGATCTAATAAATGAACTAAACAATAATCATAATCATTTATATATTTTGATTCTTCGAGTAGCGAGATTGGAATTTCATGGCTTATATTAATCATTTTCTAATAAATCCTCTTCATCTAATAACACCATACTATCTAATTTTGATTCGGTTACTTGGTTGATACTTATTTCTTGTATATTATACAATCTCGTTTCTTCATCATAATACACAACAACCCATAACTTATCAGTTTCACTATCTAATAAGATATCACCAATTTTATATTTTAAATCTAACATTGTTTCAACTCCTAAATCACAACTTTGACAATTACTGTTTCATCAAAGGTTTTTGATTTTGATTTTGTATTATACGATTCTAAATCTTTATTGAATGGATATCCATTTACATTATCTATATTTTGCAAATCAATTCTATAGCAATTTTTAGATCCATCAGGTTCGAAAACATAACAATTTTGACTTGCTTTGCCTGATAATTGTAATTTATTAAATGAGTATTCATTATCACCAACTAATGAACCAGAGCGACTAAAATTATCACTAATTAAACAGGAATGTATATGACCATATAATGCATATGAAATATTAATACCTTTAGTTCTTGAATATTTTGATATAATTTTTGATAGTGAATTCTCAATATTATCGCCAATTCCTTTATGACCATGTATTAATAAAATATATTCATTAAATATTTTAACGATTTGTTCTTCAGGATTATTTGGTAAAATAATTTTAACTCTGTCAGAATCTTCAAAAAATGTATATAAATGCATTCCAATCATATAATCAAAATTATTAGATACTAATATTTTTGAATTGTGAATATCTTGATCGATTCGTGATTCATTACCACATACAAATGTATATGTTACTTTATATTTTTCTGCTACTTGTAAAATAACTGATCGAATTAATTTATACGCTAACACAGAAGATTGAGCTCTATTATCAGAATTTGTCATTAATTCATCTAAGCGTCTATCAGAATTTAAGAAATCTCCAGTTCCAACAATTAAAACTTCTCTAACTTTATTGAATGAAAAAATATGTAATGATTGATCGATAAATTTTTTCAATCTTTTTGATGCAATATCCCAATTAAATTGATTTGAATCAATATCTACTTGTTCATTCAAATGTAAATCAGAGAGATGAATGACTCCGATGTTCTTATTAATCTGAATAATATTTGTATCTTTATTATTTTTAATTTGATAGTTAAATCTATCTTCTTTAATATATTTTTGAATACTTTTTGATAATTCTTCTAGTGTATTATCTACACGCGCATATTCACGAAAATGCTTACCTTTTACGTTAGATAAATCTCGATATTTTTGTTCTATTCTAGCGAGTTTCTGATTTAATGTTAATATCTGGATAAATTTTTCAAGTGCTGTTACACTCATACCTAAATCATTTGATACGTTTTCAATTGATTCAGTTTTTAATCTTCTCTGAATTGAATTAAGATTAAATTTCTCGTTATCTTTAATATGATTATTTAATAAATTAATTATTGTTGTGTGAGATGTGTTAAAATGTTTAGCTGTTTTTCTATAACTATTTAACTGATTATATATATTTAAAACCTCTTCATAATCTAAATCTAACTTACGCGACATATTTAATTAAGCCCTAATAAATTATAATTATGTTAAAATTTTAGATATAAATTTTATGAAAATCAATACGTTTTTATCTTTTTTCTGTATTCTTTTTCTTGTTCTGCTTTTTCAATATACTTATTCTCGTTTATAGTTGATTCAATAGCACGCTTAATAATTTGACATTTAAAACCACTTTTATCATATTCAGGTAATCTGTACTCTGTAAAGTGTTTTAAGGTGCTATTAATATAAGATTTATAAGAAAAATCATCAACAATATCATATGTAATTGCACCATCTTTATCTTGAGCTTTACGCAACATACGACCTAATGACTGTAACAATCTAACACGACTTTTAAAAGGTGAAGCAAATACTAGATTATGTAAATTCTTTAAATTAATACCTGTTGAAAAAGTTTGATATGTAGCAATTAACACTAACCCTCTTTCAGTTGAATTATCAATATACTCTTTGATTCGATTTCGAACTTCTGTTTTTATATCACCTGAAATAAAAAATACTTTTCTATCTGGAAATATACTTTTAATTGTTTTGTATAAAAGCATGCCATGTTTTATTTTATCAAATAAAATAAGAGTGTTTTTATCACTAAAACTATTAACTAATTTAGCAATAAAAGCATTTCTCTCTTTACACTCACATATAAAATTAATTTCATCTTGATAATTTAAATACTTAAATGATTGACTCAAACGCTCATTATATTTTAATAAAATAGCTTTTATCTCAAGAGGCGTTGAATATTTCTTTGCTATCATTTCTTTATTATCAATAATATTATGAACGCTACCAAATGAGCCTCTTATTGTATACTCATCAATATTATCTCCAGTTAAAGACCCAGTACAACCTAAACGAAATGATGCATTAATACAGTTTGCTGAAATCGATTGTATTGATTCACCTTTTGCGGTGTGAACTTCATCACATATAAAAGCTTCATATTGATGAAATAATTCTGGATCTTTTGTATATAGTGACTGCCAAGTGCTTATATGAACTTTTTTAGTCATATCCCTGTTTTTAATATCAGAATAGATTTTCTGGCAGTTTAATTCAACATCCCATTTGTTATTAGTTGAGTAATCTATAAAATCACTATACATCTGCTCAACTAACATTGTATTAGGTACTAGTAGTAAGATTTTATTTAAACCTAGTATATCTATTAAATATCTTACATAAACATATAGTGTTAAAGATTTACCAGAATTAGTAGCGGAAAGTAAAACAGCTCGCTTATTAGATAAAGCTTGAAATATACCTTCAACCTGATAATCTCTTGGTGTTATATTCACACCTTTAGAAGTAATATTCAATAAACGTGAGTAACTTACTATATCTTCTCTTAATATTTGATAGCTTGGAAAATAGCGATTATCAATTTCAAAAGATATATTTAATTCTTTCATTTTTGAACATAGCATCGGAATTAAACCAACAGCCATACGACCTTGATTTTTTATCAAATAAATCCAACCATCCCACTTACCGCACTTATATAGTGGTGTAAAGTAGTAGTTTTTAGGATGAAATCTCATTCGATATTTTAATTCAGATAGAGTATAATTATCTGTTGAAACTTCGCATATTGATTCACTTATATATTTAATTAAAACATCACTCATTTAATTGACACCACTTGTAAATTTTTGCCAATCAATATAATTTCTAATTTTATATGATCTTGAATTAATTTCTTTTATAATTTCAACCAATAATTCAATCTTTTCATTTGCTATGTCAATTTTCTGTTGTATTTTTACAAACCTATCATCAATCTCAATATAATCTTTGATTTTTGTATTTGTAATTAGATCATTTGGTAAAGGATTATCACGATACACCTGTGAATCAGCTTTACCTGAGAAATATAACCAAAGAGATTGTGATATCTCTTTTTTTCTTCGCTCTAATTCTTTATACGCTAATCTCTCTTGTGCTAATAGTTTTAAGTATTTATGGTGAAGCTTTGGTATATTTAAAATCTCAGTATCAAGATGTGATTTATCGATTTCACAATCTTTCTCCCATAAATTTAAAATATCTTCAAGCTTCGCCATTTTTAAAAATACCTACATATTTAAAGCTTTACAGTAAGTTTCAATTAAAAGCTCTTGTTCATCGCGATCAGCTGCACTCATTTTACGTAGCTTAAGAATACTCTTCATAATCTTAGTATCAAATCCAGCTGATTTAGCTTCTGCAAAAACATCCTTAATATCATTACCGATTCCATTCTTTTCTTCTTCAAGATATTCAATTCTTTCAATAAGAGACCGCAATCTATCTGCTGCAATACCACCTACATCACTCATTAATAACTCCTAACTGTTATAATTTCTAGATATAAATATTTTTAACAAGATAATTTTATTTATATTAATAAAAAATTCAATAGGAATTCTAAAAAATATGTCAGAGTGTATAGATAATTTTTTATCATCAGGAAAATTTTTAGTCAATCTTAGTAGATTACCAGGTGTTGATTTTTACTGTCAAACTATTTCAACACCAGATATTTCAATTAATTCAACTGATATTAAGTATATAGTTGGTAGTGTAGTAGAAACTGACACTCACATCAGTTATGGTGATTTAAGTTTAACTTTTATTGTTGATAAAAGCTTAAAAAACTATAATGAAGTATTAAAATGGATGAAATTGATATCACCTGATGAAGATTTTATAGATACAGCAAAATTTATAGATAAAACTCGAGAAGAAAAGATTGGGTTTGATTATACTGATATAGAGCTTATTTTTAATCAATCTCAAAATGACAGTAAACAATCTTATATCTTTAAAAACTGTGTACCACAAGCTTTATCTGGTCTTGAATTTAACGTCAGTGAAGATTTATTCATAACTGCAAATTTAACTTTTAAAGTACCTCAGCTTGAAGTATACTCGAAGTAAAAAAACCTTATTTATTTAAAAAATTAAATAAATATAAAAAAAGGCTTTTTATTATTATATATAATAATAAAAAGCATTGATATATAATATATATTTAAAATTTAAATAATATATTTATATATAATATATAAAAAATTAAATGCTATTAACGTAGTTAATAGCATAAATGTTTTTACGTAGTAAAAACATTTTAAAAAATTTAAATAAAATTAAAAAAATAAAAATACCTTATATTAAAAAAATTATATATAATAAAATTTTTATATTTATATTTTTTTTAAATTTTTTCAAATTTCGACTTGAAAATAATTTTTAATAATTTTTTATATATTATATATA
>JAZNJG010000196.1:0-2381 GCA_045577945.1 Bacilli bacterium | reverse complement strand
AAAGGCTATAGAGTTATATCCTGATAATAAATCATTAAGAAGAAGATACTATAAAGTAACAAAATTTAGTAATAATAAAGGTTTTATTTTATATATGGGTATTGGTGAGACAAAATCGTTAATCAGTACACACAAAAGACTAATTGAGTTAGATGATTTTAATTCGTTGGGTACTATGACAATTTTACGAATAGTAGAATTAATGTCATACCCTACATATGATGTCAGCAATGATGAAAATTATTGTTACAACGCTCCTGAATATTTCAATACTCCATATAAATGCATTAAAGAAGGTGTCTTAAAATATCAAGAGTATGTCAATGAAAAGTATGATTTGTCTAATAGATTAGAAGAACTATTAACTGTAGGCGTGAATAAAATTTGTACTGAGTATGAACAGTATTTAGATGAAGAAAGAACCGCCGCAAAAGAAATTTATGCTTTAGATGCGTTAAGTGGATTTAAATTTGATTTAAAGAATAAAGCAATAAAGTCATATCCACATTTAAAAAAATATATTTTAGACAGATATCAAAAATAATAAAGATATCAAAAATAATAAATAGAAAGATTGATTAATGGAACTCACCTTATGTGAGTTCTTTTATTAATATTGTTTTATATAATTAGACATAATCCTTGAAAAAAACAAGTTAAAGGAGTATAATATAATATTATGTAAAGGAAGTAGTTATTATGACAAATCGTTATGAAATGGATATGACAAGTGGTAATTTATTTAAGAAAATTGTCTTATTTAGCATTCCATTAATGTTAACAGGTATATTACAAATATTATACAATGCGGCAGATTTAATTATTGTGGGACAATTTAGTTCCGAACCAGATGCGATAGGTGCAGTTGGTTCAACATCAGCACTGATAAATCTAACAGTAACTTTGTTTATGGGGTTATCGGTAGGTGCTAATGTTTTAGTTGCAAGGTATTTTGCTTCTAATGATAATGATAAATTATCTAAAGTAATTCATACATCAATTACAATAAGTGCAATAGCTGGTATATTTGTTGGGGTGTTTGGAATAATATTTGCAAAAGAATTGTTAATACTAATGAATAATCCATTAGATCTTGCGGTTAAGTATATGAAAATATATTTTATTGGAATGCCGTTTAGCTTAGTTTATAACTTTGCGGCAGGTATTCTTAGGGGTGTTGGCGATACAAAGAGACCAATGTATTACTTGATGATATCAGGAGCTATTAACGTTGTTTTAAATATATTTTTTGTTCTTGCTTTTAATATGGATGTAGATGGTGTTGCTTTAGCGACTATAATTTCTCAATTAATATCATGTGTATTGATTATGAGATGCTTAATGAAAACGAAAGAAGCTTACAAATTTAGCGTTAAGAAAATTAATGTATCAAAAGTTGAAGTGTTAGAAATCATTAAAATTGGATTGCCAGCTGGTATTCAAAGCTCAATTTTTTCTATTTCTAATGTGTTAATACAATCATCAGTGAATCTTTTTGGCCCTATAGCTATAAACGGAAATTCAGCAGCACAAAGTGTAGGTGGTTTTGTTTATACCGCAATGAATTCTGTATATCATGCTTCGCTCGCTTTTACAGGACAAAATGTTGGTGCAAAAAAAGAAAACAATATAAAGAAAATAGCAATATATTCATATATATTTGTTATAATGGTAGGTTTTTCAATTGGAGGATTAGCAACTTTATTTGGTAATTATATTTTGCGTATTTATACTGATATACAAGAAGAGATAGATGTTGGTATGTTAAGAGTATTCTATTTGTGCTTACCATATTTCTTATGTGGTATTATGGATGTAACAGTAGGTATATTAAGAGGACTTGGCAAATCATTAATACCAATGATAGTTTCTATTATTGGTGTAGTAGGCTTTAGAGTATTCTGGATATATGCAGTATTCTATCAATTAACTGATTTTAAGGACTATAACGACTTAAGTAAGTTATATGTTTCTTATCCGATATCATGGATAATAACATTTATAGTTTTATTAATAATGTTTATAATAGTGTATAAGAAAAGAATGAAAAATTTTAAAGTTAATGAACAATTAGCATAAAATAAATTGAAGTGCCTTTTGGGCACTTTTACTTTTTTACACATTAATTAAAAAAGCAGGTTTTATTGGAAGTAAAAATCAAAAATTAATTAGCGAAGAAAAATGTTAGAAGAGTAAAATTTATTATTAATAGAAAAATATATGAGAACAATATAAGAGAACATTATATTTCTTGAAAATTGCCTTTGTTTTTGGCCTGTAATGTTTTTTTATGGTTAATTCGAATAAATAGTTATTTAAAATAAAAGTTTATTTAAAAAGAAATTAAAGGTTTGTTATTTTTAATAAGTAAATAAAAAAGT
>JAZNJG010000195.1:0-38044 GCA_045577945.1 Bacilli bacterium | reverse complement strand
ATAATTATTATACGAAAGACAAAGTCTTTCAAAACTAAATAGAACAGAATGGGAGAATACAATAATAAATAAATTTTGGTTTTCGGTATTTAAACCTTTCTCCTTAGAAAGGAGGTGATCCATCCCCACGTTCTCGTAGGGATACCTTGTTACGACTTCACCCCAATCATCTATCCCACCTTAGACGGCTCCCTCCTTGCGGTTAAGCCACCGGCTTCGGGTGTTATAAACTCTCATGGTGTGACGGGCGGTGTGTACAAGACTCGAGAACGTATTCACCGTGACATTCTGATTCACGATTACTAGCGATTCCAACTTCATGTAGTCGAGTTGCAGACTACAATCCGAACTGAGACTGGCTTTACGAGATTAGCTCCACCTCGCGGTATCGCGACTCTTTGTACCAGCCATTGTAGCACGCGTGTAGCCCAGGTCATAAGGGGCATGATGATTTGACGTCATCCCCACCTTCATCCGGTTTGTCACCGGCGGTCTCATTAGAGTGCTCAGCTTAGTGTTAGCAACTAATGATAAGGGTTGCGCTCGTTGCGGGACTTAACCCAACATCTCACGACACGAGCTGACGACAACCATGCACCACCTGTCTTGATTGTTCCGAAGAAAGGGACTATCTCTTGTCCTGGCAATCAGATGTCAAGACCTGGTAAGGTTCTTCGCGTTGCATCGAATTAAACCGCATGCTCCACCGCTTGTGCGAGTCCCCGTCAATTCCTTTGAGTTTCAGTCTTGCGACCGTACTCCCCAGGCGGAGCACTTAATGTGTTAACTGCAGCACCGAAATTTAACTCCCAGTACTTAGTGCTCAACGTTTACGGCGTGGACTACCAGGGTATCTAATCCTGTTTGCTCCCCACGCTTTCGTGCCTCAGCGTCAGTTCCGGCCCAGTAAGCCGCCTTCGCCACTGGTGTTCCTCCAAATCTCTACGCATTCCACCGCTCCACTTGGAATTCCACTTACCTCTACCGTACTCTAGTTTACCAGTTTCCGATGACCTACCACAGTTAAGCTGTGGGATTTTACAACAGACTTAATAAACCGCCTACGCACGCTTTACGCCCAATAATTCCGGATAACGCTTGCCCCCTATGTATTACCGCGGCTGCTGGCACATAGTTAGCCGGGGCTTACTCATCAGGTACCGTCAAATACAGATCATTTCCTATCTGTACAGTTCTTCCCCAATAACAGAATTTTACAATCCGAAGATCTTCGTCATTCACGCGGCATTGCTCGGTCAGGGTTTCCCCCATTGCCGAAAATTCCCTACTGCTGCCTCCCGTAGGAGTTTGGACCGTGTCTAAGTTCCAATGTGACTGTTTTGCCTCTCAGCACAGTTACGCATCGTCGCCTTGGTGGGCCGTTACCTCACCAACTAGCTAATGCGATACAGGCCTCTCCTCAAGTGATGCTTTGGAGCATCTTTAAATGAAAAAACATGTGTTTAAACATACTATCCGGTATTATCCATCGTTTCCAATGGTTATCCCAGTCTTGAGGGTAAGTTACCTATACATTACTCACCCGTTCGCCACTGGTGTACAAGTACACCCGTTTGACTTGCATGTATTAGGCATGCCGCCAGCGTTAATCCTGAGCCAGGATCAAACTCTCAATAAAAGTTTATCCTACTCCACCTGTTCTATTTAGTTTTCAAAGACCTTATTTTCATTTTCTGCATAATGGCTTTTACCATAGCAGCGAGAAATATTATACTATACTTCTCAATTAATGTCAACACTTTTTTAATATTTTTTTAATTTTTTTCATTTTCTAATAAAATTATTAATATTCTTTATTATTATATGAAAAACATTTAAAAGTTATACATCTCAAAATGTCTATAATATTATACTACAAGTTATTCAAAAAAGCAAGTACTTTTTAAATTATTTTTATTTTTTTGTTTTTTTAGTTAAAAACTCCCTCGTAATGTGTATTACGAGGGAACTAAACGTTTAATTATACCAACTTTAAAATTTTCATAACGAAACAAACTTTTCTACAAAGCAATATTTCTCTTTAAAATAAGATATACATTTATCAATATCATTTTCACTTTCAAACAAACCAAAAACGCTTCCTCCGCTCCCACTCATTAAAGTAGCATATGCCCCAGCAGCCTTTAATTCGGTTTTAATTTGATCAATTTTCGACTTCATTTGGTCAGATATTCCTTTTTCTAAATCATTTATCAGTTCAAACTTTCCTTCCGCTTTACTAAATTCATAATCGTCTATCTTATCATAGACATCTTTAGTACTAGAATAATCATTATCAAAAATAAGAATTCCTTTTACTTGTTTGAAATTATTTAAGACTGATATATCCTCTCCCGTCCCTTTCACAAAAGATGGAGCATTCTTAATAAAAAACGAAACGTCAGATCCAATATTTTTTCCAATGCTTATCATCTCATCTTCTTTTAGATTTAGTTTCATTTCCTCATTAACATATTTCAAAATAGTTGCAGCGTTACTACTTCCTCCACCTAATCCAGCTTGTGCAGGAATGAATTTTTTGACCTTTATTTTAATATTTTCTTGTAATTTGTATTTTTCTTTTAAGTAAGAAAACATTTTATACATAATATTATCTTCAACATCAATATCCATGCCCTCGATAATAAATTCTTTTGATTTTTCTATTTGTATTATATCATATATAGAAATGGGAACCATAACCATTTCTAATAGGTGAAGATTATCTTTTCTCCCTACAACTTTAAGCATTAGATTAATTTTCGCATTACTTTTATATTCTTTCATTTTTTCCTCTAACATATTTTTTATTGCGTAAATTTTACACTTATAACTATATCAACATTTTCATCTTTCCAAAAGTTTGAACGCCTCCATATGCGTTTTTGCCATTTTCTATATATTTAAATAATTCATCATCTATTAAATTTAGAAAAGATGTTGTAGCGGCCTTTATTGCAATTATGGCCGGATCAAAAGTATGAACATTAATTCTTTTAGGTGATGAAGCATAATTAGCTCCTGAAGCAATCAAAGCATCATAATTAGACTGACAAGCCCCCGCAATAATAACACAACTATCATTAAGAATATTCCTTATCTCTTTTACAGTGTTAATGAAGTGTCCACTATTCAAATAATTATCTATATTTTTTATCCCTTTATTATTATATAAATCATGACCTGTAATAACAACAACATCAGGATGAATATCTAATAGTATCTGCTTAATGTCTATTGGCATATCTTTTTCTTTAATACATTTCCCATACGAATATATTCCCATTTTATCATATAATTCTAGGCATTTTTGTAAATACTCATTATCCCCATCAACATGAAGGATTTTACCTATTAGATACTTTTTTCTAACATTTCTTTTTCTGTTATTATTTTTTGCATTCCTATTATCTTTTATATTGAGCCTTGCATATGGATTTTCTTGAATTTTTTCACAGATTTTTTCAATATCGTTTTTGTCTTCCTCTATTTTAATATGGTTTTTTGTTGCATGTTCTAATTTCTCTATTTCTTCAATTCTAATTATTCTATGAAACAAACCCTTTATTGTTATTTTGTTATCATCAATATTTATGATTTTATAGATTAAGTTTTGCGGATCCCCTTTAATAATCACCAAATCATTTACTTTCATCTTCTCACCTATTATAGTATATGTATTCAAATCTTTATAGTCACTACACACACCCATTTATGATGATTTATATTTATTTAGATTAAAGTATATATTTTTTTGATATCTTCTAAACTTAAAGCTTCAGCTCTTACTTGCGGATTATACCCTATATCTTCCATTTTTTTAGAAAATTCTTCTTTTGTTACATTATAATTATTACAAATATTATTTACTATTGTTTTTCTCTTTTGTTCAAAGATATTTTGTATAAATTTTGTAAATTTAGGGTTGAAATCTTCTCTACAATCGTTTTCTTTGAATTTTATTGATACAATTGCACTATCAACATTAGGTGCAGGATAAAAGGAATTTCGAGTTACAATAAACTCCTTTTTACAATCTCCTTTTAATTTTATTATTACACTAAGGCTTCCATACTCTTTAGTTTTAGGACTAGCTGATAATCTATCGCAAACTTCTTTTTGAACCATAAAATACATCGATGATATTTTGTCATCATATTCTAATAATTTCATAATTATTGGAGTTGTAACATAATAAGGCAAGTTACTCACAACAACTATCTTTTCTAAACCTTTAAAATAATGAAATTCCTTGTTTAGGTCAACTTTTAAAAAATCTTCGTTTATTATCTTTATATTATCACTCTTAATTTCCCCTCTTAGTACTTCAACCATATCAGGGTCAATTTCAAAGCAAAGAACTTTACCACCCTTTTCACAAAGAACTTCTGTCATTCCTCCGATTCCAGGACCTATTTCGATAACTCCAGTATCTTTATCTATTCCTGATGTTTTAACAATTTTATTTACAACGTTAATATCTATAAGGAAATTTTGTCCATATTTCTTTTTTGCTAAAAGATTGTATTTATTTAAGATATTTGTTGTTTCTTTTATAGTCGCAATCATTATTTCAAAAATCTCATTTCATTTAACATTTCTTTGAATACTTCTGGAGGATTAATTCCTTGAGGGCATTTGCTTGTACATAAACCACATTCAACACATTTTGAAATATCTTTATTATCCTTTACTAATTGATTATATGACCATTTTGATGAGTTTTCATTCATGTACATCGCATAATCATTATACAATCTTAAAATATTTGGAATAGCCACTCCCATTGGACAAGGCATGCAATATTTACAATTTGTACATCCTACTCTAGTAGTATTCTTTAGTTTTGTTTTAACATTTTCTACTATTTGTAACTCTTTATCATTAAGCGGTTTAAAATCAGTGAAAGTGTTCAAATTATCAACTACTTGTTCATCTTCATTCATTCCACTCAACACGACCTTAACACCAGGAAGCGTACCTACCCATCTTAACGCCCAACTAGATAAAGATGCGTCAGAATACTCTTTAAAATCTTTAGAAATACTTGGATTAAAATCTGCAAGCCTTCCCCCTTTTACAGGTTCCATAACTACAACAGGTATTTTTCTTTCTTCCAAATCTTTATACCCTTGAATTCCTTGTTGAATTTCTGTATCTACATAGTTTAATTGTAATTGTACAAATTCCCAATCATAGTAATCTAAAATTTCTTTGAATACTTCATAAGAATCATGGAAAGAGAATCCTATGTGACGAATTTTACCCATTTCTTTCCACTTAATAACTTCTTTCATTAGATCCCAATCTTTAAATTTTTTAAAACTGTCTTTATTTAACGCGTGAATCAAATAAAAATCAATATAACTTGTTTGCAAAGATTTTAATTGATTATCTATAGTTTGAACAGCATCTTCTCTTGTTTCAAAACAACCTAAAGAGAATTTAGTAGCTAAGTAAAATGATTCTCTTGGATATCTTTTTAATGCCTTCCCAACAAAAGGTTCATTCTTTCTATTAGTGTATGGTAAAGCAGTATCAAAATAATTTACCCCGGCTTTATATGCTTTATCAATTAAATCCATCGCTTTTTCCTCTTCAATTTCACCATCTTTAGTTGTAAATCTCATACATCCAAACCCTAATAAAGACGTTTCAATGTCTTTATCATACCATTTTCTTTTTGTAACCTTTTTTTCACAATTATTAGCCATAAATTCCTCCTGTAATTGTTTTATTCTTCCTTTTCATAAAGTATATCATAAAAAAGAAAAAAAGAAAAGAGCGTACTTTCGTACGCCCATAATATATTTCAAAACACAATTATTTATAACTATTTATTTTACTTCTTCAACAGATAAATATGTTCCAAGAATCCATCCATAAGTAGCATGATATCCATATAATGGAGCAATGATAGTAACTTGTTTTCCATCAAGAGCTTTTAGTTCATCTTGATAGTATGAACTATGTTGATAATATGCTGAAGCACTTGTAGTATTATTTTCAGTTGCTAAATATACATTTGTATAAGAGCCACTAGTTCTAACACTTATATAGCAAGTAACTTTAACTAATTTACCAAAGAATGCATTTGAAGAAACCGCTTTGATTTCAGGAGAAGTCATTGTAGATGAACCAACTGTATGAGCCCATTTAGCTAAATCAGCAATTTTAACTTCTTCAGCTTCTACAACCTTAACTTCTTCAGATAATTCTTCACAAGTAATAACATTTAATTGAGGAGTAACTTCTTTATTACTATTGTAATAAACAGTTGTCTTAATTAACATTTTATATGATTTACCCTTTTCAACATTAACACTTGCAGCTTTTGTTCTTACATAAGTAACACCAGTTTCATCGCCGATAAAGAAGTAATCACTACCACTATAATGATATTCTAAAACTTTAACTTTAACGATGTAATATTTAGATGATTCACCAGCTGCTAAAGCCGCTTTAACAACATTAGCAACATTTTCTTCTAATACAGGAATAACTTTAACTGTTACTTGATATTCTTTAGTAACATCGCCAATTTTAGCAGTTGCTGTTAAATTAACTTCGATATTTTCTTTATTACCATATTCTTTTCTTTCACCAGCACTTGTTAAAACAGCTTCATTACTTGATTTCCAAGTAATATTAACATCATCTTGTCCGTCTAATTTAGTTGGTAATTCAATGTCAGAACTTACATCACCAGCTAATGAATTCACATATTCTTCAACTAAAATGAATTTTTCTTCATCAGTTAATGTAGGAGTTGCAGTTTCCTTAACTTCACTTAAAGGCATAACTCTAATGAAACCTTTAGAATGATGATCCCATAATAACACTTTAACAGAAACATATTTACCTAATAAAGGTTTGTATGAATCGATAACATCAGTAGTGATTACTGAATCATAAACTACAACTGACGCTTGAGTTAAATGGCTCTTAATAGCATATGTATAAGAAGCGTTTGGATCTTCAATAACATAACCTTCAATATTATATACTTTACCAAATTCAGCTCTATTATCGCCATTCTTAGCAGCTAAATCATCAATAGAAATAGCTTGTTCTATTTTACTATAATCATATGTTCCATCGCCTTTAGTAACAACTGTAACTTCAGGACTAGTAATTTCAAGCATTGAATAATAAATTTCTTTCTTACCAATTACTTCAACTGCAGAACCAAGAGTATATCCATCTTTAACTGGATCAGATTTTGAATATACATATGCAGTATATCCAGTTTCATCAATAACCCAGAAGCCTTTTTCGGGAGCATGTGCATATACAGTTCCTGAAACTTTAATTTTTTCATTTAGAGGAACTTTTACATTATCATTGAAGTCTTCAATTGTACATTCGATATATTCAGGAATAGGTTTTACATAAATTTCAAAATTTTTTGAAACTTTAACTTCAGGATCTTCAATTCCACAAATTGTAGCTGTTAAAGTAATAGCATCACTATATGTTTCCCCTTGAGTAATATCTAAAACTTGAGCACCATCTTTTTCGATAACTTTTGCATAATCACTTTCTGAAACTGTCCAAGTAATTGGATATCCTTGAACCTTATCAGTTAAAACAGTATCTGCACCATAATAAACTTCTTCTAAAATAAACGTGCTGATAATTGATTCTAATTCAGGTTTTTCATCAACTTTACCACATCCTAAGGCAACGAAGCCTAAAACAACAGCTAAAAAAGCTAACAATGTTTTTTTCATTTGGTTTTCTCCTTTAATTTTTTATTTTTATTTATTGTTAATTTATCTAATTTATTAAATTTAGTCTGATAAAACAAAATCATTAACGCCATCATTCTTTTGGTTACATAACATAACTTGGAAACTATCCATATATTTAGAAACTCCACCAATGATGTTTCTAACTTGACCAACTTCCAATGTTCTATAATCAAATTTTGGTGTTGTTGAACCATCAATACGAATATTAAATCTTTGTCCACTTACTGTGCTAACTGTAATTGTGTATGCACCAGTATCTGGATGTAATTCTCCAATATCTTGAACTGTTACATTATTAACTTTAATTACATATCCTTCTAATGATTGTAAATCTATATTAGATTTTCCATCAAATTCACGTAAATTAACTTCAGATGGTCCTTCCACAATAGAAATATTAATTGGATTTGTTAATTGATGTCCGTATGTTTCATTATCAACAACTTGGCATTGGAATGAATATACTGCACCGATTTTAGCTCGACCTAAAGAAGCTCCAACACCAAACCCAGAATAAACATATATACCAGCAGTGTTATATTCTCCTGTTGTTCCAATTTCTGTTGGGTCTTTATCTTCAACATAAATATTATTACCATTGATTCTTACAACTCTAACTGTAACTTCAATTTTAGAACCATTTGTATATTCATCAAAGTGTTCTCTTAAGTACGCTATAGTTAATGGAGTAATTTCATAAGAATAATCAAAATCAGGATCTTTTTCGCCATAAACTCTAAACCCTAGTTTAGAGCACCTATCGTTTACTTTAGTAAATAAATTTCCGTATTTTGCACTATCTTCTTTACTTCCAGTAAAACGAGAATAGCATTCTTCAACGATTTCAAGATTTAATAATCTAAAATCTGCTCCTTCAGCAGGACGATACCATACAAAAGCTAAATATCTTTTACCTGTTGTATCTTTTTCTGCAGGTTTTTCATGATTTTCACTCTCAAGAACTATTTCAACAGCATTCTTTAATTTGGCTGAAGTAAACTCGCTAGCCTTTTTACCCCAAGGATCAATTTTACCAGTTGATTCTGGAGTATTTATCATCAAAAATCTTGATGTAAAAGTTTCTCCAGTTTTAATATCTCTAAAGTGTGCAGTATCACCATCAACAGATTGTGTTAAAACAACTTTTCCAATACCGTCATTTATAAAACTTTTACCTGCATAATCTAATTCTAATTTTAGATTATCTGTTTCTTCAACAGTGATCTCATCTGGTTGTCCACACCCAACAAATACTAACGCTAACAAGAACACTAGTATAAATGTTGTGCTACGAAATAATTTAACCATTGCTTTCATTATTGAAACACCAACTTATTTATTATTTTTCCCAATATTTTGGTCCGATTGTTTCCATTGATTCTTTTAATGTAGTTTCAACATTAGCATTTTGTACAATAATCTTACTAAATGCTGTTCCTACTTCTTCACGAATTGTACTAGAACCAACAAATGCATCATCAACAAACATTGTATAAGTTTGTTTATAAGCAATAGATACAGTTGCACTTAACGCATAATGATATGCTAAGTTAAGATCAACATTACACCAATTTTTATATTTTTCTGTATCATAACTTGAAAGTCTTACTGGTAAATAACCACCTGTTGTAGTTGCAAATGTAACAGTATTATCTTTTTCAGTTAAATATTTGATTAATTGCCAACATGCAGCTTTCTTTAAGTTTGTTGTTTGATTTAAGATACATACATTAGTTCCTTGAGAAATAACATATTTATGATCTTCATCTCTTACAGGAATAGGTGCAACACCAATTTCAAACTTGTCACCTTCTGGTAAGTTATAACCAACACCCGCACTAGAACCAACAGTCATTAAGCATTTAAGTGATTTAAACGCATTTGAAGCATAACTTTCTTCAAATTTTTCAGCAACTGTGAAAACACCTTCTTTAGCTAATCCTTGGAAATAAGTAAGAGCTTCGATAGTATTAGGATTATTAAATAAAGCATAACCTTTGTCTACAGTTTCTCTTCTTGTATAACTAGCATCCCATTGCTTACAAATAGTAACAAATGCATTGTCAGTAGAGTCATATGCAAATGGACAGAACATATCTTTTTCAAGATATTCTGAAACTAGTTTATCATCAGCGTCAAATTGAATTCCTTCAACTGCATCTAACTTCTTATCTTTTGCATCTGCAAGAATTTGTAAACCTAATTCTTCTACTTCGTCCCAAGTAGTTGGAACTTCGTAACCCATAGCATCAAATACTGTTTTATTATAAATCATAACTTCAGTAGATTTGTTTAATGGTAAGCCATAATAGTCTTCATTACTATCAGCAATTTGATTTTCTGGTAAATATGCAGGAACAAAATCTTCAAGATTGAAGTCTTTTTCAGCATTAATATATGGAGATAAACTTTGTAAACCATTTCCACCAAAATATAATGCTAAATGGTCAGGATAACCCATTGTCATATCAGGAGCTTTACCATTGTTTAAATCATAAACATTTGTACTTAATAATCCATCATAACCACTACTAACGATATCTAAATTAACTTTAATTTTTCCATCCCATAAACTTTCAAATTCAGGAACCATAAGTTGTAAAGCAGTAGCATTAACTCCACTAGGTACTCTAAAAGAAATTTCAATTGTTCCAGAAGCATTTTTAATATCTTCAGCAGTTTTTAATTCAAATACAGCATCAACTTCTTTTTGTCCACATGCTGTAAACATAATTGCAGCAAAAAACGCAATAAAAATAATTAAGAATTTTTTCATTTTTTTACCTTTCTAATACTTATATTTACTTATATTTTATAAATTATTTAAACTCTTATATGTTTTATATATTCTAACCTTTAATACCACTACGTCCTACACCACTCATAATGTACTTTCTTAATAACATAAAGGCAACTAATAGAGGTATTGTAATTAATGTAGACATAGCCATTTGTTGATTAATAACTTTATCAGGACCATATTGACTTACAGTAGCACTGAAAAAGTTCATTAAACCATTACTAATTAAGTATTTATCAGGAGCATTACCTGATGTCATTAATGAAGGCCACATATATGCGTTCCAAGTTCCAATCATACTTAATATAATAATTGTAATGATTGATGATTTAGCAATAGGAATCATAACTTTAAATAGATATTTAAAATCACCTAATCCATCAACTTTTGACGCTAAATATAACTCATTAGGAATTTGTCTAAATGATTGTCTTAAATAGAACGTGTAGAATACACTTGTCATAAATGGCAAAATCAATACAATATATGTATCCTTTAAACCACTTAATAGTTGATAATTACTAATGATATAAATTTCACCAGGAATCATCATTGTAGCTAATAATAAACTAAATAAAGTTTCTCTTCCTTTGAAGTTTAGTCTAGAGAATGCAAAAGCTGCAAGAACAGTTGTAACAATAGTTCCTAACGTAGTAAATATTGAAACTATAATAGTACTCTTATACATTGTTAAAACTGAATATCCTTTATCTTTTCCACCCATCCCTAAAACTTCACCATAGTTTTCCCACAATAATTCTTTAGGGAAAAATGTAAATGTATCAGATGTGATTTCTGATTCACTCTTAAATGATGTAGTTACCATATACAAGAATGGGAAAACGATAAATATTGCAACTAAAGTTAAAAATGCGTACATTAAACCTTTACTAATTCCCATCTTTATTTTATATTTTCTAACTTCTTCCGGACTTAAATACAAGGAATCAAATTCCATTTTTCTTTGTAATTTCTTTAATTCCTTTTTGCTTAGTTCTTTTTCTTCTTGAACAGATTCTATAGTATTAACAGGTTGTTCAACTACTTCATTTGAATTGTTTTGTAATTCTTTTTTATCTTGTTCCATAACAACCTCCTAATAATGAACTCTCTTCTTAGAAACTTGCATTTGAACTAAAGTGATAAGCATGATAATTCCGAATAAAATTAAACTACCAGCCGCACCAAGTCCAATTGGTTGTCCTAAAGCAGGAGTCATTTGGTCATAAATATAACCAACAACTGTTCTTAATAAGTTTGGATTAGAACCAGGTCCATAAGATCCTGTACCGAATATCGATACTACACTTGAGTAAGTTTTAAACGCACCAATAAATGATGTTATAGTAATATATAAAATCATTGGTGAAAGTAGAGGAACTGTGATTTTTCTAAATGTTTGCCATTTAGTAGCTGAATCGATTTGAGCTGCTTGATAATATTGCTTATCTATTCCTTGCATACCAGATAAGAAAACAATAATCTTGAAAGCTAATCCATTCCATACAGAGTAAATAGCTAATACGAAAATCCCAGTAAACTTAGTAGCATTACTTCCTACCCAACTAATATCTAAACCAAACACTGAGTTAATGATACCATATCTACTAAATAAAGCACTGAATACTAAACCTAATGCAATAGTATTAGTTACATATGGTAAGAAGAAAATAGTTTGATAAACTTTTTGTAATTTTTTTATTGAGTTTAAGCCAACAGCAATCATTAAACCAATAATAATTGTTAGTGGAACAGTTATTATAACAATATAAAAAGTATTTAATAAAGCAGCCCAAAAACTATTATCATTAGAAAATGCAGCCCATATACCATCTTCTCCTGGGGAAACAATTTGAATGAAATTATCGATACCAATCCCATTATAGTCTCCAGGCCACATTGTATATCCATTCATAAACGCCATTCTTACGGCATTAACAATTGGCCAAAAAGTAAATACAGCTAATAACCCCATTGGAAGCAATAAGGCTATAACTGCTCTCCATGTATCGTTTTTAAATTCTAACATTAGATTATACGTCCTCCAGCTTCATCAGCAGCAAACACAAATATCTTGTTATAACCTAATTTAACATTCATTCCTTCTTCGAAACCTTTTAAGCTTGGTACAATAATTCTAATAGTATCTTCATAATTTTCTAAACTACAAATTAGCATTGTATCACGACCTATATGTTGAATAAGATCAATTTTAGCATTGATATTTCCATCTTCTTTTACAGTAAAGAATTCTGGTCTTAAGCCAATTTTAACTTCTTGATTTTCGGCAGCAACATCTTGTAACACATCGCCATTTAATAATTTTAATTTACCATCTTCTATAACGCCATCAAGAACATTAATTGGTGGGTTACCTAAGAATTTCGCAACAAATAAACAACTTGGTTCATCATATACTTCTTGAGGATGATCCATTTGTTTCTTAACACCAAAATTCATAACTACGATTTCATCAGAAATACTCATAGCTTCTTCTTGGTCATGTGTAACGAATATTGTTGTTACACCGGTTTCTCTTTGAATACGTTTGATTTCTTCACGAGTTTGTAATCTTAATCTAGCATCAAGATTTGATAGAGGTTCATCAAGTAATAATACTTTTGGAGCTTTTACTAATGCTCTAGCAATTGCAACACGTTGTTGTTGACCACCTGATAATTGGTTAGGTTTTCTTTCTAATAAGTCACCAATTTGCACAAGATTAGCAACTTTAATAGTTCTTTCTAAGATTTCATCTTTAGGTAATCTTGGTCTTACGTTATCAAGAGGGAACATAATGTTTTGTTTAACTGTTAAATGAGGGTATAGAGCATAGTTTTGGAATACTAAGCCAATTCCTCTTTTTTCTGGTGGATATAACGTAACATCTTCATCTCCAAAATAAATTTGACCACTTGTTGGGCGATGCAAACCAGCAATCATGTAAAGAGTTGTACTCTTTCCGCAGCCACTAGGGCCTAATAAACCGATTAATTTTCCGCCAGGAATCACAACATCAAAATCGTTTACTGCAACAGTAACTTTTCCTGATTTTTCAACGAATTCTTTTGTTAAATGTGATAACCTTACATCAATACCATTAGTTGTGTTTTGTTTTTCTTCCATAATAATCTCCTTATTACATACATATATATTATAACATAAGATATATAATTTATCAAATATTTTATTTTATATATGTCAATTTATGTAAAAATTTATTATTTTTTATAAAAACGAACAAAAAGGCCACATTATCTAGAGGCCTCTATTTGTTGATTTAATTACTATTTATATTCTTTAATACCTTCCAAAGCTTTGATTAATGTGATTTCATCAGCATATTCTATATCTCCACCTGCTGGTAATCCATATCCTATTCTAAAGACTTCGACATCTTTGTACTCATCTTTTGTTTGATCATTTAAGACATTTTTAATATACATAGCCGTCATTTCGCCAGGAATATTTGCGCTGGTAGCGATAATAACTTTAGTAATTTTTTCCTTTTTAATACGCTCAAACAAATTCAAAAGATTTACTTTCTCAGGACCAACACCATTAATTGGAGATATTAATCCGTTTAGAACATGATACTTTCCTTTATATTCCCCAGTCTTTTCAAACACATTAACTTCCTTACTACTCTCAACAACCATTATCGTTTGTTCCCTTGTGTTATCTTTGCAAACTTCACACAACGTATCATCTGTCAGATTCCCACAAACTTCACATTTCTTTATAGCATTTTGAGCAGCAATCAATCTATCACTTAACATTTTAACATCTTCCTCAGACATCTTTAATATTGCATGAAAAGCAAAACGTTCCGCAGTTTTTGGTCCAACCCCAGGAAGAAGCATAAAAGAACTAATTAATTCCTGTAAGGATTTAGGATATTTCATTTATTAAAAACCAAAGCCTCCTAAAAGAGCTGCATATTTTGCCATTTTTTCTTCTGTATCTTTTTCAATATCTTTAATAACTTGTTTTGATGCAGCTACAATAGAATCCAATAAGATTTCTAAATCTTCTTTTCCTTCACATTCAAAATCATCTTTAACTTCGATTTTAACGATTTCTTTTGTACCTAAAGCAGTAACAGAAACGATTCCACCGCTTGTGGCAGTATATTCAGTTTCATTAATTGCATTTTGAGTTTGTTCCATTTCTTGTTTCATTTTCATAACTTTTCTTAACATTGCTTGTTGATTCATTATTTATCACTCCTTTTTATATTTGCCATATCTCCAAAAATCTCTCTAATTCTCTTTGCCATTATATCAGCATCATCTTCAACAATAGTTACTCTTAAATTAGGATCTTTAAATGGAGTTAATTTAATTGTTGTACCTATTCCATATTGTGCAACACACTCTCTCATTTTACTTTCATATTCTCCATGTGGAATTGCTAAATAATTGTAATCTGTTTTTAACAAATCAAATAATAACTTCAAAGAGTTCTTTTTAAACTTCCTTCCCATTACTTGGTTACATATTGATGCTTTATCATATGTAATTATAAACTCATGATTCCCAACAATTCTTACAATTCCTTCCTTAAGCATTTCTGCTGTTCCTCGTTTATCACTTGGAGCTAAATCAAGTAAATTATTCCAAAGAGCTAAAATTCTTCGTAATTCATTATCAAATTCTCCGCTCTTATAATCATTAACAATTCTTTCAAACACCTTAATGTCATATCTTTCATACTCATCTAAGTCATTTGATTCACTATTAGGTTCTTTATTACTTAAATTTTCATTGTTTAAATTTTTATCAGGTTTTTGACTATCAACTATGTCATTAGTTTCTATATCTTTAACTGTATCTTCAACAATATCTTTAGTAATATCTATATTATGTTCATTGTTTGATTCGTCTAAATCTAATTTATTAACTGGTAATTTTATTTCTGACTTTTTAGAGTCTACTTCTTTGTTTTGAGAAAATTTATTTTCGTGTTTGTTATTTTCTTCTTTCTTTCTTAAAAGAATTTCTCTTACTTCTTGTTGTCTTTCTCGTTTTTTATTTTCTTCGTAAGCAACTTCCTCATCTAAAGATAAATCTTTGTCATCAAAAGCAAACAGATTAATTCCTTCATCCTTTGGTTCATCACTAAATAGATTATCACTGAAATTATCTATATCATTTTCAAACATTTCTGGTTTATCTAAATTTTCATTTTCAGATTTATTATTATCTTCAATAGTATTTTGCCCAGGGTTATCCTCTTCAAAGTTAATAATATTACCATCCCTATTAGAATCTTCATTTTCTAAACTACTATCATCTAAATTGTCTATATCTAAACTATTTAGGTCTTTTAAGTCCAATTCGTTTGATAGTATTTCTTGTTGATAATCATCTTCAAATAAGCTATTAGGTTCTTCTAAGCTATCATCATTCACAACAATGTTATCTTGATTTATTTGATTTTGTTTATCAATTAACTCTTCTTGTTCCAAATTAGGTTCACTTAAATTAGATTGGCTATCTTCTTCTGGACTATCATTATTTTTAAGGTTAACATCATTGAAATCACTAACTTCGCCAGCATTATCACCGATATTGTTGTTATCTAGAATATCATTATTTATTTCATTATCTTTTAAACTATTTTCTTTTAATTGTTCTTCGATAAGTTCATAAATATCTGTTTGTTTCATTTTAGGTTCATTATCACTTTCAATCTTAATATCTCTTTCGAAAGCATCATCTGAATCCTCTTTGACCTCTTTAGTGTTTGATAAATTATCAAAATCAACCTTGATTTTGCTTGATGTATTATTAGATTGCGAGTTAATTTTATCTAATTCTGTAACATCGTCGTTCCAGAATGATATTTGTTTGTAATCTATCTTTTGTTTTGTCTTTTTACTATTTGTTGATAATAGATTAGATATCATCTTATAGACAGTAGATTCAAATTTTGAAATTCTATCTTCTATTTGTGATAAATCTACAGGTTCATTTCTCACTTCTATTATCTTTTCTTGAATTTCTTTTTCTTTATTATCTTGTAAAGCTATTGCTTCTAACTCTTCAATACGTTTTAATTTTTCTGTTTCACTATCTTCTATCTTTACAAGTTTTTCTTTAATATCCTCTAATAACTCATTAACTTGTCTTTTTATAAAGCTTTCAATTTCAGTATAGTTAATTGGAAGTTTTACTTTTTTAGTGGCCTCTTCAATTTTTGAATCCAAGGCTTCTTCATCAATTCCACCTGTACTTGTGTTGTCTATTTTATTTTGCATACTTTTCTGAGTAATCTTTAAAAATTCAACATCTTCTACGATTTGGTTGATTTTCGCGTTCAATTCCTTGTTACCACCATTCTCCTGAACATTAGAAGCTTGTTGAGAAGTTGTTTGCTCAAGTGAAGCTAATCTATTATTAACTTTTTGCAATTCCATTTTGCTTAAAAAGTTTAATAATCCATTAAATTTATCATCTAATTCATTTAGTTTTCTAATGTCATTACCATTAAAATTATTTGTATTACTTTGGTAAGCATTAGTTTTAACGCTTTGTTCTCCAATTTCTCTATTGTTTATTTTTTCCTCTAGAGCGCTAAGTCTTTTTAGATAATCTAAATCAGCTTGCGAATTATTAACAATTCTAATAATTGCTACTTCTAGATAAATATTAGATGAACTTGAATACTTTAATTTATTTTGAACATCACTTAAAACATCAATATAATAGAATAATTCTTCAAGAGTAACGCTCATTCCATACTCTTTGTATCTCTCATCTTTGTATTGATTTAAGTTTTTGCTCATTAAAATATCTCTATAAAATTCTAATAATCCTGTTACTATTTTTCCTACTTCTTTACCTGAGTTTTGTAATTCTTCTATTATTGAAAGTGCTCTAACAAGTTCTTTATTTTTTAAAGTCTTAGATAATTCAAATATCTTCTCTTTAGTAACTAATCCTGTTACATTAGATACATCTTCATCAGTTATCATTTCACTAGCAAACGACATAGCTTGATCTAAATAACTAAGTGCATCTCTTAATCCACCATCGCTTGCTTGAGCAATATGAATTAGTGCATCCAAATCGTATTCAACATTTTCTTTTTCGCACACATTCATCAATAGATTGGTAATTTCATCAACTGTCAATGATTTAAAATCATATCTTTGACATCTAGATAAAACAGTTTGAAGAATCTTATGAGGCTCAGTTGTAGCTAGAATGAAAATCACATGTTTTGGAGGTTCTTCCAATGTCTTCAACAATGCGTTAAAAGCACTAACACTCAACATATGAACTTCATCAATAATATATATTTTATATTTAGATCCTGCAGGTAAAAAACCTATACGATCCTTCATTGCTCTAATTTCATCAACCCCATTATTACTAGCAGCATCAATCTCAATTACATCTGGATTAACCCCCTCAGTAATCTCTTTACAAATATCACATTCATTACATGGTTCTGAATTATGGGTATTTGTACAATTTAAAGCCTTAGCAAACACTCTTGCAATAGATGTTTTTCCAGTTCCTCTAGGTCCACTAAATAAATACGCGTGAGAAATCTTATTTTCTTTTATTTCGTTTTGTAATGTTCTTACTACTGCTTCTTGTCCTATTATTTCATTAAATGATTGAGGACGATAAGTTCTGTATAATGCTTTATATGCCATAATTCTTCCTTCTCTTTCTTAAATAATATTCGTATTTTATTATTTAGATTTTCTTTTATTTATTTTATCATATCTTGGCTCTTTTTTAAAGACCTTTTTATTTTTTGTTTGTTTATCTTTTTGCCCATTACCTTTATTAGTATTTTCATCAAATTGTTTATTAGTTTGTTTGTTTACTTTATATGCATTCTGATTATTATTTTTAGGTCTAATTAAACAATCCTTTCCAAAACCTATTAAGTCTAGCCTGTTAGCTTTTCTCAAAGCCTCTGCTACTAATTCATAATTTTGAGGTTTATAAAATTGTATCAAGGCTCTTTGCATAGCTTTTTCATGTGGATTTTTTGCTACATATACTTTTTCTAAATTAGGTGTTCGAGGATCCACTTCAGTATAATACATACAAGTTGCTAATGTTCCTGGAGTCGGATAAAAATCTTGGACTTGATCAACTCTCATATTGTTCTTCTTAAGATATTCTGCTAAAAGAATCGCATCTGATAAATCAGAACCAGGATGGCTGCTCATTAAATAAGGAACTAAAAATTGTTTCATATTTAATTCTTTATTCAATTTTTCATATTTTTTCACAAAAGTCTCGTAGACTTCATAATTTGGTTTTTGCATATATGATAAAACTTTATTACTTACATGTTCTGGCGCAACTTTCAATTGACCAGAAATATGATGTTTAACGAGTTCTTTAAAAAACTCTTCATTATTATCATATATCAAATAGTCATATCTTATTCCACTTCTAACAAATACTTTTTTAACACCAGGAAGCTTTCTAACACTTTTTAATATTTCTAAATATTTCTCATGACTCACTTTTAAATTAGGACATTTTTTTGGAAATAAACAAAGTTTATTAATGCATGTACCAACTTTTTCTTGTTTTTCACAACCTTTTTCATAAAAATTGGCGGTAGGTCCTCCAATATCATGAATATATCCTTTAAAGTCAGGTTCATTAATTATTTTTTTAGCCTCATTAATAATAGATTCTTTGCTTCTCCTTTGAATTATTCTCCCTTGATGACTAGTTAACGCACAAAAAGCGCAGCTTCCCATACAACCTCTATTCATAGCAATACTAAATTTGACTTCAGTAATTGCAGGTATTCCTTTTTTATACATCGGATGATATGTTCTTTCGTAATCTAAACTATATACCCAATCTAAATATTCTTCGCTAAAAGGGAAACAAGGTTGGTTTTGAACAACGTACACATCATTGTATTGTTCGACTAACACTTTACTAGTATATGGGTCATTATTTTTATATTGAATATTGAAACTTTTAGCATAGTTTAACTTATCTTTCTTTATGTCTTCATATGAAGGTAAATAAATAGCATCATAAGGTATTGCGCTCTTATCTTTTGTTTTCCAAACACAACCTCTCAGATAATTGATATCTTCAATATATAATCCAGAATTTAAGGCTTCTGCCAACTCAACAATTGTTTGCTCTCCCATCCCATAAGAGATTATGTCAGCTTTGGACTCAAGCAAAATAGATCTCATCATCTTGTTTTTATAATAATCATAATGCGCAAGTCTTCTTAAAGACGCTTCAATCCCACCTATAATAACAGGAATATTTGGATACAATCGTTTTAATATGTTTGAATAAACAATCACAGCATAATCAGGTCGATGCCCTGCTTCTCCTCCATCAGAATAAGAATCGGTTTCTCTTTTTCTTTTGCTAACACTATAATGATTTACTATTGAATCAATATTACCACTTGACACTAAAAAGGCTAAACGAGGTACTCCTAGTTTTTTAAAATCCTCATCGTTATGCCAATCAGGTTGGGGTATGATACCCACTGTATATCCCATAGCTTCTAGTACTCTAGATATAATTGCTGTCCCAAAGGATGGGTGGTCCACATAAGCATCTCCTGATATGTAAACAAAATCAAGCTGTTCAATATTTCTTTCTTTCAAATCTTCTTTTGATACTGGCAAAAACATATTAACCCTCTCTATACATCTTTTATTCTTTAATAATATCTATAATTCAATCATTTTATTAGTTAAGTCTATTAATTATACTCTTTTTTTTAAAATAATTAAATAGATTCTTTACTTTTTAATATATTTTATGATAAAATAATAAAGGTTATATAAGCTATGAAGGTAAGAGTAGAGTAAAATAGCATTGTAGAGAGATAACATTTGGTGAAAGTTATTATGCGAAATTACTTGAAAAACATACTTGAGCTGTTGGCAGAACAAATAATAATCTAAATATAGCAATATGTTATTATTTTAGTAGATCCAACCGTTGGCCTCGTTACGGCTACATTGAGTGCAAAGCATATTATTATGTTTTGAATTAGGGTGGCACCGCGAATTTATTCGTCCTTAAACAAATATAGTTATTGACAACTTTAGTGTCTAACTATTATTTGATAAGGGCGTTTTTATATACTTTAATGGAGGTAATTATGAAAGTAAGTATTAAAGAGTTACAAAGCTGCGCCTCACAGTTAACTGAGGTAACTGTTGTAGTCCAAGGTTGGATTAGAACTAATAGAAGCCAAAAAGAATTTGGTTTTATAACTTTAAACGATGGATCTACTGTAAATTCATTACAAGTTGTTTATGATAAAGAACTAAATAACTTTGATGATGTTTCAAAATATCGCGTTGGTTGTGCATTAACCGTTTCTGGTAAGATTATTTTAACACCTAACGGAAAACAAAGTTTTGAACTTAAAGCAACTGAAGTTTTACTAGAAGGAGACTGTCCTGAAAACTATCCTATTCAACCAAAAAGACACACTAGAGAATTCCTTAGAGAAAAAGCTCATTTGAGAGCTCGCACTAATTTGTTTAATGCCGTATTTAAAGTAAGAAGTTTATTAGCTTTTGCGATACATGAATTTTTCCAAAAGGAAGGATTTGTTTATGTTAATACACCTATTATCACAGCTAGTGACTGTGTAGGTGCTGGAGAAATGTTTAGAGTTACAACATTAGATTTAGAAAAACTTCCAAAGGATAAACCTATTGATTATACTAAAGACTTTTTTGGAAAAAGTGCTAATCTTACAGTTTCTGGGCAATTAGAAGCTGAAACTTACGCTTTAGCTTTTAAGAAAGTTTATACATTTGGCCCTACATTCAGAGCTGAAAATTCAAACACTCAAAGACATGCATCTGAGTTTTGGATGATTGAACCTGAAATTGCTTTTGCAGACTTAAACGATGATATGGATCTAATTGAAAGAATGTTAAAACATGTTATTAAATTTATTCTTGAAAAAGGCGCTGACGAAATGAACTTCTTTGAAAGTTTTGTGGCACCAGGAAAGAAAAAACAATTACAAGATTTATTGGACTCAAAAATCCATGTTTGTGAATATAAACACGCTGTTGAACTTGTAAAAGAATCTGGTAAAAAATTCGAAAACAGATTAGAATATGGTGATGACTTATCTACTGAACATGAAAAATTCTTGACTGATGAATATTATAAAGGCCCTGTATTTGTTACTAACTGGCCTAAAGACATAAAAGCATTTTACATGAGAGTAAATGATGACAACCAAACTGTAGCAGCTGTCGACTTACTTGTTCCAGGAAGTGGTGAACTAGTAGGTGGAAGTCAAAGAGAAGAACGATTAGATATATTATTAAATAGAATGAAAGAAATGAACATTCCAGCAAAAGACATGGAATGGTATTTAGACCTTAGAAGATTTGGTGGAACAAAACATGCTGGATTTGGTTTAGGATTTGAAAGACTAATTATGTATGTTACAGGTGTTGAAAATATTCGTGATGTAATTCCTTATCCAAGAACTCCTAAAAATTGTGAATTCTAAAAAATAAAACGCTCGAAATCGAGCGTCTTTTTTTATATTATTAAAATATGTTAATCAACAGCATTTTAAGATAAAGGATTTAATGTTGAATATAAAGTTATGCTCTGATTATATCCTTTGCTATTTGTAATTGTAACAACATATCCTACTTTTATAGGAGCGTTTGGAGCTTTAATGATATATCCTTTTTCATTTAAATATTCAGGATTTAATGATTCAAATTTAATTTCATATCCTTTAAGAGCTTGTCTAGCTAGTAATTCCCCTTCTACAAGAGAGATAGCATAACTATATAGATTATTTCTCCTCAATGTTTGTGGACAATTTTTTTGATTCCAATCGTAATGTTGCTTAATAGAAGATATTTCTAATCCATATTTAGCTATTAGCATCGCACAAAGTTTTCCCATCTTCTGCCATACCAAATGTAAATTAGCTCCAAAATTAACGCATGTTTCTATCCCTATACTCTTTGAATATGCATCATATGTATCTCCTTGCCAAGCCACTTCATTATCCGGAATATGGTGAATTATCGTTCCTGAGTCAACTGTATAATGCCATGATCTTGCTCTATATTGAAGACTTCCTGAAGAAACCATATAATTAGCATGCATCTTAGCATCTGCTCCTCCGTTATTATTTCCTGTATCATGATATGTAATATATTTGATTTCTTCTAACAAAACCCCTGTTCTTGGTTTTTGAGTTTCATCTAATTCTTCTAAGATTTCTGGTGTCGCCTTTTGACCTACATAAGGATTTTCGGTAACATTAATGATATTTTCTTCGATTACTAACTCATCAAACAAATATCTAGATACACTTCCCATTACACTTTGATATCTTACCACGGAACCATAAGTTGATACTTCTTTTTTCATCAACACTTCTTCCATATGCAATAGTTCGATAATCTTTATTGGATCTACAGTTACTGTAACTGTTATAACTTTTTTAATGTCAGGATTATTCTTTAAAGATATTATTATTTGTGATTTTCCTTCTGATAATGGAATAACTTTGCCATCTTCTACTTTTAAAACCGAAGGTTTTCCAACTTTATAAGATAATTCATCTTCTAAAAATTCTGGATATTCAATCTCTAATTCTAACTTTTCTAGAAAATCCAACTCTAATTTTTCGTTTAAAACTTTAATTTGTAATCTGTTCACAATAACTTTAAATTCTTTCTCTAGATTTAATAACTTAACCTTTACTATCGTTTCCCCAACTTTTTTTCCAATCAATTTCCCGTTTACGTATTCAACATTATCTTCTAAAGGGGTAACTATAAGATCTTTACTATCACCTTTTATTATGTTAATATCAATATCTTTACTTTCTCCAACAAAGAGTTCTATATCATTCACTTCAAAATTAACACTTTCTTCAACTATAATCTTTAGCGTAATTTCTAACGAGCTGCTTTTAATTGTAATTATTGCTTCCCCTGGTTTTATTCCTTTTATCTTATACTCATTAATTTCAATAATATCACCATTATAAAGACATTCAATTAAAGCTGTGTCGTCTTTTAAGCCATTAACAAGAACATATGGATTAATAATTACCTCTTCATTTACATTAACTTTATATTCTTGCTTATCAATTAACAATTCTATTTTATCATAAACATTAACATTTACTTCTGCAACAGCTCCATCATATTCCACAAAGACTGTTGTAACACCTTTTTCTAAACACTTTATTTTATTACCGTCCACAGAAATAATATTATCTATTGTTGAAAAATTTATATCTTTTCCGTCTGGATTTTCAATCCCTATAGTTAAAATATCTCCTACAAAGCCATTTATATTATTGTCGTTTATAATTACATCTTTTACAGAAATTTCAATATCTTTACTCTCTCCTTCTAAGATTGCCTTAACTACATAATTACCTTGAGCTTTGCATAGAACTTTATTACCTTCTATTTCCAAACCTTCACCAGAGAAGATATAAGATATATTTTCAATTTTTTCTAATTCAAACTCATCCCCTATAAACATATCATATCTGTATTTGCTTATATTAATTTTGGATTTTACATTGACAGTTATTTCTTTTTCTTCATCTTTGTACTTTATCTTTATATTACATTGACCTTCTTTTATTGCGGTAATTACATTTTTGTTTACTTCACATGAATCATTATTACATTTAATTTCCAACAAATCTTTTTCCACAACATCAATTATAATAGTTTCTCCTATAGTTTTATCATATTTATTCATCAAGGCATCTAATTCTTTAATATTTTCTCCACAACAAAGAATGAATATGCTTATTCCACAACAAAGAAAAAACAACAAGTAACGCCAAGATTTTTTTGTAAAGTTTCTCATAATATTTTATTCTCCTTCATTATATAACTGTTTATACTACTAAATCCCTAATAATAATAGCCATGCAAGCCCATAGTACACAATGATTGCTATTACATCGTTAAGAGTGGTGATAAAAGGGCCAGATGCCACAGCAGGATCTATTTTACATTTTTTAAATATAATAGGTATAAGACATCCGGAAACACACGCTACAATCATTGATCCAAGCATACTAATACCTACTACAGACGCAATTTTTATATTTTCTAGATTACTTAAATCTTCAAAAACAATTAGGAACAAGAAAACACTTATAAATGTTGCTAACCCAACAATTATACCATTAATAAAACCTATTCTTAATTCCTTTAAAATTATCTTTATACTATCTCCTTTTTCGATTTCCTCTGCTGACATTAGTCTAATTGTAACCGCAAGAGATTGCGTTCCAGAATTTCCTGACATCCCTAATATTAATGACTGGAAGAAAACTATTATCGGTAAACTAGATACTACTGTTTCAAATTTAGATATAAGCAAAGATGTTGATAATCCTAAAATTAGTAATATCAAAAGCCAAGGAATTCTTTTTTCTATAGATTTTTTTATAGATTCATCTAAATCTTCTTCACTCGATAAACCTGCAAGTTTAGCATAGTCTTCAACCATTTCCTCTTCAACAGCTTCTACTATATCAGAACTAGTTATGACACCAATTAAATTATTATCTTTATCAACAACTGGAATTGACTCAATCGCATAATCTTTTATATCGTTCAAAACTTCTGGAACAATATCCGTATCTAAAAGGTATGGATAAGATGTTTTTATAATATCTCTCAAATCATCATTTTGCCTAGCTATTATCAAGTCTCTTAATTCTATCGCACCATAAAATTTTCCATTTTCAAGAAAGTAGATAATCGAAACGTTATCATTAATAGCCGCCTCCTCAATTACTTTTTTCATAGTATCTTTAACAGATACTCCTATTTCAACAGCAATATAATTTGTAGACATTTTACTACCAATCATGTCTTCTTCATAAGATTCTATGAGTTTTAGTTCTTCTAAAGACTCTTCATCAAGCAATTCAATCAATTCACTTCTTTGGGAATCGTCTAAATCTTCTAAAACATCAATAATATCATCAGTATCCATTGTTTCAAAAACATCTGTTACCATCTCTTCATTCATTTCAGATAAATAAAGTTCAGGTTCTTCTAAGTAGCTGATTATTTCTGATAATACTTCAGAGTCAATAATATGATATAGTCTCTGTCTTTCTTCTAAAGAAAGTGAAGGAAAAACCTTAGCAATATCATTTTCATGAAACATTAAAAGTTCATTCTTTAGTTCTTCATCAGATAAATTACTTCTTATTACTTCTAAACATTCAAGTTTTACATTATTATTCATTTTCATCACCTATTTTTTTTATAAAAGTTATTAATTCATATATCTTTATATGTATTCTATTTTTATTATAACACGATGAAATTATTCATACAACATAATTATAAACATTATTAAAAAAGACTCTGCATAACAGAGCCTTTAGTTTGTTTTATATTTATATTCTTTATTTTTTGTGTTTAATAGTAGCTTGAGCAGCTGCCAAACGAGCAATTGGAACTCTGAATGGAGAGCAAGAAACATAATCTAAACCAACAGAATCAAAGAATTCGATTGATTTTGGATCACCACCATGTTCCCCACAAACACCAAGTTTAAGATTTTCTTTTGTACTTCTTCCTAATTTAGCAGCCATAGCAACTAATTTACCTACGCCATTTGTATCAATAGAAGCAAATGGATCGAATTCATACACTTTATTATCATAGTAATCTCTTAAGAATCCACCAGCATCATCTCTACTGAAACCAAATGTCATTTGAGTTAAATCGTTAGTTCCAAAGCTAAAGAAATCAGCTGATTGAGCAATTTCGTCTGCTAAAAGTGCAGCACGAGGAATTTCAATCATTGTACCTACTTTATAATCAACTGTCATATTATTTTCAGCTAAGATTTTATCTGCAGTTTCTTTTACCACTTTCTTAACAAACTCTAATTCTTTTCTTTCACCTACTAATGGTATCATAATTTCTGGAACTGGTTTATATTCTGGATTACGTTTTTTAACATTTACATACGCTTCCATAACTGCTGTAGTTTGCATTTTTGCTAATTCTGGATATGTAACAGCTAAACGACATCCACGATGTCCCATCATAGGGTTAAATTCATGTAATGCTTTAACTCTTGCGCTGATTTGTTCAACACTCATTTCCATTTCTTTTGCTAATTCTTCAATATCTTTTGCGGCAGTTGGTAAAAACTCATGTAGAGGTGGATCTAAGTAACGAACTGTTACTGGGAATTCTCCCATAGCTTCAAATAATTGTTCAAAATCTCCTCTTTGCATTGGTAATAATTTTGCTAATGCAACCTCTCTTTGTTCCGCAGTATCTGATAAAATCATTTGACGCATAGCTTTAATTCTGTTTGGATCAAAGAACATATGTTCTGTACGGCATAAACCAATACCTTCAGCACCAAATTCTCTAGCTTGTTTTGCATCTCTTGGAGTATCTGCGTTTGTACGAATCTTTAATCTTCTGACTTCATCACACCATGTCATGAATTTTTCAAAATTTCCAGAAATAGATGCAGGAACAGTTTGTAGTTTAACACCATAAATTTCACCTGTAGAACCGTTTAAAGAGATGTAATCACCTTTTTCAAAGCGTTTGTCACCTAATAAAATATATCCTTCTTTTTCGTGAACTGTTAATTCTTTACAACCAGAAACACAACATTTACCCATTCCACGGGCAACAACAGCTGCATGAGAAGTCATACCACCACGAGCAGTTAAAATACCTTCAGATACATCCATACCTTCGATATCTTCTGGAGAAGTTTCTAATCTAACTAATACAACCTTATTTCCTTTTGCTGTTTCTTCTAATGCTTGGTATACATTAAATACGATTTGACCAGCAGCAGCACCAGGAGATGCAGCTAAACCATTACTAATAGGTTTGTTTTGTTTTAATGATTCAGGACTGAATTGAGGATGAAGTAAGTTGTCAAGTTGTTTTGGTTCAACAAGCATAATAGCTCTTTCTTTGTCAATCATACCACTTTCATACATTTCAACAGCTACTCTTAATGCAGCTTGAGCTGTTCTCTTACCATTTCTTGTTTGTAACAAGAATAGTTTTCCATCTTCAATAGTGAATTCAATATCTTGCATATCCAAGAAATGATTTTCAAGAATTTGTGCAGTTTCAACAAATTTTTCATATACTTGTGGCATAACATCTTTTAATGTTGCGATAGGAGCTGGAGTTCTTACACCTGCAACAACATCTTCTCCTTGCGCATTAATTAGATATTCACCAAATAATTTATTTTCACCATCAGCAGGATTTCTAGTAAATGCTACACCTGTTCCAGATGTATTTCCCATATTACCATAAACCATAGATTGTACATTTACTGCTGTTCCCCATGTTGATGGAATATCGTTCATTTTAC
This sequence comes from Bacilli bacterium, assembly GCA_045577945.1. Taxonomy (GTDB): domain Bacteria; phylum Bacillota_I; class Bacilli_A; order ML615J-28; family CAG-698; genus CAG-698. The sequence goes on along the minus strand of JAZNJG010000195.1, from coordinate 10,100 downwards.
GATAATATACAGCTCTTGGTGTTTCCCAAGATTCAAATACTGCATTAATAGCTCCGAATAATTGGTCTTTAGGATTTGATGGGAATTCAGCTTTTAATTCTTCTTTATAGAACGCTTTAAATTTAACAATCATTTCTTTAAAGTCTTCTGCTGTAAATTCTGTATCTTGAGAAATTCCCCTTTGTTTTTTCATTTCATCAATGATTTCTTCAAATCTTTTTTTACTTAAACCCATAACAACATCTGAATACATTTGAATAAATCTTCGATATGAGTCATATGCAAATCTTGGATTTTCTGTTTTCTTTGCTAAACCAGCTGTAACTTCTTCATTTAAACCTAAGTTTAAAATTGTATCCATCATACCTGGCATAGATACTCTAGCACCACTTCTAACAGAAACTAGCAAAGGATTATTAGGATTTCCAAATTCTTTTCCTGTAATCTTTTCTAATTTTGCTAAAGATGCTTCTACTTCATCGATAATATCTTTTGATAATGATTTATTATTATCATAATAGTAAGTACAAGCTTCTGTTGTAACAGTAAATCCTTGAGGGATAGGTAAACCTAATTTTGTCATTTGACCTAAATTAGCTCCTTTACCACCACACAAATTTCTCATTGTTGAATCAGTTTCAGTAAACATATAAACATACTTCTTTTGGTTCATTATATCCTCCTAAATAGTTTTATTACTAATCTTTGTCTTCATTCACATCATATTCTTCTAAAAAACTATGATGCTTTCCTTTGTATTTATAACCTATAACACATTCTAAATTTACATTTTCAGCACATTTATAAATACATTTGTCAGCTATACTATATTTCTTTTTTAATTCTTTGACTAGTTCCTTCATTTCTTGACGTTTAGAATCAACATGACCTGCAGCCACCTTACATCCGCAAGACATTGCTTTTATTTCACAAAATGTCATGTAATTAATAATATCCTTTTCATAAACCTTTACCATTGGTCTTATTAATTCCATTCCTGGATGATTAGTAGATTTAAGTTTAGGAAGCATCGTTTTAAACTCCCCACAATAAATCATATTAAGCAAAGTTGTTTCTATCACATCATTAAAATGATGTCCAAGAGCTATTTTATTGCAGCCTTGTTCCTTGGCAAAGTCATAAAGAAAACCTCTTCGCATTCTTGCGCATAAATAACAAGGACTTTCTCCTCCATAATCATAAGCAACACTAAAGATATTAGACTCCTTAATTTTGATTGGAATATCCATTAATTGACAATTATTAATCAAAGCGTCTAAATTTTCTTGATTGAATCCTGGATTCATCACTAAAAATTCAAGATCAAAATTTATCTTGCCATGTCTTTTGATTTCTTGAAATAGTTTAGCCATTACTAAACTATCCTTACCACCACTAATACAAACCGCGATTTTGTCCCCTTCTTTTATTAAGTCATATTCATTTAATGCTTCAACAAAAGGTCTGTATAGTTTGGAGCGATATCTTTTTATTAAGGCTCTTTCCATTTCTAAATGATTCATAAATCATTACACTCTTTTATATAATATTTTATTTAATAAATTCTAACATTTAATCTGAACTCGAATTATTTAGATTTTTTCTTATTTGCTTTTTTGCCTTTTTTCTTGTTATCTATATCTGTAACTAAAACAAGAGCAAATATTCCCGCAAATGATCCTAATAGTACGATACAAATTAAACATTGCCACCATACATATTTTGCAAATAGCCATGTATTGTAATTCATAACACCATCAATATCTACATTATTCAATACAACTGATGCTTCTGCAGATGTATTATATCCTAAATTATAATCATCAGTGTTGACTTCTCCATTAAAATTAAAACCATCTAATTTATCTTCTAAAAGTACATCTTGATAACTATATGTAGTTTCTTCTGTTTCGCATATTGCATTTACTTTTACATATGCATTATCTTTAAATAAGTCAATATTTTCACTTATATAATCATAACCACGAGTATCTAAATATTGAACTTTTATAGGTTCTTCATTTTCATCCTTAGTAGGATTTGAGCCGTAATCACATAATGTAAATGATGGTGAACTATCTAATTTATGTCCTTTAATTTCATCTCCACCATTTACTTCGAAAACATCTTTATAAAAAGCTTCATCTTCATTGCATTCCTCGTTTGGATAGAAATTAACAACAAGTGTTGGGTATCCAGCTTTATCAATAATTGTCTTATCTTGAGGAATAGGTTGTTTCATAAATAAATCTTTTAATGCTTCATAATCAACGCCGTAAATGTATGTTTCATATCTATAAACGATAGATGATTCTTTAACATATGTAACCGCATTCTTGTATACAACAACAGTAAATAACTTCTTGCCTCCAAGAACTACATCTTTTTTGAATATTGGTTCATTAGAATAATATTCTCCATTAAATAATAAATTATACTGAATTTTTGCTTCAGTTTGTTTGTTTGCGTCTTCGTTATCAATTATATTCTTATCAAGTTTATTAGATACATAAGTTTTATATGCGGCAGAATATGTTCCACCATTTGTTCCGTCTGGATTATAATAAACATTATAGTCATATAATCCTAATAAAAATGTACCTAGTAATGTTATGATAACTACTAAAATAATTGCTAAAGTTTTTTTCATAAACATTTGTCTCCTTTGCATTGTTACTATTTTACCACTTTTTAGTCTATTTATCAACATATTTTTATTTTTGTTTAATTATTATGAACAACTTGTGTTTTTTATTCATAATTTATTGACTTGTTTTAAAAATAAAAACAGAGAATTATTTCCGAAAATTAATAATTTTAAAAACATCATTTTCTTTTAAATTCCCTGTTTTGTTTATAAATTATTTTGAGTTTTGTTATACAAATATCTTTATTTCCTTTTTGGGAAATAGTCCAATATATAGTGAAACCATAATTGATAGTACCATACTTGCAAGATATTCATTTGCATATTTAGCTTCTATTACTGTTGAGAGTAATGCTATTCTACACCCAATTAAAGCAATTAGCCCAAGCACAATTATTAGATTAATCCCTTTGGTTTTATTCCTTAATAATTGCACGCACCTTGCTATTATAGCCACTCCCACGATCACCTCTAATAGTGATATAAAAGTGTCTAAAAGATATTCTGTTCCTTTATTCATATACATTATAGTACCAAATGCCCCAGCGATAACCACGACTAACTCATACACTATTATAATAAATATTGATAATCCTTCCTTTTTAAAGCAAATAGATAATGTTATTGGCCCATAAATTAAAAGCTGAACAATAAGAAAAAAGATATTATTTTCTTCATTCTTTATTGTTATATAATGTAATACTATAAACGTCCAGTACGCACCTAATAAAATAATTTGATAATATTTTTTAAGAAAATTGGCTATAGTTTTCATATTTATATTATATAATATCTTTTAATTAATGTAAATAATTTTTAAGTTTTATTATTAAAATCACTACAATTAGATAATCTTTAATTTATTTTTTAATTTTCTATTTTTGAGTTTCCAACTAGGAAATTTTTATTAAATAAAAAAAGAAAGATTTGTAAACAACCTTTCCTTTTTTTATATATTCTTTGTTTCTTATTCTCTATACATATTATTATATATGTTATTTTCCTAAACAGAAATTCGCAAATAAATTATCAATTATATCTTCAGGACTTCCTTTACCTATCACCTCTCCAAGACTTAGATAGGAGCTTCTAATATCAACGTTAATTATATCTACTGGTAACCCTTCGTTAATACTATTGATTGCATCTTTTATTGATTTTAATGCTTTCTTTATTAGAGAAATTTGTCTAGTATTCCCTATATATGTTGCATCAATATTGTTAATTTCAGAACTAATACATAGCTTCTTTATTCTTTGTTCTATTTTACCTAAATCATCTTCATTTAATATAGATACTTCTAAGGCTTCCCCAACAAAATCAATTTTTCTAGGTAAATCCATTTTATTTATTATAACCAAACGTTTTTTATCTTTAGTCATATTTATTAATTCTTTATCTATATCTTCTAAATTATTACTATTATCTAAAATAAGTATCACTAATTCAGCTTCTTCTAAAACCTTTTTACTTTTTTCTACTCCTATTTTTTCAACAACATCAGATGTATCTCTCACACCAGCTGTATCAATAAGATTCAAAATAATTCCTCCAAGGTTGATTTTTCCTTCGATTGTATCTCTTGTTGTTCCCGCAATATTAGTAACTATCGCCTTTTCCTCTCCTAACAAAGCGTTTAGAAGGCTTGATTTTCCAACGTTAGGCTTTCCTATGATTGCTGTTTTTATACCTTCTTTTATTATAGTTGAATCATTTGCTTTAGATAAAATATCTTCTAATTTGCTTTTTAACTCTATTAATCTTGGAAGTAAATATTCATTCGTAACGATAAACTCATCTTCATATTCAGGATAATCAATATTTACTTCTATTTTTGTTATACAATCCATCAGTAACGATTGAAACTTCACTATCATTTTATAAACATCACCTTTTAAGGCAAGATTAGCACATTTCAAACTGTTGTTAGTCTCACTACTGATTACATCCATAACCGCTTCTGCTTGAGTAAGATCTATTCTTCCGTTCATAAAAGCCCTTTTAGTAAATTCTCCAGGTTCAGCTATCTCAGCTCCTCCGTCTACCATCAATTCCAATACTTTGTTAGTAACAAACATGCCTCCATGACAATTAATTTCTACCACATCTTCCATAGTATATGTTTTAGGTGCCCTAAAAACGCTAACTAAAACCTCATCAACGCAAGTTTCGCCATCATATATGTGACCATAATGGACGGTATGACTTTTTACTTTTGATAAATTTTTTCCTTTAAACTTTTTATTAACTATAGAGATAGCATCTTCTCCACTCAACCTTACTATTGATATAGCACCAGAACCAAGTGCTGTTGATATAGAAACTATTGTACTCATATTACTCCTCACTTAGATAATAGATATTAAATTCCCCTTCAACTATTCTTTCGCAAATAAATATCACAAAAGTGTTTTCACTCACAATAAAGTCATTTCCAGTAGGGTACATTCTATCATAATCTATATTTATATTATATTTATTTAAACATCTAGAGATCAAATCTGTGCAATAATATTTATTTTTTCTTTTAATAAGTATATTTGCATTGTATTCACATCCGATTTTGTCTTTTAATTCTTCAACAATATCATCCTTTTTTTCTTCGCTTACATTTTTCAAACGTAAACCAACGATGGTTTGAGCATCATTACCATATCTTACTTCTGTTTCAATCCATGTATTGTCACTTTCTCTAACTCCATAAAATCCTGCATCATTCCCAACACTTTCTATATATTTGCTACCATCATCATTTATATTTATTGTGGCATGACCAATAAAGAAATTTGATGAAAAGAATAAACCTGCATCAGCAACAAGTGCTGTACCGTGATTCCTCAAAGGATTTCTATTAGATAAAATAATATCCGTCTTTGATCCGATATAGTGTTCTTTTCCATCTTTATAATTAAACACTTCTTTAAAATTATCCTTTTCATACTTATATTTAGTATGTACTTTATAAATATTTACTTTTTGTGAGTGAATCCCTACCGTTTCGACATATTCTCCTCTTTGTTTAAATGTATCAAGAATACTTCTTACTGGTTTCTTTTCAATAAACCCATTTGTTAAAAAAACGCCAAAACAAATAAAGAAAAGAAATAACATAGTAATGATAACATATAACAAATTGAACATAATTGTATATCTGTTGTATTTTCTCATTTCATCATTACCCTTTCTATATTATTTATTATATATTATTATATTTCTCGTGTTACACATTATATTATTTCTTATATTTCCTATATTATTATCATATAAGACATATTATTATAACATACTTTAGTTCTTTTGTTAATCTTTGTCTTTATTTTTTAATAAATTGTTATTTTACCTTTTTTATTCTTTATTTTTTTAAATCAATATGATATAATTAATTAAATAAAGGATTGATGCTTTGAAAAGGAGTGATAGTTATGGAAGCACAACTTAAATTCAAAAACATTTCAAATGATTTTCTTGTAAGTTTTATAGCAAACTCTATTTCATTTGAAACATTCTCAGTTTCTACCGATGTGGTAAAAAAGATTCTTGATAATGATATTGAAGAATTAGATGAAAAGGTAGTTAAAACAGTCAACAATTATTTAAATGGTATTTTATATAGTCTTACTTTGGTCGACAAAACTGAAGATTTTTCTGAAAATGATTTAAAAGACATTCATGATAAAGTTGTTGAAGGTTTTTCTTTAGGTGGTTTATATAGAAACGTCGATATTTCGATTTCTGGATCTAACCATACACCTCCTAGTTATGTAAAAGTATATGATAGAATGAAAAAATACTTTACTACTATTAATGATTCTTCTTTAGATTTACTTTATAGAATTGCATTTAGTCATACTCAATTAATGAAAATACATCCATTCTTAGATGGAAATGGTAGAGTAGCTCGTATTGTTTTAAATTACCAATTAATTAAAAATGGTTTTAAACCTATTATTATTTCTTACACTGAAAAAGAAGATTATTTTAACTTATTAGAAGAATTCAAAGTTAATAAGAATATTGAACCATTTATAGAATATATTAAACAAAAACAAAATTAAAAATAAGAGTGCTTTCGCACTCTTTTATTTTTCCTCTTTCTTTAATTCAATAACTAGTACTCTGTTTGGAGCTTCTCCTTCAGAATGTGTTTCAATTTCTTTCCATGTTGATAATTTATTGTGGATAATTTTTCTTTCATATGCGTTTAAATCTGTTATTTTTACTGATTGCTTAGTTCTTACAACTTGTTTTCCCCAATCAACAGCCATTTGTTCTAATTTCTTTTCTCTTTTCTTCTTGTATCCGCCAACATCAACTAGAACAATTTTCTTATTTTCTTCATCATAATAACGGTTAACAACTTGACTGATAACTGTTTGAAGAGCTATTAAATTACGTGAATTGTGTCCTATTAAATATCCATTAAATTCATTCGCATCAATGTTAAACTCTACATTGTTACCTCTTACTTTCTTTTCAATGAATCCTTCAACTCCATTATTATCAAGAATCATTTTAATATATTTTTTTCCTTGTTCAATTCCGTCTAGCGCAACTTCAGCTTCAACTTCTAATTTTGCTCCAATACCTAGAAAACCTTTTGTTTCTTTAACAACTTCAAATTTTAAACTTGTTAATGGAAGTTCAAAATCCGCAACCGCTTGTTTATATGCGTCTTCTATATTCTTTACTTCGTAAGTTCTTTTCATTATTTTTCTCCCGTTTTAATAATACTTATTTTGTGTGTTAAATTTTTCACGTAATTTTGCTAATTTCTTTTCCCCAGTCTTCGCACTAATAAATGATTGTAAAGCAGTGTATAAATTACCCACTAACCAGTACCATCCCAACGCTGCGCTGTTATTAATGATAAATACTGCCATCATTATAGGCATAGACCACAACATAACTTTCATCATCATTTCTGTTTGTTTTTGTTGATCAGATGGACCTTTACGACGATATTCTGGAACATTAGATTCCATTTTTTCTCTTTGAAGTTTTGATCTTCTTTGACTCAATAATTGAGTTCCTATTTGAGTTAATGCAACTAATACAGCTAATACATAAACTCCAATTTTTTGCCAACCTTCTCCTTCTGAAGCAGTTTTTAACAAATCTAATCCGAAAGCATTTGTATTCAATGTATCAGCATCATATAATAATTGATTACTAGTTACTGTAATTACATTTTCACCGCTAGTAAATGTAGCTCCCCCTACAAAAGATTCAATATATGATTTTGATGTATGAGGTATTCTACGCAAAGTTTCATAGAACGCTAAGAATATTGGCATTTGTATAAATGGCATAAAGCATCCAGAAAATGATACTTTATACTTTTTATATAATTGCATAACTTCCATATTTTTTCTTTGTAAACTCTCTTGATCTGTTTTTCCTTCGTATTTTTCTTCTATTTTTCTTTGTTCAGGTCCTAATAAAGACATTTTTAATTGCATATCGTTTGTTTTACCATAAATTGGCCAAGCAATCGAACGAACAAGAATCGTAGCTATCAAAATAGTAATTGCATAATTATGCCCTACAAGTTTTGATATATTAAACATTAACCACGCCATAGGATATACTAAGAAATCCCAATTGCCTCCTTCTCCATATACACCTGAAGCAATCGGTAACATTACTTGTACATTATTTTTATCAGTAAATTGTGTTACACCACAACCTGTCATAAATAATACAAATAAAACAATTCCTACTAATAAATATTTTTTTCTAATTGAATTCATCCTTATCACCTTTTATTTTTCTTATTAATTTACAAACTTCTCTACTTTTTTCTTCGTAATTTAATTCTAATGAAAGAATTTTAACACTAATAAGTATATGCATATTCTTTATTTGTGAGATGTTCTTTCTTAAAATTTCTTTAACGATTCTTTTTTGGTAATTTCTTTCAACAGCTTTTCCTAGTTTTTTCGAAACAGAAACCACAATTTTAGTATCAACATCTTTCTTATAATATATTGAAAAAAATCTATTTCCTACACTGTGTTTATATCTTATTAATTGCTCGATCTCATGGTTTTTCTTTAATATATAGACTTTATTCATAAAATTTGTTCTAGTTTTTAATAAACAAAAAAAACCACCATTTCTAATAAGTGACAAATAGTGGTCTTGGATTTTTGTTTATGCAGTTAATACTTTTCTACCCTTTTGACGTCTACGAGCGATAACATTTCTTCCGTTAGCAGTTGCCATACGAGCGCGAAAACCATGTGTTTTTACATGTTTACGAGCATTTGGTTGATATGTTCTTTTCATTTGGAGCACCTCCTATTAAAACCATGCTTTGTTATTATACTATATTTTGTAATATTTGTCAATACTTTTTATTTTTATTATTAGTAATCTAATTTCTTGTATAATGTTTGTACATTTCCTGCAGTATCGGTAAAGACAACTTTAACAATAAAATATCTTAATGCATATTCACTTGGGAATGATGCTGTTCTGTAAATTGTTGAATTAATCTCAGAAGATAAATTGTATGCTCCAACTAAATCGTATACTTCATTTGAACTATCAACTCCAAATAATTGATAATCTAAATGATATTTTGTAGCTATTTTACTGTTAACTGTAAAATTAACAGTAATAGTATACATTTTAGCTTCAGTTCCTACAGTTTTTTCTATTTTGTGACTACTAAATATTTTAGAATCATCTAATTCTGTACCGTAATTGCCATCTATTTCTTTATTTGTTAAAGTTAACATATCTTCTCTAAAAGTCATCATTTTATTAGTTATTTCACTAGTTGAAGTGACTTCATAATCATAAGTAACTTTACCATAAATTGTGTCATAATCTTGTTTGCTTCCTGCTGTTAAACATGTAAATTGATTTGAAGTATTTGTATATGTACTTAAAGCACTACTTCTATAATATCTTGAAAGATATTGAACTTCTTCATCTTCAGTAACACCAATAAACAAACCTTCAATATTTTTGATAGCATAAGTTACATCTTTAAGTCTTGTTTTACCGAAATAAGCTGTAATTTTATTTTGTTTGTTTAAAGTGTTATCATTATATGTATATGATGATGTGATAGCCATAGCTACATTTAAATCTTCTGAATATGTTAATTCTTCATATTCAGGTACATAAGGTTCAACTTTATTATTGAAAATCAATAATGATGTAACTCCAACAATAATACACGCTAGCGCAATAATAACTAATAATGAAGTTGCGTTTAATTTTTGAGGGAATTCCCACATTTTTTTACCAAAACTTTTTTCTACTTTATCTTTATTCATATGTAATCTCCTAAATTTCATTATATATATTTTATCATATTTTTTATTTTTTGCAATATTTTTTTACTTATTCATAAATATCTCATTTTTATCGTGAAAATATAAAAGTGCTCTTTCTATATTATATATAGATTATATATACATTTAATATAATAATAAATTAT
>JAZNJG010000194.1:0-6690 GCA_045577945.1 Bacilli bacterium | reverse complement strand
GAAATAAGATATCAATTTGAAAAAATTAAACCTTATAAAAAATTTATTTTTAATGTTTTTAATTTAATTGAAATTAAAAAAATATCTATTAAATTTTTTTGTTCAAATGAATATTTATATGTGTTTTACTGGAATTTGATTGCTTTTATTTCTAATTTTACCAATGAAAATTTTCTAAAAATAAAATATTCAGATTTCAATGTAACGTATGATAAAGAGATAAACGAAATAAATTATGAAATAATTCTTTCATTTAGAGTCATTTATTTTATTTTAGCATATATTATTAATATAAAGAATATTATTCTTAATAAACGAAAAGGAAGTGCAAACAATGATAGGTCATCCAATAAGCGAGTTATTCAAAATATCAATGGACAGTATGCGAGAAATGATTGATGTTAACACTGTAATTGGAACAACATGTAAATTAAATGATGAAATTTCAGTTATTCCAATTTCAAAAGTTAAATGCACATTTGTAACTGGAGGATTAGATCAAAAAATGGAATCATTAAAAGACTTAAATAATTATCCTTTCGGTGGTGCAACAGGTGGAAGCATAAATATTACCCCTGTCGCTTTTTTAGCAATTGATAAGGAAGGTACAAAAATATTACATCTAGATGATTCCGCCCATTTATATGAAAAAATAATTGATTCTACACCTGATGTTATAGAAAAAATCAAATCTATGTTATTTAAAGAACAAGAATAAGCCTTGAGTTTATTCTTTTCTTTTATATAATTATTTGATATAATATTATAGGTGATATCGTGAATAAATTTATGATTAAAATAATTGAAAAATACCAAGAAGGTACAAAGAATAGTGCAAAAAGATGTAGGTATATCCCTTCTTGTTCTGAATATGCTAAGGGATGCTATAAAAAATTTAATTTTTTTAAAGCAACTTTTTTAACTATTTATAGGATAGTTCGATGTAATCCTCTTTCAAAAGGTGGTTTTGATCCAGTTCCACTTACTAGAAAAGAGAAGAAACTTACTAAAGAAAATGAATTACCTTATGAATATAAGGATTTCCCCAACAGTCCCTTTTAATTTTATCATTTAATTTTTAATTTTTTCTTGCAATTTTTATAGAATTATTGTATAATATACGAGTGTTTAATTGCACCCTTAGCTCAGCTGGCAGAGCAACTGACTCTTAATCAGTGGGTCCGGGGTTCGAATCCCCGAGGGTGTACCATTTTTTGAAATCTATAGGTCTTCTAAAAAGAGGACCTATTTTTAATTTTTATAGGGTATTTTAGATAGTTTTTGTTAGAATATCCTCTTTTTTTATGCCTTTATGAAACATTTAGATTTAAAGACTAATAGTTGTAAATACAACTATTAGAGACTGACCACGAATTCGAACCTTTAATTTACGGGATTTGAATGTTAGGTTCTGATGGAACTCGAACCAATAAGAGATAATGGTGGAAAATATTTTAAAAAATAGTATAATAATTTTTATAAAAGACTTCACTTTTTTAAAGTTTTGTTACTATATTAGTGAAAGGAGATATCATTATGCAAAATAAAGAACAATTAAAAGAATTAATAGCTAATGAATATTTAAATAGATTTTTAACATTTTATATAAGTAAAACATCATCAATACAAGATGCAGAAGACTTATCACAAAAGGCTGCCTGTGAATGTTTAGATGCACTTGATTGTGTTTATGAAATAAAAAATGTCAATGCGTATTTTTGGAGCGTTGCTCATAATGTATATAAGAATTATTTAAATAGAAGAGATAATTATATTCTAGATGATGATTATTGTAAAATGCAAATTGCAGATATTAGTTCTAAAGAAGAAAGTGAAAAACAAGAATTACATAATGATATTAGAAAATCACTAAGTATCCTTTCAGGTTTATATCGTAAGATAATAGTAATGTATTATTATCATGAATTAAAAATTAAAGATATAGCCGATAGACTTAATCTTAGCCAAGATATGGTTAAGTATTATTTGTCTAATGGTAAGAAAAAATTAAAGGAGATTTATAATATGAATAAAGAAATAGGTGAAGTAAGTTTCAATCCAAAAGATTTTTCAATATATTATTCCGGAATTGACTTTGCTAGTGTTAATGTTTGGGAATTGTTTAAAAGAAAATTACCTTGTCAAATTGCATTAATATGTTATGCTAAACCTAAAACAGTTAGTGAAATAGCGACTACTGTTGGATGTAGTAGTTGTTTTATAGAAGATGAACTTTCAATTTTATTAAATGCAGGAGTAATTGTTGAAAAAGTAAAAGATAAATATCAAACTAATTTTTACATTATTAGCAAAGTTGAACTTGATGTGGTTGATGAGTTATATAAAGAAATGTATGATGAACATGCAAAAGAAGTCGTAAAAGTCTTTAATGAACATTTTGAACAAATAAAAGAAACTGGTATTTTTAACTATAATGCATCAATAGATCAATATAAATGGATATTTGCTGATAGAGTAGCAGATATGGATAGAAGAAATATGTTTACTAAAGATTCAGATTATCCTAGAATTTTATCATGTGGTGCAAGAGGACTTGTTTTTGGATTAGAAGAAACTACCCCAAAAGGAACTTGCGGACAAACACCAACATATTTAAACAATCATACATTATGGGCAAGAGATTTATGGATGATAAAAGGTTATAGTTCAAATCAACCTATTTTAAGAGATAAAAGAACAGCTCAAACAGTTATTGATGTTTATAATGGTATTATTGATGATAACAAAGAAGAGTTATATGCTTATTTAATTAAGAACAATATTTTAGTAAAAGATAGTGGCATCTTAAAAACAAATATTGCATATTTAAATAATGAATTTTTAGAATTAATGAAAGCCATTAATAAAGAATTATATATTAAATTAGAGAAAAATACTAATGAAATTAAAGAGTATATTACTAAAGTAGTTAGCAAATCAATGCCTAATAATTTAAAAGAGTATATTAATGGATATGTTATTACACTTATGCAGTTCTTTGCAGGAAATAAGATTATAGAAGCATTAATTGAAAATAACTTCCTAAATGATAAACTAAAAAATATTCAAATTAGTTATTTTATTGATAAATAGTAAAAATTAAAACAGCTATATAACCATTTTGCTAGACAAGTAGTCTAGTAATACGGTATATAGCTGTTTTTGTTTCTATTTATTTAAACTATTAATATCTAATAAGAAATCAAATAAATTCATAAATAAAATGCCATTTTCATTATAATGAGTTATAGGACAATCTTTTGAAATAATAATTTTTTTAAATGAGTCATTAATATTCATAAGTGAATTTTGTTCTTGTTTAACTTTTTCTTCTGTAGGAAGAGCTAGCGCTGATTGAATATAAATTCTTTTATCAGCTAAATTACATACAAAATCAACTTCTAAGTATTTCTTTGATCGAGATGAATCTTCTTTTGATTGTGCATAAGTTGATACAACTCCTACGTCCACACTATATCCTCGATATAATAATTCATTATAAATGATATTTTCCAAAATATGAGTTTCTTCTAATTGCCTAAAATTAAGTCTTGCATTACGTAAACCTAAATCAGAAAAATAATATTTAAATGGTGAATCTATGTGAGATTTTCCTTTAATATCATATCTTTGTGTTTTATAAACAATAAATGCATCTTCAAGATATTCAATAAATGTTGAAATTGTATTTGCTGAAATTGATAGATGCTTAACACTTTTAAACACTTTTTCTAATTTAGTAGGGTTAGTTAAAGAACCTATTGATGATGCTAAAATATTAATTAATTCTTTAAACTCATCTGTGCTGTGTATTTTATATCTGTTAATAATATCCTTGATATATATTTCTTCAAAAATATTAGTTAAATAATTTGTTTTTTGTTCGTGGGTAGATAAACTAGTAACAAAAGGAAGTCCACCATAAGTTAAGTATTCATTAAAGGCAGAATACTTATCTCCATTATACACAGATAAATATTCAGAAAACGACAAAGGAAGCACATGAATTTGATCGCCTCTACCTCTAAACTCTGTAATAATATCTTTAGATAAAAATTTGGCATTACTTCCAGTAACATATGTATCCACGTTATTAATATGAAGCAGTCCATTCAAAACATCTTCAAATTCAGAAACCAGTTGAACTTCATCAAGCAGAACATAATACATATTACTATCTGTAATTTGCTCTTTAATAAAATTATATAAATCTTCAGGATTACGATATTTTTTATTAGCAATATCATCTAATGCTATTTTTATAATGTGTGAATTATCTATTCCTTGTGAAATTAAATAATCGTAAAACAAATTAAATAGTAAATATGATTTCCCACATCTTCTAATACCAGTTATTACTTTGATCATTTTATTATGCATTCTTATTATTAATTTATTTAAATACACATCTCTTTTGATTTCCATATATACCTCCTCTTATTTAGTAAAAATATAGCAATACACATTTTTACTAAATATATTATATCATGTTCATTAAAAATAAACAAGTTTTTAAGTTATTATTTTTGTGTATTACATAATATTCCTAAATGAATTTATATTATTATATGCAGCAATTTTAAATTTATGATTATTAATTATGAGACTTTTTAATATATTTAATAAATATTATTTTGCTACTAAAAGTTTCATCGCGAAACATTTTGTGGCGTAAAACTCAAATATGAAACATTTCATAGTAATGACACATTTTCTGGAATATATTGGTTCTCTGAATACGAATGATAATTTTTTATTATCTAATTTTTTATAGTTTTATGAAAAAATGATTAGAATATCTTGCCGAATAATTTAAAGGATTACTCACGTGGATATACAGTAACATTAATAAGATTTTATAATCGAGTATTCTTTATGGAAGAATAATTTGAAAGTGAATTTTGCAAATTAAACAAAACACATAATGATACTTTAGTATTAAATTATTTTACTGATAATTAACATATATTATAGATTAGTCAGGAGGCTGTAGCTTACTGACTTTTTAAATAGTAGAAATACAGAAATAAAAATGTTATAATTATTTAATAAAAATTACCAACCTTTTTATAACTTTTGCAACTATATAAGTGAAAGGGTAAATAATATGAGCAATATGAACAAAGACGAGTTAAAAGAAAAAGTTGTAGATTATGCCAGTAAAGTATTTCTTTATTGTGTGAAAAGATGTAATAATAGAATGGATGCTGAAGATTTATCACAAACAATCCTTTTGGAAATAATTCATAATATTGATAAAGGTGCACGTATTGATAATTTAGATTATTACATATGGGGAGTTTGTAAAAATCAATATAATATGTATTTAAGAAAAACCATTAAAGATAAAAATACTTTTGAATATAAAGAATCTATTGATTTTGTAGATAATTCTAAAACAGTTCTTGATGGAATTCTAGAAGATGATAGAATCAGAAGAATGAATGAAGCAATCAAACTATTAAGTAAAGATTACGCTGAGATACTTTACGCTTATTATGTAGAAGATAAAACCTTAAAGTTCATTGCTGAAGAATTAAAACTACCTCTTGGAACAGTTAAATGGAAATTAGCTGAAGTTAGAAAAAAATTAAAGGAGTATTTAGATATGGAAAAATTAAATGGTAAGAAAGCTTATATACCGAGAGATTTTCAAGTGACTCAATCTTTTAATGGTGAATTAAATTTTGATCCTTGTGATTATATTGATCCTCTATTACTTAAAAATTTACTATATCATTCATATGGAAATGAATGTAGCATTGAAGATTTTTCAATTGAACTTGGAATTGCAAGACCATATGTTGAGGATTATGTTAAAAGATTAGTTAAGAAAGATTTCTTATTAAAATTAGAAAACAATAAATATTTGTCAAATGTTGCTTTTATAGATAAAAAGGATAGAAGAGAAATTCTTGATTTTGAAAGAAAAAATATTTTTGTTTTTTATAATTCTTTAATAAAATTTGCAAAAAATAATTTGCCTTATTACAAATCGTTACTTGATATAACCAATGCTAAAGATGAACACTTGATGTGGTCTTTACTTTTCTTAACTATGAATATTGTAGAGGATAAATTTAGTTCTGAATTAACCTTAAGAAAAGATGGTTTTAATTGGGATATTATGCTTCTTGAAACAGTTGATAAATTATATTCGGATGAATACTTTATTTCTTGTAATAGTACTACTAACAGTTATTTTGGTCGACGCATAAGCATTGTGGCTTTCCCCTCAAATCATTGGAAGGATGATGGTAAAGCCTCAGATGTGATTGCATATAATAGAGCATTAACAGGCAAATTTAATTTAAGTCTTTTAAATGATATTCTAAATTTAAACAAAAAATATAGTGACTTATTAGAATCTGATAAACAAGCTGTAAATGGATACGCTAAATATGGATGTCTAGATATCGTAGGGGATGAAATAAAGATTAATATTCCAGTAATGTCAATGGAAAACTTTAAAGATTTTAGTGAAAAGGTTATAAAAGATTCAGAGTTGATTAGTGCATATAAGGAATTATATAATGGTGTATATATGAAAGTAAAAAGTTTAATTCCAAATTATTTAGAAAAACAAACTTCATTTATTATAAACTCAGTTACTCTTAATAGATCTTTAATTATTTCTAAGGCGTTTGATGACGGTATTGTTGAAGATGATAAAACAAAAGAAAAATTTAT
>JAZNJG010000193.1:0-11474 GCA_045577945.1 Bacilli bacterium | reverse complement strand
CAATAACATATTGGAGTTTGTCCCTGAATAATGAACACAACTTTGATATGTATTTAATGATTTTCCTTGATAAGTAGTTCCGTTTGAATCCAATTCAACATCATATAAAACACCATTACACTGTGCACATATTAAATCTATGGTTCCATTATCATTAGTTCTTTTCATCCAAGTATGATCAGCGTCAGTATGAAATCCTCTTGTTATAGCAACTCCCGCAATATCTTTGTAAGTAACATCATACGCTTGTGTATTATTATTTCCATATCCCATTAATACTTCTTCATGATGCTGTCCTTCAGATGATTTTGGGCAACATTTGTCAATATCATCTAATCCCAAAATATGTCCTACTTCGTGTTGTCCAGGTTTTTTTCTTAAGCGATTTCCATATTCGTTATCATAGATTGCTTGACAAAAAACTGGAAGATTAACATTGATAAGCGCTTTATTATAATGATTATGTTGATAGTTTACATCAAATGTAGGTATCGATTCACTTAATTCATATGTAACAACAAAAGCAGCCCTTTTACTTGAGCCATAATATGGATAAATAATCAAATCATAGTCTTCTTCTGTTCCTTCTATTATATTAATCACTTTATTTTTTATCCTATTCCCATTAACATATGAGTAAAAATATACATCATTCCATTCTTTTATACTTTCAATAAATGCCAGTTTTATTCTTTCTGCAGTATCAGTATCATAATCAGTTGTCCAAGTATATGTAGTATCATAATAGCCATTATCAGAAATAATGTATTTTAATGTTAACTTTTCTTCTGGTAAATGTTGATAGCAATATGTAGGCCCAGCAGAATAACCTTCTTCAGATAAATAGTACCATCTTTCATTTTCACCATCCCATGTTCTATCCACACAGTCATCATATCCAACTATTAACAAACTCTCATGTGCGTTTACTTTTATTATTACTGATAAACATAATATATTAATAAACACTAGTATTAAAAAAACTATCTTTATTTTTCTAATCATATTTTTATTACCAATCACCTTTTTTTCTTATTGTTTCCTTCCTAAAATTATTTCTTTAAGATCTTTTGCTTTTATCATTACTTTTTGATAATAAACAATATCTCTATTCTCATCAAAATAATATATAATCTCATTTAAAAATGATGCATCTATTAGATATTCAGATATTTCTAAAAAATATGGATCTAAGGCATCAAAAGGGAAAATTTCTCTAGAACGATATCTTATATAATTTTCAGATGGAATTCTTATAACATAACTATTAAAAACATAAAATATTTCTGATTCCTCGTTAATGTAAGCTTCACTTACTTCTGTTTCAAAAGTCAGATCAGTAAAGAATATGTTATCTGTATTTTCCATATCTCTAAGATACCAAAGAATAAAATCCGGATAAATATTATAATCTCTAATCTCTAAATCATATATAAAAGCGTGTCTGATCTCTCTATAATATTTACACTCTATATTGTAATCAATATCATGAATTAAATCTTTTACTATAGTAACATCATATACCATAAATAAATCAGAAATCATTTTTCCATTATACTCTTTTTGAACATCTTCCAATGATTCATATCTAATCCATTCTACATTAGAGTAATAATCAGAATCACCGCTTAAACGATCTCTCGGTTTTATATATTTATCTTCATCTACATAAGTGGAAACAATGTAGTAATTATCTACGTCATTTTTACAATAATAATTTGTGTAAAATGTTTTTCCTCCAAATCCATAATTAATACATTCTTCTTTTAAATCATATGGAAAACTAATCAGATCATATTTAGCATCTATTACTAGATTTATCTTTTTAATATTTTGAATATCTTTTTCAGACACTTCAATTCTATCAATTACAGTTAGTTCATTTTGTTTATACTTACATACTTCACATTCTTCATGTTTTAAACCTGATTCAAAACCCGAGGTTTCTTTATCAACTATCCAAGAAAATTGATGTGGTGTAACATCAATTATATCTCCACAGTCACATTCATAATAGTGATTAGAACTATCGCTATTTAACTCGTAATTGTGCGTATGATAGCCACAAGCATAAAAGAAAACACTTATAAAAATAATAAAAATTACTTTTGAAATTAACATTAATTTTTTATTAATCATATAATTACCTCCATCATTATAGTTTTTAATAAAAATAATTTAAGCTTAAATATATTATACTATATATATATACAGTCAAGTATATGAAATCTTAATAAAAAATACAACCCGTATGGATTGTATTTATAGTTAAATATTTAATTTTCTGATTTTTTATCCAATAGAACCATTCATTTCTAACTTAATTAATTGATTTAATTCAACAGCATACTCCATTGGTAACTCTTTAGAGAATGGTTCAATGAATCCCATTATAATCATCTCTAAAGCTTGTGCTTCTGTTAATCCTCTACTCATTAAATAGAACATTTGTTCTTCACTAACTTTTGAAACAGTTGCTTCGTGTTCTATTCGTGCAGTGTTGTTTAGCACTATATTTGTTGGGATAGTATCACTTTTTGATATATCATCTAAAATGATTGTATCACACTCTACATGGCTTTTAGCGTTATCTGCATTCTTTCCATGTTTTACTGTTCCACGATAATTTACTACTCCACCACCACGACAAATAGATTTAGATATTACAGTACTTGTTGTGTTAGGAGCTAAGTGAATCATTTTAGCACCAGTATCTTGGTATTGTCCATTTCCCGCAAAGGCGATTGAAATTGTTGTGCCTTTTGCACCATCACCAGCTAAGATACAAGCTGGATATTTCATGTTTATCATTGATCCAATGTTTCCATCAATCCATTCCATGTGAGCATTCTTATAACATATTGCCCTCTTAGTTACTAAATTTAAAATATTATTTGACCAATTTTGAATTGCGGAATATCTACAGTATCCACCATCTTTAATATAAATTTCAACTAGTCCAGCATGTAACGAATCTTTAGAATAAATTGGGGCTGTACATCCTTCAACATAATATAAACTTGCTTCTTCTTCAACAACAATTAATGTTCTTTCGAATTGTCCCATTCTTTCAGAATTGATTCTAAAATATGATTGCAATGGCTTTTCAATCTTTACTCCTTTTGGAATATATATAAATGAACCCCCACTCCATACAGCAGTGTTTAAAGCTGCGTATTTATTATCAGAATAAGGGATTACTTTACCAAAGTATTCTCTTACTAATTCAGGATATTCTCTTACAGCAGTATCAGTATCACAGAAAATAACTCCTTGAGCTTCTAATTCTTTTAATGTGTTATGATATACAACTTCAGATTCAAATTGGGTTGTTACACCGCCAAGGAAATCTCTTTCTGCTTCGGGTATTCCAAGTTTTTCAAATGTTTCTTTAATAGAATCAGGAACATCTTCCCACTTTTGTTCAGTCTTTTGACTTTCTTTTTTGTAATATGTATAATCATCAAAATCAATGAAACTTAAATCAGGTCCCCATTTGGGATTTGTTTGTTTAACAAAAGATTTATATGCCTTTTGACGAATTTCAAGCATCCAATCTGGTTCACCTTTATATTTAGATATTTCAGTAACTGTTTCTAATGTTAAACCTTTACCAGTATTATAAACATTTTCAGTTTCAGTCTTAAACCCGTATTTATAATCACCAATAATTTCATTTATTTTGTCATTATCTACTTTTGTATTTTTATCTGTAATATTTATATTTTTATTATCTTTATTATTCATCTTTGTCACCATTAATAAGCTTTTCTAAAGCTTTCCATGATAAAGTTGCACATTTAATACGAGCAGGGAATTTTGAAACTCCTTGATAAACTAGTGCTTCTTCTAACTCTTCATCAGGTTCACCATTACCCATCATCATTTCATAAAACTCGTTTATAAGTCTTAAGGCTTCAGGTATAGTTTTTCCTTTTAGAGTTTCTGATAAAACAGAAGCTGAAGAGCAACAGATAGAACATCCAGAACCAGCATGATTAATTTCTTTAATCACACCATCTTCAACTTTCATTTCTACTGTAATATCATCTCCACAAGAGGGATTGCGTAAATGCACATGATCAAACCCTTTAAGTCCTTTATTACGAGGGTTTTTATAATGATCAAATATTACTTGCTTATATAAACTTTCTAAATCATTCATAATTTTCACCAATGTTTAAAATTTTAATAGTTTTAATCTTTACCAAACTCTTTTAAAGAAATCAATTGTTTCTTTAACTTTTTCAATGAATTTATCGGCATCTTCTTTAGTGTTGTATACATAAAATGATCCTCTTAATGTTCCAGCACAATCAAGCCATTTAGTTAATAGTTGAGCACAATGATGTCCTGCTCTCAAACAAACTCCACCTTCATCAAATACTGTAGCAGCATCATGTGGATGAATCCCTGTTATATTGAAAGCGATAATTGGAACTTCAGGATTTTTGTTATAAATAGTTATGCCGTCTAAATCTTTTAATTTGTTAATTGTGTAATTATATAATTCCATACTATGATTATGTATATAATCAAAACCAATTGATTCGATATAATCAATGGCTTTTCCTAAACCAATTACTTCCGCAATTGCGGGAGTACCTGTTTCAAATCGATATGGAACATCCTTTACATCTACATTATCTTTATATACTTCCTCATTCATATCTCCACCATAATATAATGGTTTTAATGTCTTTAGGATTTTTTTCTTGCCATATAAAACTCCGACACCTGTTGGTCCCATCATCTTATGACCAGAAAAGCCAAGGAAATCGCAATCTAAATCTTTAACATCTATTTTCATATGAGGAACTGCTTGAGCAGCATCAACTACTACATAAGCATTATATTCATGAGCAAGTTTAATTATTTCTTTAATTGGAGTTACATAACCCATTACATTCGATACATATGTTAAAGCCACTACTTTTGTTTTATCACTTAAAACCTTTTTAAAGTTTTCAACAGTTATTCTTCCATCTTCATTAAGTGGAACATATTTAAGATTTGCCTTTTTCTCTTTGCATAAAACTTGCCAAGGAAGTATAGATGAATGGTGTTCAAGTTCTGATACAATCACTTCATCACCTTCAGAAAGATAATCCCTGCCAAAAGTCAATGCACATAAATTTAAAGCTTCACTAGCATTACGAACAAAGATTATTTCTGATTCATTAGCATTAATAAACTTAGCAACTTTTGCTCTTGCAATATCAAATTCATCAGTTGCTTTATAACTTAAATGATATACACCCCTATGAATATTTACACCATAATTAGCATAGTATTCGTTCATTTTATCAATCACCACTTTTGGTTTTAAAGATGTAGCACCATTGTCTAAATATGCAATACTATCATTAGTATCAAACAATGCAAAATCTTTACGAATTTCATAAGTCTTCTTATCGTCTAGCATAGTTCTTCCTTTCTAAATTTTGTACAATTCTAAATTTTGTGCAATTCCAAATATTTTAGTTTCTAAACTATATAATTTAGATTTATAAATATTTATTTATTAACTCATTAAATAAATTATTAATTTCTTTTATTTCATTTGCTTTATCAGCTACATTTTCGAATTGTTTAAGGTTTTCTTGAATTGGATTTATAAATCCCTTAATAATCAATTTTTCACTTTCACTCCTTGTTAATCCTCTGCTCATTAAATAGAATAAATCTTCTTCATCTATCGCACCAATTCCTGCTCCGTGAGAAGCTAGACAATCATATTCATCTATTTGTAATAGTGGATTAGCACTTATAGCACTTTCTTTTGATAAAAGAATTCCTTTTGATTTTTGATTCAAAACACTTTCCTTTGCTCCTCTTAAAACAAGTCCATTTGTGTTAACATTAAGGATCGATTCATTCTTACAAATTGCATAGTTTTTCATATTTGATTCTGATTCTTTTTCTTCATGATATACATTATATGAAAAATCTTGTTTATGTTTATTACTATTTATAAATACATTATACTCATCATTATGAGCTCTATATCTTAAATAAGTATTGGCCAACACATTAATATTACCATCAAAAGAAGCTAATTTCATACTATTAAGATATGCTTTTTCTAAAACTTTTGTGCAAAGATTTATGTTAGCATTATCTCCACAGTAAATAGTAACTAAATCTAATTTACTTTCCTCTTCTAACGTTAGATTATATTCTATATTTATCATATTATTATTAGATATATTCAAAACTTCAATTAGTTTGGTTTTTACACCTTTCTTAACCACAACATTTAATGTTGTATCATTAGTAATTGTAATATTATGTATGTTGAAATCATTAGTAATAATAAATTCTTTATTTATACTTTTAACTTCATTCATTATTTACCACCTGTTTTTTTCACAGCACAAGTGCCTAACATAGTTCTAGTTTTAACTGGAGCATCATCGATAAGACCAAGTTCTTCTTTTAACCAATCATAACCTTCTTTATCAATCTTTTCTATTAACTCTTTTCCTCCAGTTTTTACAATCTTACCATTCATCATAATATGAACATAATCACAATTAATATAATCAAGTAATCTTTGGTAGTGAGTAATTACAATTGCTCCGAAGTCAGGTGAACGCATTGCATCAATGTTTTCTCCAACTATTCTTAAAGCATCTACATCCAATCCTGAGTCAATTTCATCTAATACCGCAAAAGATGGTTTCAACATTTTCATTTGAAGTATTTCATTACGTTTCTTTTCTCCACCACTAAATCCCTCATTTAAATAACGATGTGGTAAGTCACTTCTCATTTTTAAATCTTTAACAGCTTTATCTAAATCTTTAATAAATTTAAATAATTTAATATGTTCTCCTTCTGGTAAGCGAGCTTGCATAGCTTGTTTAATAAAATCAGAATTACTAACACCACTAATTTCATTTGGGTATTGCATAGCTAAAAAGATTCCTTTACGACTTCTTTCATCAACAGACATATTGTTTACATCTTCGCCATCTAAAGTTATACTTCCATCAGTAACTTGATATTTATAATGTCCCATTATAGTATTAGCAAGAGTACTCTTTCCTGTTCCGTTAGGACCCATTATAGCATGGATTTCTCCAGTTTTTACTTCTAAACTCAATCCTTTTAAAATTTCTTTAGAAGTTTCTTTATCAACAACACTCGCATGTAAATTTTCTATCTTTAAAACTCTTTGTTTAGGATTATTAGTATTTAAATTTTCCATTTTCATTCTCCCAATAATATTTATTTTGTATTGATTTAATTATTTTACTATTATCTAATTATTATCTGTCCATCGGTTATAATAATCTAGGATATCTTCATATGAAGATCCTATTTCTTTCATATCGATTTCAAAATCTTTACTTATTTCATTAAAGAAGTCTTTCATCATATCCGTAGCTTGCAAAGACTTAGCATTAATTTTATCATTCAACTGTTCAGAAGGTTTTAACGCTTCTTTCCAATCTTTGTTTACTAATTTATCTTTTTTATTGCATTTTATTAAAAAGAACACAATTAATCCTACTATACCTCCGCTAAATGTAAGTAGGGGGATTACCCAATATAAGTTATATACTTCTTTGAATACTATATATACAATTACCGCAAACATAAAGCAACACGCTAATGTAAAATACCATTTCAAATTAGTTTTTTGTTTTTTTATTCTTGCTACTATTGGCCAGTAGTAGTGATTAACTGTATTAAGTTCATCAGTATAGCTATTCTTCAAAACATTAATCTCACTATTAATTTTATTAATTTGTCCTCTTTTTTGATCTAAATTTAAATTGTTTATACTCATATGTTACACCTATCATAATATTATACCATAAATCATATATTTTTAAAAGTACTTTGTTAGCATTTTTATATGCTATATTTTTGCTATTTTAAACTTATATTTTAGAATTTATTTCAAAAGCAAAAAAATGCTTCCTAATATTATTAAGATTGAACCAATAATTGTAGAGGTGTTTATACTCTCTTTTGTAAATAAGACCATATAAAAAATCGTAATTATAATACTTAGTTTATCCAATGCCATTACTTTATGGGCAGATCCCGTCTTCATAGCAAGAAAATAAAACAACCATGTCAAAAAAGTAAATACGCTTGTTAAAAGTATCCCTTTCCAGTTTACCATTACTACTTTTGACATATCTTTATATGATTTATTAATCAAACAAGCAATAAAACAAAATATTGTAACAATAAAAGTCCTTGTGAATAAACTTAGTATAGGATTCATTTCTTTTAATCCTGTTTTAATACTTATTGACATTAATGCTGAGAATAATGCCGAAAGTAAACCAAAAATAACCCACATTTCAAATCACCACTTATATGATTTGCAAATATGGGTTTTTTATTTTATAAGATATATTTAATTTTATAATTCTAATATGTCTAATAAGTCTAATATGTTATATGTAGGGTTTACATCTGACTTTTGGTTTTTAGGATTATACCAACAAGTATCTAATCCATAATTTTGACCGCCTAATATATCTGCACCAATACTATCCCCAACAATCAATACTTCCCTTTTATCAATCTCATCAACATTAAGATCTTTTTTTATAGCTTTGAATACATAATCAAAATATTCTTTTTTGGGTTTTTGGTATCCTATTAATTCAGAAATAAATACATCATCAAAATATTTAGACAATGGACATGTTCGTAGTCTTCTTTCTTGAGTTTTGCATACACCATTTGTAACTACGTATATCTTAACATCTTTATCTTTAAGTTTAGAAACCAATTCCAATGCATTAGGCATCATATCATTACACATAGATAATTGATTTAAATAAAAATCATTTACTTCTGACTCATCACTATATAGCCTACTATTATGGTCTTCATCTAAGTATTTACTGAAGAAATCTTTAAATCTTCTTACTAAAAGCTCCTCTTTTCTTATTCGTCCTTTTTCAAATTCCATCCAATAATAGCTATTAATTCTTTTATACTCATTAACAACATCATCTGTTGGGTTAACGCCAAAATGTGATAATGTTATTCTAATAGATTTTTCAGCTGCTGCTTCAAAGTCAAGCAGTGTGTTATCTAAATCAAATAAATAAATTTTATATTTCATTTCTTTCGTATATTTCATATATTCACCGTACTTTATGTAATATTATATAAACTTTATTATAAATAAAATCAATTGGATAACCAATTGACTCATTTACTAATATATTTTATAAATTATTTATTCTTGATTATTATTATCTTTTTCAATAATAAAGTCTTCATTAATTTCATCTTCAAAATCTTCATTTGTGAAGTCATAGTAGTCATTTTGGTGTAAAATAGCAACTTTTACTTTAGTTTCGCCTATAACTTCTGCTAGTAATTCAAAAGTGCAATCCACACAAATATCATCATTCACAATTTGAGCGTTTGTGCAAGTAGGAGATTGCGTAGCTGTAATTAGAATATCTCGGCAATCTCTATTAATATCAGTGACTATATTTCTCGTATTAATCTTTTTTTCATAGTTTACTACTTTTCTTGCAATATCTGTCTTAGAATTATTGTCATAGCTATACCATATATTTACTTCATATTCTCCTAAAACATTGGCCTTGTCACCTGAAAGTTCTGCTTCAAATTGATGATTTATAATCCAACATCCTAAGATTGCATCTGCCTGATTATCTGGTGTAATATTGGTTGTTTCTCTAATGATTTTCTTGCCTTTTGCAACTACCGCTTTAGTAACTATTTCGCGAATATCATTCATCCATATCCCTCCTCATTATAATATATTCAATAATCTTGAGGGATGACACAATTAAAACCTATATCTAATTATTAACTATTCTACTAATTTGCCTCTTAAATGCCAACTAAAGGCTTTTTCAATTTTCACCTTAACTAAAGAACCGATTAAACTACTATCACCTTTGAAATTCACTAATTTATTGTGTTCAGTATATCCTGTTAACATATCTTTATTCTTTTCAGATAATCCTTCTACAAGAACTTCAACCACTTCACCTTCAAAGCGTTTATTTCCCTTTAGATATCCTTCATTTATTGCTTTATTTAAAGTTAATAATCTTTGTTTTTTCTCCTCTTCTGTCAATGGATTAGGAAGTTTTGCGGCAGGGGTTCCTTCTCTTGGCGAATATATGAAGGTATAAGCCCCTTCGTAGTCAGCTTTTCTCACCAAGTCTAATGTTTCTTCAAAATCTTCTTCTGTTTCTCCAGGAAATGCCACAATGATATCTGTAGTTATAGAAATTCCAGGAACTGCTTTTCTTAGTTTAGCAATCTTTTCAAGATACTCCTCTTTTGTATATTTCCTATTCATTTTCTTT
This sequence comes from Bacilli bacterium, assembly GCA_045577945.1. Taxonomy (GTDB): domain Bacteria; phylum Bacillota_I; class Bacilli_A; order ML615J-28; family CAG-698; genus CAG-698. The sequence goes on along the minus strand of JAZNJG010000193.1, from coordinate 1,143 downwards.
AGAATCGTATTACTTCCTGATTGAACCGGTAAATGCAAATTAGGCATAATATTTCCACCTAATCCCATAACCCTAATTGTTTCATCATCTAAATCACGTGGATGGGAAGTTGTATATCTTATTCTCTTAATATTTATCTTATGTAAGTCTTCTAATAAATTAGCAAATGTGTATTTACGGTTAATAAAATCATTACCATAAGCATTCACATTTTGTCCCAATAATGTTACTTCAACATATCCATCATTAGCTAAGTCCTGTACTTCTCTAATAATATCCTCTGGTAGCCTTGATCTTTCTTTTCCTCTCGTGTATGGAACTATGCAATAAGTACAGAACTCATCACATCCGTACATAATATCAACCCATGCTTTACGATTATGTGCTCTCTTCACTGGAACTTCTTCAACAATTTCACCTTCAAACGAACGAACATCTAATACTCTAGAGTTTCTAGTATATGCCTCATAAATAAACTCAGCTAGATCATGAATATTATGAGTTCCAAATATAATATCAACTTGAGGATATTTTTCACTAATCAAATTTACAACCTTTTCTTCTTGTGGCATGCATCCACATATAGCCATTAATAAACTTGGTTTAATTTTTTTTAAATTTTTTATACGTCCAAGTTCTCCAAAGACTCTATTTTCTGCATTTTGACGGATTGCACATGTATTAAATATTATAATATCAGCAATCTCATCAGATGGTGTTTCAATAAATCCCATTGACTCTAATATACCTGCTATTTTTTCACTATCAGCCATGTTTCCTTGGCACCCATAGGTTTTAATATGATAATATTTATTTAATCCTAAACCTGAGTATTTATCATTTAGTTGATATCTTATAACTTTAGTTTCTTTATTTAATCTTTTTCGAGCCAAACTCAAATTAGGCACGATAAACCTGCTAAATTGTTTTTTCATTTTATATGCTCCTTATTTAGTGTTATACATAATCTAATGTCTAAATTTAATATTACTTTTATCTTAAATTAATACATCAGCATTCAAAATAAAATCATATTCATCATAATATTCTTCTTCTCTAGGAATCCAAATATCTTTAAACTTGTTATATAATTCTATATTCTTACATCTTTTCTTTAATCTTTTTCATTTCCTTTTTCAGATG
>JAZNJG010000192.1:0-46462 GCA_045577945.1 Bacilli bacterium | reverse complement strand
AAGTCGGATAAAGAAGATGTTAAGCCGGATGAGGAAGATATTAAGCCGGATGAAGGCAAGGAGAATGATAACGGTTCGACGAACAAAGAAGAAATCCTTGAGAATAATATTGTTTGGGGAGACATTTATTAATGACTACATATGTAGATCGAAGCACCAATTTAGTGAAGTGATGACAGAAAGGAAGTTTTACGATGAGAATAAAAAGATTATGTGGATTTATATCTTTATTAAATATATTATCAATCTATATATTGATAATAAAAGATTTAATAATGTTATCTCCACTATTAATGATAACAAATGTAATATATTTATATGCAAGTTTAATAATACTTAATCCATTAGAAACCTTAATACAATATTCATATCATAATAAAGCAAGGAAGAAAATAAATGAAGTAAAACCTTTGGTCATTGGTATAACAGGAAGTTGCGGGAAAACTAGCTGTAAACACTATTTATATCAAATATTAAAGGATAAATATATAACTTTTATGACACCTAAATCATATAATACATGTAACGGAATATCTAAAAGTATACTAGAGAATATGAATAAATTCACAGAAATTGCAATTATAGAATACGGAGCTAGTCATGTAGGTGATATAGAGAAATCACTAAAGATTGTTAAGCCGGAAATAAGTTTGATAACAAATATTTCTTTGCAACATTTAGAAACGTTTGTAACTGAAGATAATATAAAGAAGGAAAAGACGTTATTAATGAAAAATAGTAAGGTGCACTTTTATAATAAATTAAGCAATTATCAACTAGAATGTGACAAATGTATTTCTTTTTCAATAGAAAAAGGTGGAGATTACTATGTGAAGGATATCGTATATAAAGAAAATAAAACAAGTTTTAAAATAGTCTGTAAATGTGATAACGGGTCAGAACAAGAAATCACGATAGAAACAAAATTATTAGGAAAAACAAATGTGATAAATATATGTGCATGTGTTGCAATATGCAAATATTTAGGTTTAGATAATAAATATATAGTAAATAAAGTTAAGAATTTAAAACCATTTCCTTCTAGGTTAGAAGTTATTAGAAAAGATGATAATATAATAATTAACGATAGTTTTAATAGCAACAAATTAGGGTTTATCGAAGCATTGAATGTATTAAATCTATTTAAAGAATATAAAAAAATTGTGATAACCCCAGGAGTAGTAACTGGTGGAAAAGAAATAAGTGCAATAAATGAAGATATTGCATATAAGATAATGGGAGTAGCCAATAGCTGTTATTTAGTCGACAGCATATCAACAGATTACTTTAGTAAAGTATTTGATGGAAAATTATATAATTATCATAAATATGAAAGTTTTACAGAAGCATATAATGATGTAATTAAAATAAAAGGAAAGAAGGTAATTTTAATTGAAAATGACATTACAGATATATACAGGAGGTAAAGAATGATAAATGTAGGGGTATGCTTTGGTGGGAAATCAGTAGAACACGATATTTCACTTTTAACATATAATCAAATAATAAGTGCCTTAGATCAAAAGAAGTATAAAATAATCCCTTTGTATTTTGATAAAGATAATGTTTTAAGAAAAATAGATTTAAAAACAAAAATACAAAATATAAATGGTCATAAATATAAAATATTAAATATAAAAAGAAAAGAAAAAGGAATATATATAAAGAAAGGATTATTTAGAGAAGATAAACTAGATGTAGTGGTTTTATCAATGCATGGAAAAGATTTAGAAAATGGTACATTCTCAAGTTTTTTTGAAACATTAGGAGTGCCAGTTACAGCACCTGGTATATATACTAGTTCAGTGTTTCATAATAAGTATCTTACAAAACTGATATTAAAAGAAAATAAAATAAATACATTAAAATATGAATACTATAGTCAAACTGATTTTCTAAAAAGAGAAGAAAATATATTAACTAATTATAGCAAAATACTTAATAAAGAAAAAAAATTAATAATAAAACCTGTTAATTTAGGGTCTAGTATTGGAGTTAAGAAATGTAAAACTCTTGATGAATTTAAAGAAGCAATTGATGTATCTTTAAAATACGATGAGGGGTTTATCGTAGAAGAATGTTTAGATGAATTTAGAGAGCTTAATCAAGCTGCATATTTAGGTAATGATGAAATAATTTTATCAAAGATAGAAGAGGTAATAAATTCAAACGATTTTTACGGTTTTGAAGAAAAATATTTAAATAATAGTAAATATTTTAAAACAAATAATCTAAATGGTAAAAAGTCAAGTATTGATAATAAATCAAAAGAAATAAACTCTCATGAAATAAAAGTTATTAGAAACTTACCCGCAAAAATTAATTCAAGTTTAAAGAATAAACTAAATAAAACAACAAAAAGAATATTTGAAATATTTAATGATATAGGAGTAATGAGAGTAGATTATTTGGTTACTGGTGAAGAAGGCAAGGAAAGAATATATGTAAATGAAATAAATGTAGTGCCAGGATCTTTATCATATTATTTATTTGAGGCAAAAGATATTTACTTTTCTAATCTTTTAGATGAATTAATCAAAAGTGCAATCCATAAACAAGAGAAAGAACTAGAAAAAATTAAATATTTTGAATCAAATGTATTAAATTTTGATAAAAATTTTAAAATAAACTAAAAGATATATTAATAAATCACAAGCAAAAATCTTATAAAATGTAATATAATTAAATCTTATCTTGAAAAAATTATATATTGTATGATATAATATATTAGAAGAAATTCAAAAGAAAAAGGTAAAGAATAAAGGAGAAAAATTGTGATTTACAAAACTATAACTAATTACAAAGAAGCTACAAAAGATTTTTTAGAAAATGAAAAACAATTCCATTTAGGCGTTATTCCTACTGAACAATCAAATCCAGTTACTAAGAACCTAAGTGCAACTATCATGAAAGATACTGCAAAAGGTGTTAAGACTATTTTTGATGCAGATAAGAAAATTGCTACAGTTGCAAGAGCTCAATTTAACACTCCAGAATTTGCGGCATTTGTTGATGATATCAAGAGATGTATGGATGAAAGAAAGAAAGTTGTTTTCTCAAGTGTTGGAGCATCTGGAAGAATGGCCATTCAAATGGATGGAGCATGGAGAAAATTCTGGCAAGATTTAGTTGCAAAAATTCCAGCTCATCGTTTTGAATTCTTAGAAATGGCAGAAGTAGTTAGTAGTTTTACAACAGGTGGAGATAGAGCATTAGTTCGTTCTGTTGAAAACTTTGAAGATTATATGACATTTGGTGCTAAGCAAGTTGATGAAGCAGAAATGGGTCCTGGTGATGTTTTAGTAGCATTATCAGAATGTGGATTATCTGCAAGTATTAATGGTTCTGCAGTTCGTGGATATGAACTAGGAATTAGAACTTATTATTTACATTGTAATCCAGAAAATATTTTAAAGAAACATTTAGACCGTGCACGTGCTGTATTTGACTGCGTAGATGATTATAAGAAAAATCAAGCTAAAGGTATTGACAACGGTAAATACATTGTTAAGATCCCTCTAGTTGTTGGAAATATGGCTGTTTCTGGTTCAACTCGTATGCAAGTTACTACAGTTGAATTATTAGCTGCTGGTGCTGCATTAGAAGTTGCCGCAAATCGTTGGTTAAAAGAAAACTTAACTGAACAAGAATTATCAGTTGTTGGCGGAGAATTCTTAACATTAGATCAATATGCTGATGCGTTTGTTTCTTTAAATAAACAATTATCAAGCGGAAAAGCTCTAAAAGGTTTAGCTAAAGCTGTTGACTTTGAAGTTAATACATATAACCAAAAAGGTTTAATTACTTATATTACTCATGATTATCTATTAGATATTATGACTGATACAACTGAACGTCAACCAACGTTTACACTTCCTCCATTCAAAAAATTTGCTGAAAAGACAGATAATTTATCATGGGCTTATATTAAAGATCCTCTATATCCTAATGAAGTTGCATGGCAACAATTATTCCGCCGTCCAATTAAAGGATTAGAATGGACAGTTGAAGATTATATCGAAATGAAAGCAAGTCAAGACATTATCAACAACCCTCCAAAAGTTGCTGGTTCAGAAGTTCTTGAATATTGCATCGGTAATGAAGATGATCCATCAAGATATTCACGTGAATGTTCTCAATTAGTTTTAATCGACATTAATGGTTCAGCAACTCCTGAAATCGTTAGTTGGTATAAGAAAGAATTAGTTAAATATAGTGGTGGTGTAGTATTAAGATTTGGGCAAATTCCTGCTGAAAAGATTTCTAAAGATGAAATTAGAATTCCAGTTGAATTACCAAGAACTTGTACAGACATTATGTATCACTTATTAGTTAAAGTATGCTTCAACGCATTAAGTACTGGTACAATGGCTAAGATGGGAAGAGTATTCGGTAACTGGATGGTTCAAGTTCTTCCAACAAATAAGAAATTAATTGACCGTTCTTCAAGAATTATTGCTGCATTAGCAAATATTCCTTATGAAAAAGCTGTTGAAGAATTCTTCATTTCTTATTATAATAGAAAACCAGAAGATGAATATCGTGAATCTTATGTTGTAGAAACATTAACAAGATTAGGTTTCGATCCAAACGCTGATATTAAATAAGATATAGTTTAAAGATAAATAATAGTCATATTAGATTATTTTCTAATATGACTTTTTATTTATTTTATGAATTATAGACATGTAAATGATTAATAAATAGTGTAGCTTACATAGATAAATAATAGGAATTATTTATTGATTTTTTGTGTTATTTATAATATAATAAATAATAGTGCGAAATTAATGTAAATGCAGAGAGAAATTATAAATATGACCAATAAAGATAAAAAAAATAGAATTAATAAAAAATTGAATAACTTATTAATTAATTTCTTTAAGATTAATAATTTAGAATATCAAAATAAAAAATTTGTTTTAGCTGTTTCTACTGGTGTTGATTCGTCAGTTCTTTTAGATTTATTTTTAAAATTTAGGGAACAATATAATATAGATATTAGTGTAGCACATGTAAATCATCATAGAAGAGAACAATCTAATGAAGAACAAAAATATATTAACTTTTTTTGTTTGAATAATAATATAAAATTATTCGTTAAAGAATTACATTTTGAAGATTCCTCAAATTTTCAATCAATAGCAAGAAATTTTCGATATGAATTTTTTGATGAAGTGATGAAAGAAGTAAATGGTGATTATTTGGTTTTAGCTCATCATGGAGATGACAATCTTGAAACAGTTTTAATGAGAATTATGAGAGGGAGTTCTCTTGCTGGTTATGGCGGAATTAGAGAAGTATATTCAAAGAATAATACATATAAAATTATTAGACCTCTACTTGGTATTTCTAAAGATGAAATCATTAATTATCAAGTTCAAGAAAATATAAAGTATTATGAAGATGAATCAAACACTCAAAAAGGTTATGCAAGAAACAGGGTTAGAATAGATATCATTCCAATGATGAAAGAAGAATGCCCTGAGTTAATTGATAAAATCAATGAATATTCTAAGATAATCTTGGAAGCTGCAGAGATTGTTAATGAAAAGAGAGATGTATTTATTAATGAATATGTTCAAAAATTATGTAAAGGTACTAATAAAATAAGCATTAAGATTAATCGTAATAAATTATTAGAAGAGACATCTTTTATGCAAGTAGAAATATTATTTGAACTAGTCAAAAAGTATAGTTTAAGTAAAAGTAATATTGAAGAATTATTGAAAGTGATAAAATCTGATAAAAAGAATTATAAAGTATATTTCAAAGGATTATTTGATTTCATTATAGCTTATGACGATATATTTATTAATGATTTTCATGAAGAAGAAAATGAAGAAATAAATATCCAAATTGAAAAAACAGGTATTTATAAAGTAAATGACAATTATCAGTTAATCGTAACAGAAAAAGACGATAATTTTCTACCTAGTAGTGATGATTTATGGTATAATATAGTGAGTTTACCAGTCACAGTTAGAACGAGAAAACCTGGTGATAAAATATCTTTAAAAGTTGGGGAGAAAAAAATTAAAGATATTTTGATTGATATGAAAATACCTCAAAATAAAAGAGATAAAGTATTACTTGTTGAGAAAAATATTGATAAACCAGTTATTTTAAGTATTTTAGGTTTAAAGAAAAGTAAGTACTTAACAAATATCGATGATTGTGATATAATAATTAGACTTGTAAAATTATAGGCATATATTAAGACATAAAAATTTTTATGGATGAATAAATATTTGGGAGGGAAACTATGTCTAAAGAATTTATTAAAGATGATTTTATTGAAGAAGTCCTTCATACAAGTGAAGAAATAGAAGAAGTATGCGAAAAAATTGGTAAGCAAATATCAGAAGATTATAAAGATAAAAAACCAGTATTAATAGGTTTATTAAAAGGATCAATTCCTTTTATGGCAGAATTAATGAAGCATATTAAATGCGAAATGGAAACTGAATATATGAAAGCTTCTAGTTATGTAGGTACACATTCAACTGGAGCGGTGACTATTCATCAAGATGTATCAATTGATGTAAAAGGAAGACATGTAATAATTGTTGAGGATATTATTGATACAGGATTAACAATGCAAAATGTTGTTAACTTATTGAAAGATCGTGGAGTAGCTTCTGTTGAGATAGCTAGTTTGCTAGTAAAACCAGAAGGGAAAAGAGTTGATTTTCAAGAAGCAAAATATGTTGGTTTTGTAATTGAGAATAAGTTTGTTGTGGGATATGGATTAGATTATGATCAACTATATCGTAATTTAAATTATATAGGTGTATTAAAAAGATCAGTATATGAAAAATAATTTTAGAAATATAAAAATTAAGATTATATACGTATAAATAATACTAAGAAATAATGAGAAAGGAAAATAAATATGCAAGGAAATAATCCAAAATCAAGAAGAAATCATATAGGTTTATTCTTGATTAGTTTAATTATGGTTATTGGTATATGGGTGTTTATTAATAACTATATAAATAAAGTTGAGACATTAGAAGCAAGTGATTTTTATAGTTACTTGTTAAATGCTGAAAAAGCCGCAAATGATCCTACTAGCCCAGCCGCTACTGAAAAGAGAGTAACTAAAATGGTTATTGTTCGTTCTACTAGTGGTAGTGAATATCATATCACTGGGGTTTATGTAGATTATAGTACTGAGAAAAAAACAGAAACAAAGTTTGAAATATATTTACCTATTAATGTGGTTGATTATGAGTTCTTCCATGAAGATGGTAAGTATTTTAATGCTGTAGAGCACACTAATACAAAGATAACTCAACCATCGAATTTTAGTTTCTTAGATGTGCTATTTGTAGTTGGTCCATTAGTACTGATGGTTGTACTTTTTATGTTCTTTATAAGAAACGCTGGACAATCAAATAATAAAGCATTTGATTTTGCTAAAAATAGAGCTAAATTAAGTAGAAAAACAGAAAAGACATTTAATGATGTCGCTGGTTGTGATGAAGAAAAAGAAGAATTAGTTGAAATAATAGATTTCTTAAAGAACCCTCGTAAGTATCAAGAAATTGGTGCAAGAATTCCTAAAGGTGTATTATTAGTTGGGCCTCCAGGAACAGGTAAAACATTGCTAGCTAAAGCATGTGCCGGTGAAGCAAAGGTTCCATTCTATTCAATTTCTGGTTCTGATTTTGTTGAGATGTTTGTTGGGGTTGGTGCTAGCCGTGTTAGAGATATGTTCAAAACAGCTAAACAAAGCGCCCCTTGTATCGTCTTTATCGATGAAATCGATGCTGTAGGTCGTCAAAGAGGAACAGGTTTAGGTGGTGGACATGATGAACGTGAACAAACACTTAACCAATTATTAGTTGAAATGGATGGTTTCCAAGAAAATTCTGGTGTAATTGTTATGGCTGCCACAAATAGAGTAGATATTTTAGACCCTGCTTTATTACGTCCTGGCCGTTTTGATAGAACTATACATATAAGTAATCCAGATGTTCGCGGAAGAAGTGCAATTTTAAAAGTTCATGCACGAAATAAAAAGTTATCTCCAAAAATTAACTTAGAAGATATTGCTCATCGTACACCTGGATTTAGTGGAGCTGATTTGGAAAATCTATTAAATGAAGCTGCACTACTAGCTGCACGTGAAAATCGCCGTGAAATCAAAATTTATGATATCGATGAAGCTATTGATAGAGTTATGATGGGACCTGCTAAAAAGTCTCGTAAATATACAGATTATGAAAAACAAGTTGTGGCATATCATGAAGCTGGACATGCAATCATTGGTATTAGATTAAAGAATGCTGCTACAGTACAAAAAGTAACAATTGTACCACGTGGTGAAGCAGGTGGATATAACTTAATGACACCTGATGAAGAATTATTCTTAAATACAAAAAATGGTTTAATTGATAGCATTGTTGGTTTATTAGGTGGTCGTGCTGCAGAAGAATTAATGAGTAATGATATTACAACTGGTGCTTATGATGATATCAAACGTGCCACAAAAATTGCTAGAGCAATGGTTGCCGAATATGGAATGAGTTCGTTAGGACCAATTCAATATGAAAACTCTTCTCATGAGGTCTTCTTAGGAAGAGATTATATGGGAGGAAAGAATTTCTCTGATCAAGTTGCTTTAGAAATCGATAGAGAAGTACGTAAAATCGTCGATGATTGCCATAAGAAAGCAATAGAAGTATTAACAGAAAATAAAGATTTATTAATGAATATTGCTAAACATTTAGTTGAAATTGAGACATTAACTAAAGAAGATATTTATGAAATCGTAAACACTGGTAAACTTGAATGGTGGGAAAAGAAAAAGGCAAAAGAAGAAGCTAAGAAATTGGTTGATGAAAAAGAAAAAGAGCTTCAAGATATTTATAAAAAACAATTAGAAGAACTTAAGAATAAAAAGGACGATTCTGACGGCGATAAATAATTATGAGAATAGATAAGTTTTTAAAAGTATCTAGATTGATTAAAAGAAGAACAGTTGCTAAAGAAGCAAGTGAAGAGGAAAAGGTTCTAATTAACGGAAGAGTTGTCAAACCAAGTGCTGAAGTTAAAGAAGGAGATATTATAGAAATCAAATATTTTAAAGGTTCAATGAAAGTAAAGGTTTTAGAAATAATAAATTCTTCTAAAAAAGAAGATGCCCTAAAAATGTATGAAATTATTCAAGTTGATGAAATATAGTTGAATACTTTATATAAGTAAGATAAAATATAGCACCCTAAATATTTAGGGTGCTTTTTTATGTTCTTTAATATTTATTTAATTATTTTAATATTGATTATAAAAATACTATAAATTAGGACAACTAATATGATATAATTACAATATGAAAAAATAGAAATATATAAAGGGGGCAAAATGAAAATCAAAACATTTATTGAGGCCTTAGTAAAATTCTTGATGGGAATTTTGATGGTCGGATTATTAGTATTTTTACCAGCTGGAACAATTAATTATTGGCAAGGATTGTTATTAATGGGAATATTATTTATACCAATGTTGATTTTTGGAGTAGTTCTAATGATAAAAAATCCATCATTATTAAGAAAAAGATTAAGTTCTAAAGAGAAAGAAAAAGAGCAAAAGTATGTAATACTATTTAGTGGATTGATTTTTCTTTTAGGATTTACATTATCAGGTTTAGGATATAGATATGAATGGTATATTCTCCCTAAAATTGTTTCAGTAATTGCTGCAATAATATTTCTTCTGTCATATGTTTTATATGCAGAAGTAATGAGAGAAAATACTTATTTATCTAGAACGATAGAAGTCCAAGAAGGTCAGAAAGTAATAGATAAAGGTTTGTATGGAATAGTAAGACATCCAATGTACTTGGTGACTATTTTGCTATTCTTAATGATTCCTTTGATTCTTGGTTCTATTTACGCTTTTTTAATATTTTTATTATATCCGTTTGTTTTAGTTAAACGTATAAAAAATGAAGAAGACCTTTTAACAAAAGAATTAGTTGGATATACTGAATATAAGAAGAAAGTAAAATATCGAATTATCCCATTTATTTGGTAATATAATAAGTAAAAGTATCAATGATATTCTCTAGATAATCGTAAATTTAATTATAACAATTGTAAAAAAATAAAAAAGTGATATAATAATTACATAAATTAAGAAATGATAAAGGAGAAACATATGGGAAAAGATTTAAAGATTTGTATTATTGGTGCAGGTAGTACATATACTCCTGAATTAATTGAAGGGATTATTAATAAGAGTTCAACATTACCTCTAAAAGATTTAGTTTTAATGGATATTGAAGATAGAAAACTAAATATCGTTGGGGGATTATGTAAAAGAATGATTGAACATGCTAAATTAGATTGTAAAGTAACATTAACAAAAGATTTGGATTTAGCACTTACAAATGCTGACTTCGTATTAGCACAAATAAGAGTTGGAAAACTTCCTGCTCGTGTTCTTGACGAAAGAATACCTTTAAAATATAATTTAATTGGACAAGAAACTAATGGTATTGGTGGTTTCTTTAAAGGAATGAGAACTATACCTGTTATTATGAACATAGTAAGAAAAATGGAACAATTATGTCCAGATGCATGGCTAATTAACTTTAGTAATCCTTCAGGAATGATTGCGGAAGCTGTTCTAAACAATAGTAAAATTAAGATGATGGGATTATGTAATGTTCCTATCAATACTATTGAAGGATTGAAGAAAAAAATGAATTTACCAAATGCTTATGTTGAATATTTAGGATTAAATCATTTAGCATGGGTTACTGGTATTAGAGATAATGGCGTAGATTATTTACAAAAAGCAATTGATGAAGGATTAAACGGAGCAGTTATGCAAAATATCCCCGCAAGTGGATTCTCTCATGATTTAATCAATACAATTGGTGCAATCCCTACATGCTATCTAGAATATTATTACTACAAAGATGGTAAGTTAGATAAAGCAAAAGAAGTAGAAAAATGCCGTGGTGAAGTATGTATGGAAATTGAAGAACAATTATTAGAAATCTATTCTAATGCTGAACTTCATGTTAAACCTGAACTTTTAAGTAAGCGTGGAGGAGCTCGTTATTCAGAAGTTGCAATTAATTTAGTTAACTCAATTTATAATGATGTTAATGATATTCAAGTTGTTAATGTGTTGAATAATGGTGCTATTCCGTTTATGGATGATAATGATGCTGTAGAAGTTTGTGCACGTATCGGTAAAAACGGTGCTGAAGTTATTAAGACAAATTGTAATAATGAACATATTAAAGAAGTTATGAAGATGATGAAAGCATATGAAAAACATGCTGTTAAAGCTGCACTAACTGGAGATGAATCTGAAGCTATGAAAGCTTTAATGATTAATCCATTAGTATTTGATTATCATAAAGCTAAACCATGTTTTGATGAATTAAAAGAAGCTCATAAGATGTATTTACCTCAATTCTTTAAAGATAATAAATAAAATTATAAATATAAAATATAGATAATTGTAAATAGGATATTGATATGAAAAAATATATATTAGGTGTAGATGGTGGAAACACAAAGACAGATTATTTTTTATTTGATAGTGATTTGAACTTTATTGACTTTTTAAGATCTGGTACGTGTAGTCACGAAGGCTTAAAAGATAGTTTTGATGGTACCTATCGAGTAATGAAAGAAGTGTTTGATGTTTTTCTAACTAGAAATGGTTTAAAACCTCAAGATATTTCGTCAAGTGTGTTTGGTTTGGCGGGAGTTGATACTCCATATCAAAAGAAGATGATTGAAGAAAAAGTTGCTTTACTTGGATTTTGTAATTTTAAGGTTGCTAATGATTCTTTTCTAGGGTTAAAAGCTGTTGGAGAAGCTGGAGTATGTTCAATTTGCGGGACAGGAACATCTAGTGGTGGAATCGATGTAAAAGGAAATTATTTACAAGTAGGTGGTATTGGTGCTATCGTTGGAGATGAAGCTGGTGGCAGTTGGCTTGCTAGAAGAGCAATTCGTCAAACTTTTGACTCAATGTACCGATTTGGAAATAAATCAATGATTGATGATATTGTTATGAATGAATTAGGTGTTACCGACAAATACTACTTAATGGAAAATATTTCTGACAAACTTGGAGCTCGAAAAGTCAATTTGGAAAAGCTATGTAAAGCTGTTTTTGAATGTGCAAATCAAAATGATGAAGTGTGTATAGGCCTTTTAAAAGAAATGGCAAATAATCTAGCAAGAAGTGCTGGTGGATGTGTTGCTAATTTAGAATTAGGAGAAAATCCACTTGTGGTTTTAGCTGGAAGTGTTTGGGTAAAAGGTAGTAATCCTACATTAGTTAATGAATTTAAAAAACTAATTAACGAATATACAAAGAAAAAATGTAATGTAGTGATCTTAACATTACCTCCCGCAACAGGAGCAATAGTTTGGGCGTTAGAGCTTTTGGAAGGTAAATTTCCTAGTGAAGAGATAAGAATGAAAATATCTAACCTAGTTAGCGATAAATATAAGACAATATAAAAAGGTAAAATAAATGCTTATATTAGGCTCAAAATCACCCCGTAGAAAGGAATTGTTATCTAAGGCAGGAATTGACTTTACGATTGTTTTAAAAGAGGTAGAAGAAGATATTTCTGAAAATGATCCTAACCTATATGCTATGAAAACAGCTGAGAAAAAAGGTTTAGCACTTTTAAATGATAAAGAACTAAATAAAAAATATAATTTTAAAGATAATAGAATATTATGTGCAGATACAGTTGTAGCAATTAGTAATCAAATTCTTGGCAAACCTCATAATAAAGAAGAAGCAAGAATGATGATTAATAAAATATCGGGGAATGTTCACGACGTAATAACAGGTGTATTCTTAACTAAAGCTAACTCAAATAGCAATAGAGATTATGAGTTATTTTCGGTATGTACAAAAGTATATGTTAAGAAACTAACCGATAACGAAATTGAAGAGTACATAAGTTCTGATGAACCTTATGATAAAGCTGGAGGATATGGTATTCAAGGTTTATTTGGAAAATACATTGATAGAATAGAGGGAGATTATAACAATGTTGTAGGGCTTCCTTTGGAGAGTGTTTTAAAAAAATTAATTTAAACATATAATAAAGATAGGTGATAAATATGAATTGGAATTTTGAATATTTCTATAAAAATAGAGATGAGTTTTTAAAGGATTTACAAGAAACAAAAGTTCTTTGTGATAGTTTTAAGGCTTATCAAGGAAAATTATCTGATGAAAAAATGTTTGTAGAGTACTATAAAAAACAATTAGAGTTAGAATGTAAATTAGGAAAAGTATATCAATATGCATCGCTAAACTCAGATTTAAACAAAAAAGATGTGGAAAAACTAAACGATGTTAACACATGTCAAATGATGTTATATAAATTAAATCAAGAAACCGCTTTTGAAAATCCAGAAGTGTTAGCTTTAGGAGAAGAAAAAGTAATGGATATTGTTAATAAATATCCAGAGCTAAATCAATTTAAGTTTGGTTTTGAAAAACTATTTAGAATGAAAAAGTATATTTTATCTGAGAAAGAAGAAAAATTACTTTCTATTTGTGCTCCTTCAATGTCAATGGGAAGACAATTATACTCTAATTTAGCTGTAAGTGATGGAGTAAACGAAGAAGCAACTTTACAAAACGGTGAAAAAGTTCTTGTTACCCAAGGCAATTGGAGTAGTTTAATTGAAGATAGTAAATGTCAAGAAGATAGAGAAGCAATATTTAATGCTCTTTATCGTAGATATGAAAAACATAAGAATACATTTGCGGGAATATATCAAAATGTTATGGAAGCAAATAAAGCTAAAATGCAAGCTAAAGGCTTTAATAGTATTTTAGAATCATATTTATACCCTAATAATATCCCAACAAGTGTATATGAAACATTAGTTAAGGTTGCAAGTACAGATAATAGTGCTCTAAAGAGATATTTGAAATTAAAGAAAGAATACCTAAAATTAGATGAATATCATACATATGATAGATTCCTAGAATTAGCATATTCTGATAAAAAATATTCTTATCAAGAAGCTAAAGAATTATTCTTCAAATCGGTTGAAAGATTCCCTCAAGATTTTATAGATAAAGCTCATTCAGCATTAGAAGATGGATTTGTTGATGTAGAAGAAAAAGATGGAAAAAGAACTGGAGCTTACTCATCAAGTCAAACTAACATGCATCCATTTATTTTATTAAACTATACAAATACTTTAGATGATGTATTCACAGTTGCTCATGAAGCAGGACATTCAATTCATAGTATGTTTTCATGTGAAAACAATCCTGAAATGTTGCAACACTACACTATCTTTGTAGCTGAAATTGCTTCAACATTTAACGAACATAACTTGCTTGATTATCTAATGAAATCAGGAACTCTATCAAAAGAAGAAAAAATTAAATTAATCCAAAAATCAATTGATAGTATTATGAGTACATTCTATCGTCAAACATTATTTGCTGATTATGAACTAAGAGTATCTAGAATGGTAGAACAAGGAATGCCATTAAATTACCAAGTTTTAAGCAAAGTAATGATTGATCTATATAAAGAATATTATGATATTGATATCACAAAAGAAAAACTAAAAGAATATGTATGGGCATATATTCCTCACTTATTCTATACTCCGTTCTATGTGTACCAATATGCCACAAGTTTTGCGGCTTCATTTAAGATTTATGAAGATATAAATAATGGTGTACCAAATGCTTTTGAAAAATACTTAGGTCTATTAAAAGCAGGTGGTTCAAAATATCCAGTTGATGAAGCAAAAGATGCTGGTGTAGATTTCACACAAGAAGAAACTTTTAAAGCAGTAACTAGAAGAATGGAAGTTCTAGTTAATGAATTAGAAGAATTACTTAAATAAAAGTTTATAACAATATTACCAAGAAATATTTGTACAATGATATTTCTTGGTTTTTTGTATTCTTGACATTTTAAAATATATAATTTATAATGAGTAAAATACTGGAATATTTGGAGGAATTATGGCAAGTTTTAAATATAAGACACTTGATGGAAGTAAACCATTTGATAAAACTAATGTATATTTTTGTAGTTTGAAGGAAGATTTTAGCTGCTTTGAAGAAATTAGTAATTACATCTTAGATGCTTATGATTGTGCCGTTTGGTATACAAACAATTATAACATTGATAGGTATAATGATAATTTTTACTTTTATCTTAATAAAATGAATTTAGTAGTTTTCCCTGTCACAACAAACTTCCTTACAAAAGATACTTATCTTTATGAAAAGGAAATAAAATTTGCAATTGAAAATAACATTCCGATTTTACCAATATTCCAAGAATATGGTCTAAAAGAAAACTTCTATTTGAAATTTGGAATAAGATATACTTTAAATAATTATTATCCAAACAGTCAAATCATTTCAAAATTAAGTAAATATTTAGATGAAGTATTAATTAATAAAGAGACTATCAAAAGAATAAGAAACGAGTTTGATGGAACTTTGTTTGTGGCATATCGTAAAAAAGATAAACAACATATTCAAGAATTATCTAAATATATTCATAGTTTTAATTATACAAAAGACGTTGCCATTTGTTATGATGATTATTTATTTGAAGATGAAATATTCAATGATTATGTGAAAACTCGAATTGATAGAAGCAATTTATTTATTTTAATAGTTACTCCAAATACATTATTAAATGATAAGGATGCTCTAAAATATCAATGCATGTATGTTAAAAACACAGGTAAACAAGTTTTACCAGTTGAGCTTGTTCTTACAGATAAAGATAAATTATATGAAAAATATAATAACACCCAAAAATGCATAACTATTGATGAGAGAGAAAAATTAATAAATGTTATTCGCCAGATAACAAGTAAAGAAAATGATAAAGAAAACGATCATGATTATTATATTGGGTTAGCATATCTTTATGGAATTGATGTTGAGAAGGATAAAGAAAAAGCTATAGAACTAATTACTAAAGAAGCAAATAATGGTAACATTAAAGCTAGAGAAACACTTGCAAGTATGCATAAGAATGGCATAGGAGTAGATGTTGATTATGAAAGTGCATGTTATTATCTTGAGAAGTGCTATAAAGAAGATAATTTAGAATTATCACCACAATATTTCGAAAAAATAAAGATAAAATTAGTTGATTTATATAAACTTATGGCTATGAATAATTTGGACAAGTTTGTTAAATTAGAAAATGCTAAAAAATATTGCGCTAAGACATTGGATATTCTAAATGATATCAATAAGGATGAGCTATTAAAATATGAACTTGTTACGACGTATGAATATTTAATAGATATATACAACGAGGAAATGAATGAAAATTTAAAGAATAAGTATATTAAAAAAGCATTCAAAATATATAGAAGTCTATATAAAAAATCAAACAATATAAAATTAAAAAGAGATTATGCTTATTATAATATTTTAAGTGTGACGTTAGAAAACAAAAGTAGTTCAAAAATTAAGAAAAGAATCAATAAATCAATAGAGATAAATAAAGAAATTTATTATGAAATAGGATCATTAAACGCTAAAATCGATTTAGCTAAAAACTATTTAAGTTTAGGATTAATAACGGTCTTAGAAAAAAAATATGATGAGGGAAAAGAAATATATAGTAAAGTAATAGCTATTATCAATGAAGTGTTAGAAGACAAAGAAATTATAGAAGCAAAAAAAGTATTATCTATTTGTTATAATTATCAAAGTGATCTATATAAGTTAGAACACGATTATAATTTAGAAAAATCATATTTAGATAAAGCTATTAATATAGCCAAGGAAATCAACACAAAAGTTTTAACAAAAGACTCTAAAAGATATTTAGCTTCTTTATATGGAAAAAAAGGAGATATTTGTCAAAAAGAAAATAACATCATAAAAGCAATTGAATATTATCAAAAAGAATTGGACCTATATTTAGAAAATTTAAATAAAGCAGAAACAATAGTTACTAAAGAAGATATTAGAAGAAGTTATCAAAAGTTTTTAACACTTTATTTTAAAACTAACGATAATATCAACTCTAAAGAATATGCCTTAAAAGCCTTGAATCTTTCTAGAGAAATATTTGAAGAGACAAAATCTCCACTAGCGAAGATAAATTTCGCATATCATAACTATTCATTAGCAGCTATATATTTAAAAGAGTTTAATTATTCTAAACTAGAAATTTATGTTTTAAAAGCTCTTGATTTATATATTGAATCATACAAGAAAGAATCTAAAAATGAGGAAATTATAGACGGATTATCAAAAGTATATGAGTTGTTAATTAAACTAAATGAAAATAATGAAGATTATAAGAAAATTAAAAAATATTCTTCTTTAAAGATAGTCTTTATTAAAAAGTTGTATAGGTTAAATAAAACTCCTGATAATTATTTTAATTTAGCTGAGAGTATAAAATATTACGGAAAAAATTTTGATAAAAAAATTCTTAATAGAGTTTTAAAAATGTATAAAAAGTTATACAACGAATATCCAGAAAATTCAACATATGAATTAGCATATAATGAATTACTAATTGAATTATAAATATAAGTTTTTCCCAAAGAATAAGAGGCAACTGAATTATGACTTTAGAAAATATGTTATTATATAAAACAAGAGCAAATTCTTCCCCAAATAATAAATCAAAAGTGTATCTTTGTTGTCATGATGAAGATATTGATAAATATATTGATGAAGTGTCTAATGATATTCTAGATAAGCAAAATTGTGTTATTTATTACAAGAACAAATCTAATTATGAATATAGTGATGAGTTTTATGAATTATTATTAAAAATGAATTTGTTTGTAATACCAATAACTTCTAAACTCCTAACTAAAGGAGATATTATCATAACCAATGAATTCAAATTTGCGATTAAAAATAGGATCCCTGTTTTGCCATTAATGCAAGAAGGAAATTTGGAAGAGATGTTTAATCAAAAGTTTGGAGATATTCAATATTTAGATAAACATAACACAGATACCACCACAATAAGTTTTGATGAGAAATTGGACAAGTATTTAAAATCAGTATTGATTAGTGATGAATTAGCCAATAAAGTAAGGAATGCTTTTGATGCATATATTTTTTTAAGTTATAGAAAAAAGGATAGAAAGTATGCAAACGAGTTAATGAGGCGAATTCATAAGAATGATTTTACAAGAGACATAGCAATATGGTATGATGAATACTTAACTCCTGGAGAAAACTTTAATGATTTAATTAAAGAAATGATTACTAAAAGTGATTTATTTATGTTAACTGTAACCCCAAGAGTACTAGATGAAGACAATTATATCATTAAATATGAATATCCTTTTGCGGAAGAAAATAATAAGTTGATTTTACCTGTTGAGGTAGAAAAAACAAATGTTGAAGAGTTAAATAATAAATATAACAACCTTCCTAATATTGTAAATATTGATAATGAAGAAGATATAAATATATATTTAAGAAAGATAATTAATGAAGAAAAAAATAATGATCCAGAGCATAACTATCTTATTGGACTAGCATATTTAAGTGGGATAGATGTGGAAGTTGACCATCAAAAAGCCCTAGAACTGTTAGAGCAATCTGCAAATAGTGATTATGTACCATCTCTAGATAAATTAGCAGATATGTACAAAACTGGAGAGGGCGTAGATAAGGATCATAATAAAATTATTGATTATTTAGACCGAATAGTAAAGATATTACAAAACAAATATAATAATGATAAGTGTCCTGATAATCAAGTTTTTCTAAGTTATTATTTACTTAAACTTGGTGATGCTTATATTGATATAGGTAAAGTTTTAAAAGCGAAAGAACATTATGAAATGATTATTCGCTTAGATGATGATAGTTGTAAGTCGATTAGTTTTAAACAAACTTTAAGCGTAGCTTATAATAAAATTGGCGATATTTACTTAGACAATAATCAAATTACTGAAGGCAAAGATAGTTACATTAAATCTTTAAATATCAGGGATAGTATTAATAAAAAAGTAAAAACAATAGGTAGTTTAAGAGATTTAGGTGTGAGTTTTGGAAGATTAGGCGACATTAGCATTAAATTAGGAGACTTTCAGAAAGCAAAAGAATATTATCAAAAACTATTAGATATTTTTGAAAAAATATATAAGACTACTAAAACAACCCAAGCAAAG
Source organism: Bacilli bacterium (assembly GCA_045577945.1). GTDB lineage: Bacteria > Bacillota_I > Bacilli_A > ML615J-28 > CAG-698 > CAG-698. The sequence goes on along the minus strand of JAZNJG010000192.1, from coordinate 27,299 downwards.
AAAGATTTGGTTATTCCAAATGAGAAATTAGCTGATATATATTATGAAGAATTAAATATGGAATTAGCTAAAAGGTACTACCAAAAAGCGTTAGATATAAGTTTGGAATTATTAGAAGAAACTAAAGCAATTGGTTCAAAGATGGATGTTAGTTTTGGATATCAAAAAATAGCCGATGTATACCAAAGAGAATCAAATATTTCTAAGGCAAAACTTTACTATAAAATGTCTTTAAATCTTATAAGAGAAGTAGTACATCATGCGAATACTATCGATTCAAAAAGGAATTTAAGTGTTGCATATGAAAAAATGGGAGATATCTTAAAGAAAGAGAACGATCTATATAATGCTAAAGTTTATTATAGAGATTCTATAACTATAAGAGAAGATATATATGAGGACACTAAAACCATTTTATCACAAAGAGATTTAATAGTTTCATATAATAAATTAGGTGATATATACATGAGCGAAGGATACGCGCCAACAGCTAAAATATATTATCAAAGGGCATTAGTTTTTTCAGAGAAATTATTTTATGAACATAAATCTTTAGAATCAAAAAGAGATTTGAGTATTACATTAAGTAAATTAGGTGATATATATTATAATGATAATAATATATCTGAAGCAAAAAATTATTATGTTAAAGCAATGGATTTATTTTCTGAAATATATAACGAAATCAAAACTCTTGATGCTAAGAAGAATTTAGGTATTATATATGAAAAAATGGGATATATATATGAAAAACAAGGAGATATGACAAAAGCTAGAGAGTATTATGTTAATTTATTGATAATTTCTACTGAAATATGTAATGAAACGAAAACACCAGAATCATATGATTCATTAGGCGTAGCATATTATATATTAGGTTGTGTAGATATGAATAAAGAATATGTAATAATAGCTTTAAATATATTTGCAATGTTGTGTAAGGAATATCCTAATTATATGAGATATTATGAAGCTTATCAAACAATATATAATACATTACAAAAGTTTAAATAATAAAAAACTGTAATCTATTTAAAGTAGGTTACAGTTTTATTTTTTAATTATTTAATTAAATTTTTAAGTTCATCAATAGTGTATATATAGTGTCCATTACAATAATGACATACTACTTCAATATCTTTACCATCGTTTATCATTTCTTCTATTTCTTTTTTTCCTAAATTAATAAGTCTTTGTTTGAATCGTTCATAACTACAAGGACATTTAAATTCAACATCAATTTCTTCAAGTATTCTAAATTTATCTTTAAAGAAAATTTTAAGAATATCTTCTAAAGTATTGTTTTGTAATAATTCTGAAAATTCTTGTTTATTTGCTAATACATTTTCTAAATAGGAAATAGTCTCTTCACTAGCAAAAGGAAGTAGTTGAATCATCATTCCTCCACATAACGTACATGTGTTGTCGACATCAAATTTAGATCCAAGAAGGATTGCGGAAGGGATTTGTTCACTTTTCATAAGATAATATGTAAAGTCTTTAGCTAAATCTCCAGTAACAAGTTCAATACTAGATGTGAATAAATCATTCATGTGTAAATCTTTAATAACATCAATGAATCCATTATATCCTAAAGTAGTTACATCATCTATTTTTTGATTTCTAGTAAAATTAACATGTGGGTTTGATACATAACCTCTAACTTCACCATGGCCATTTGCATCAACAATTACTTGTCCGATTGGACCATTCCCATCAATTTTAATTGTTAGTGCTTGATCTTGTTTTAGAGTTCCTCCTAACAATAACCCCATTGTCATGGTTTTACCTAGAACGCTTGCAGCACTTGGCCATAAATCATGTTTTTCTATAGCTGTGTTAGTGATTTTTGTGGTATCAGTAATATAAATTTTAACTTCATCATTTAGACCCATTGCTTTTATTAATTTCATAATATAGTCCTTTCAATATTAATTTAATTCATATTAATAATTAATTATAATAAATTTATTTTTATATATTGTATATCTTTTAAAGAAAAAGTTCAAGTTTTATTTAAATTTTTAATAATAGATAATAAGGATAAAAAATAAAAAGTTGCTCCATAGAGGAACAAAGTCTTCTGTAAAACAAATTTGTTTTACCATATATATAATCTACAAATAATATTAATTTATTATTTATAGTAATTGTTAAAATGGCAGGGCTTACTAGATTCGAACTAGTGAATGACGGAGTCAAAGTCCGTTGCCTTACCGCTTGGCTAAAGCCCTAAAAAAAATGGTGGTGGGGAGTGGATTCGAACCACCGAACTCGGAGAGAGTGGATTTACAGTCCACCGCGTTTAGCCACTTCGCTACCCCACCAGAAATTCGTTTACTCAAAACGCTCTATTATTATACTATATTCAAAATAAAAATGCAATACTTTTTTTCAAAAAAAGCAAAAAAATTTTTCGCAATGTTGAAATTGTTAATAATATATGATATAATACATAAAAATAATTAAGAAATAAAGAATAATTAAGAGGTGAATGTTATGCATTGGGCAGAAGAGATTGCAAAGAAGATTATTGCAAGAAATCCAAATAAGGAAGAATATGTTTGTGCAGCGGGTATAAGTCCGTCTGGATCTATTCATATTGGTAATTTTAGAGATGTAGCTACAAGCTATTTTGTATATAAAGCTTTAAAGAAATTGGGCAAGAATGCTCGTTTATTATTCTCATGGGATGAATATGATAGACTAAGAAAGGTTCCAGTAAATGTTGCTAAAGTAGATAGTACTGTTGAAGCATGTATCGGTAAACCATATGTTGATATTCATAATCCTTTTAATACAGAAGAAAAGACATATGCTGAATATTTTGAAAAAGAATTCGAAGCTTCTATGAAACTATTTGGAATAGAAATGGATTATCGCCATCAAGCTGATATGTATAGAAGTGGTAAATATGCTGAATATGTATTACATGCATTAAAACATCGTGGAGAAATATTTGATATAATTGATAGACATCGTACACAAGATGCACAAGAAGGTGAAAGAGAAGCATATTTCCCTGTTAGTATTTATTGTGAACATTGTCAAAAAGACACAACAAAAATCGTTAAATATGATGAAGAAAACTATGTATGTGAATATGATTGTAGTTGTGGACATCATGGAGTGTTTGATTTCAAAAAGGATTATAATTGCAAATTAGCTTGGAAAGTCGATTGGCCAATGCGTTGGTTATATGAAAAAGTAGACTTTGAACCAGGTGGAAAAGATCATGCTAGTATAAATGGTAGCTATGATACAAGTAAAGAAATTAGTAAATTAATCTTTAATTATGATGCACCTATCTTTCAAGGATATGAATTTATTGGAATTCGTGGAACAACTGGAAAGATGAGCGGCTCATCAGGATTAAACCTTACTCCAGAAACATTACTTAAGCTATATGAACCAGAAGTATTACTATGGCTATATTCTAAAACCGACCCAACAAAGGCTTTTGATTTCTGTTTTGATGATGGTATCTTAAGACAATATTTTGAATTTGATAAGATGTATGATGAAGTACATACTTTAGATGAAAATGGTAATACTAAGGCACAAGATTATGCGGTAGATATTATGTATTATACAGAAGTTCCTGGAAGAACTATTAAAACAGTACCAATGGGTTTAATTGTTCAATTAGGTTCTGTTGTTGACTTTAACGTTCCAATGCTTGAAGTTGTTTTTGAAAAAATTGGTACACCATATAAATATAATGATTTCAAAGGAAGATTAGATAGAGCTAAATTCTGGCTTGAACAATGTGCTCCTGAAAATAGAAATGTTTTAAGAAAACATCGTAATTGGGATGTTTATGAAACATTATCTGATCTTGAAAAAGAAGAAATTAAAGAATTACATAGTTATCTAAAGAATAATAAATTTACTTTAGAAGAATTACAAACAGAATTATATGCAGTATGCAAAAGAGTAAGAAACATTGATGTAGAAAATAAGGAATTAAAGCAAGTTCAAGGCGCTTTCTTTAAAAATGTTTATAAGCTATTAATTGATAAGGAAAAAGGACCAAGATTATACTTATTCTTATTTGCAATTAATTTAGATGATTATCTTCCTTTATTAGATTTCAGCTATCCAAAAACTGAAGAAGAAGCGTTTGTTCCAGTTGTTGAGGAAGAACCTGTGGTTGAAGAAGTGAAAGAACCAGATCCAGTTCAACCTGTCAAAGAAGAAATTACAATTGATGACTTCATGAAAGTAGATTTAAGAGTTTGTGAAGTAGTTAAATGTACAGAGATCCGTAAATCTCATAACTGTTTAAAACTTGTATTAAATGATGGTTTAAAGGAAAGAACAATAGTTTCATCAATTAAGGGTGAATATAAACCTGAAGAGTTAATTGGTAAAAAGATTATCGTTGTAGCTAACCTAAAACCAACTCGTATTACTGGAGTTACAAGTGAAGGTATGTTACTTGCGGGGACAAATAATGCTTGTGGATGCAAAGTTATTTTTGTAGATCCATCTGTTCCTGTAGGAACTATGATTAAATAGTTTATTAAAATAGATCTTTAATATAAAAGATAAAGATAATAAATACAAATAAAAAGCAAACTTGTAGATTACATAATCTAATTATTAGTTTGCTTTTTTTTATGTCTATTTTTTAGTAATTTAATAATCTTTAAATAGAATATTTTAAATTTATAAATTACATATTTAAATAATTCAATTGGAAATAAAAATGTTTTAAAGAATCCGAATAATTTATTAAGCAAGTATTTATTTCTATGAAGATAGTTCGTGATATTATTTAAAGTATGAGAATAATTTTTAAAAATGAGTGTATAAAATAATAATACTCCAAAAGTAATAAATATAATACAGTAGATACCTAAGTAATAATCAGTATTCTTAATAATATAAAAAGTTGATACAATTATTAAGACCAAGTAAGAAATTAATTCAATAATGTATCGTAAATATCTTTTTAAAGAGCTAACAAAAAAGTTTATTGTTGAATACATTAAGCCAAGAAATATCCCTAACAATATATAAAGGATTATTATTTTAATTTGTTCATAGACAGAAATCATTTAAATAGTTTTTGAATAAAACTCTTGTTCTTTTTGACTTCTTTAACAAAATATTCAAAAGAGTTAAAATCACCGGTAATTAAGATGTTACCATTATCCACATCAAATGATTGCATTTCTAAGTTTTCTCCTTTTATCTTTAAAGGCCCTAAAGTGGTATCTAAATCAAAAGAAAAAGGATTCAACTGAATCAGTTTTATTACCCCAGATATCTTTAGTTGTTTTCTGTTTTCTAAATATATATTTTGGTTATTAAATTGATTTAATGAATCATTGTTTGTTATCATTTGATTATTTTGATTATGATTAGTTATATTATATTTATTCATAATGACCTCCTGTTACTAAAGTATATGAAATAAAGATAATTTAATGCTAAATAAAATATAAGTAATGAAAAAAAGAATATAATCAATTATAAATGTAATTGTGATATAATAAGAATGACGAAAGTATATAAAGGTGAAAGAAATGGTTAGAATTAGGAATCGTTGATGAAATTGAGCCAATGGTATATACTGTATCTATTACTGAGGTCAAAGAGAGAATAAATTATTATAAAAACATACTACCAAAATATAATATCAGAATAGGACTTTCACCAAGATTAGATACAAGAGATGTTATAATTGATTTAAAGCAAATTATCCTTGCTTCGAAATATAATGGGTATGTATCAAATAAGATAATTCATTTAAAAAAAGCGTTTAAAACTTATTAAACGCTTTTTATTTTATAATATTTATTTAGTTAATATATCAAAACAAGTAAAGAAATCTTTGTAAGTTACTACTTTATATCCATATGGAGTATCAGTAGGTTTAATTTCACATATGTCACTTTCATTCATATACTTTAGAATAGTTTCAGTTGAAGGATGTAATATAATAATTTTTCTAACGATTAAATTGTCAGAATTTAAACTATTCTCTGATAATTTAAGAAAAGGAACTAATTCATTCATATATTGCTTGTTTGGATAGTTTCTTCCCTTTCTATTTCCTCCCCCAAAACGCAAACACCAAGTGTCTTTGCTATTGATTGTAACTGAAGAGTTAGAAGGTATAGATACTACTTTAATAAGTAGTTTGTAATCCTTAGTTTTAATAATACAATCAAATCTTTTATCACTTGATTTTTCATAAACTAATTTCTTTTGGATTGCTAAGGCTTCAATTTCTGAATATATTAGTTTTATTTTATTTTTATTAATGAAAATTGTTAATAAAACAAATAAAATTAATAATCCTCCTATAACTAAAAAGAAATTCAAATATTTGTTTGATTCTAAAAAAATTGTGTAAACTGCTTTAAAATTAATCATACTTTTTCTCTTTTTATGAAAGTTTTATTATATAAATTATTCTAGTTCATCAATGATTAAAGAAAAGATAAAATCAGTTGTATGTATTTCTTCATCTTTAGGAAGAATATTTTCAATTTGTAAATCATATGAGTCAAAAATATTTTCGTCAATTTTTTTCTTTTCTCTTATTATTGCTTCTAATTCATCTAATAATTTATTAATAGTGTTTTCTGCTTTTTTTGTTAAATAACCTTTTTCAGAAAGGGCTTCTGATAAATCTCCTAAGTATAGCGAGTAATTAATTGCTCTTTCATATTCAAGCATGTAGTGCAAATCACTCTTAAAATACTTAGCATAGTAAATTTTGATCATTTCAAGTTGTTCATGAAAATATGAAAAACCTGTTTCAAAAAATATTTCTTGTTCTTCATTAATTAGATTTCCTTCTTCTTCATACTCACAAATATACCATAATACTTTTAATACATCTTGTAATCTAGAAATTATAATAGAGTCATGATGATGAAGTTCCATAATTAAATGATGATTGTCTTTTAAATAACCTTTAAAATCGTTACTTTGAATCATTTTTCTTAGCCTTCTTTAATAATTTTTGTTCTTCTTTGTAACTTTTAACTTTAATCTTAAAAGGAACTTTACCTTTAGGCTTTTTCTTTAAATTTGCAAAGACCAATTGGCGAAGAATTAACGCGCTTTCACCTTCAGCACCTTCTTTAGAAACAATAAAAGCAGCATCATTTGTTGTGAAGAAGTAGAAGACATCTTCCTTTTCAATTACTCTATCAATATTGTTCCAATTTAAAGTTATTTTTTTAGCTCCTGAATTATCACCTTTAATAATTCGTTCCTTTGTTATTTCATAGTAATCAATAATTCCTTTGCTTTCTTTTGCTTGTCTTCTTGTAACCATATATGAATTAAGGAATAGATATAAAGGTACAAAAATGATACCCATAATTGCAATTGACCAAGCAAGGTAATTTGTTGATTTTGTGGCATCTTCTGCTGGTTCACTTGTTAGTAAAGAGATTAATGAGAAAACACCTAATGCAAAAATCAAATACATGAAAATTGAATGGGTTAGGATATAATATAAATTAAATCCTTTTTGGATTTTAAAATTGAATGGATTTTTAAAGACTGCTTTTTGTCCTGCCATTATAATCACCTCTAATTAATATTTCTTTTTGAATTATATCATAAAATATAAAAATAATAAATAATAATATTTATAAATTAGTAAATAAATTTTTAATATATGTTATAATATTGTATATAGCTATAAAATAAAGGAGTAAAATATGATTTGCAAAACAATAAAAATAAAGAAAACAAATGAACAAAAAAACAAAACCAAGATGATTGCTCATAGAGGTTTGAGTGGATTAGAACGAGAAAATTCTTTAAGAGCTTTTACAGCAGCCTGTAATCATAATTACTATGGTTCTGAATGTGACATTCATTACACCAAAGATAAGGTATTGGTTATCTGTCATGATGACCATACCGGAAGGGTAAGCAATGATGATATGGTTATTTCAGAAAGCACATTTGAAGAGCTTCAAAAGGTAAGATTGTATGAGTTTGGTGAAGAGGTTAATAGTCGTGATTTATATCTTCCAACGTTTATAGAATATTTGAAGATTCATAAAAGATATAATAAGAAGTGTATTGTTGAAATAAAATGTGAAATAACTATAGATGATGCTAAAGAAATATTAGAAATTATTAAACCTTATTATAACCTTGTTACTTTTATATCTTTTAATTTAAATAATCTTTTATTAATAAGGTCATTAGATGAAAAAATACCTATTCAATACTTAAGAAGTGCGTATAGTGACGATTTAATTGCGATATGTAAAGAGAATAAATTTGGTATAGACATTTTATATAAAGAATTGACAAAAGAAAGAATAGAAACATTTAAGGCTAATGAAATAATTGTCAATGCATGGACAGTAAATGATAAAGATGTCGCAAAAGAACTAGTTAAGTGGGGAATTGATTTTATCACAACCAACATCTTAGAATAAATTTTTTATCGATTAAAAACTTACAAATTAAGACAGGTAAAATAGCATATAATCATATTACAAAATTTATAATAATATTTATAAATAATATCTTATAATAGATAAATATTATAAAAATAGAGGTGATAATATGTTAGGATTATTTGAAAGAAATTTGGATAAGAAGAGAATTTTAATTGTATGCCCGTATGATAGGAAAACATTGCATATTTGTGAGGCTATAGGTAAGTTAAGTTTGGAACTTAAAACTAAAAATTCTAAGATTGAGAAGCAGATTGTTATTGTTGGAAAGAAAGATAAGATAACAAATAATTTAAGAGAATTGAATTTAGATAACAGATTAGAAAAACATATTGAAGAAAAAATTATCGATAAAGCAAATGATGAAGATTTGGTATATTATATAAATCAAATTATGGATGAGGATACTATAATCGTTATTGGGGAAGTTAATAATTATGTAAGAATTAAAATTGGTTTGGATGATGAGGTGTATAGTCATCATGTTATAGATTTTCCTGAGCTTCGCCACTTTGTTTTTGTTAGTAGTTCAATTAATGGAAGATATAAAGCAGAGGAAAAGAAAAATCAGATACTATCTATTAATAGGTTCATGAATAGTTTAGGTATAAATAAAATTAGAATTGCTTTTATTGTGGATGAAGTTTCAAAGGGAGATTTTTTAGAAATAAATTTAATGCGAATGATTCTAAAAGATGCCTTAGGTAAAAATGTTTCATTAATGAATCCTTGTAATTTGAACAAAATATTTGATGATAACTATTATGATAATATTTATGATAAAAAGATAAATCTATTAGTGTTTAAAAATAACGATATAACAGCATCATTTCTAGATACTTTAAATATTTTCTCAAATTCTCGAATATGTACAGTAGATATATGTAATAATGTAAAGAATAGAATATTTATTGATTCAAGAAAACAAAAAGACGAACAGTCTATTATGTTCGCCTTGCTAATTTCTAAGAAGATAAATTTTATGAATGCATATAGAGAAACTAATCACTATATTAAGAACGCAAATAATATAGTAAATGCAAATAATAAATTAAATAAAAGATATAAAAAATATGTAGATACTACTTTAGGAGTTTAAGATTAACTCCGATAGAAGATAGTTTAGAAATGATATTTTCATAGCCTCTAAAAAGGTAATCTATATCCTTGATTATCACTCTTTTTCTAGAGTTTATTGCGCCAATGACTAAACATGCTGAGCACCTTAAATCATAAGCTTTTAAGATATGTGTATCACAATTAGATGAATTGGCAAAAAATAAATCCGAGTATTTAATTATTATTTTGTTTTCTTTTACTGATATATTGGCTCCAAGTTTATTTAACTCATTGACATGAGAAAATCTTTCTTTATATATTGTTTCTGTTATTGTATGTGTTCCAGGAATGGAAATTAGTAGAGAAGTAAGTATTGGGTTATTATCAGTTGAAAAGTGAGGATAAGGCTTAGTAGTTATATTAATTGATCTTTTATATTTATTAGGAGCTTTAATAATTAATGATTTATTTTTTGTAGTTATATGATAACCTAATTTTTTATAAATAAAAATTTCAGTCTTTAAATGTTTATAATTGACATTATTAATTGTAAGCTCATTTAAAGACTTTTTATTTACTAAAGACATAAAAGTAGCAGCTTCGATTCTATCGTAAATATTAGTAAAAGAAGTTCCATGGAGTCTTTCTACTCCTTTTATAATAACTTTTTTATGGGATACTTTAATTTTAGCGCCCATTTGTTTTAACAAATCACACACACAAAGGACTTCTGGTTCAATAGCAATATTATGTATTATTGTTTTTCCTTTTCTTAATACTGAGTATAGGATTAAATTAATTGTTGCGCCAACAGAAGGAAATGGTAGCCTAATATCTTTATTATTCTTTATGAAATTATATATTTCAAAGTTTAAATAATTATTGTCTTTCGAGTAATTAACGCCAAGTTTTTTAAAATAGTCTATGTGATAATTGATCGGACGTTTACCCAAATTACAACCTCCAGATTCTTTGATACTAATTTTACCATGGAACCCTAAATATGACCCAATGAAATAATATGATCCCCTAAGTTTGTCAGTATCTCTATCTATAATTGATAGATAGTTTTTACTTCTTTTAATTTTTAGTGTGTTTTTTTCAAAAAAAATTTTATGGCCTAAAGATTCAATAATTTTAATTAAAACTTTTACATCGGATATATTAGGGATATTTTTAAGTAGAACTTCATCTTCAGTCAAAAGGCAAGCAGGAATCAGAGCTACAGCACTGTTTTTAGATCCGCTTACTGATATTTCTCCTGAATATTCATTTGTTTTTTCATATATTAATAAATCCATATTATCATCATCCTATATTAATATTTATGCAAAAAAATAATATTTATGATTGAAGAAATATTATTATATAGATAATAAAAAACAGTAGATTTTAAATAATTTGTAATTAATTGTTGGAAGATATTTAAAATAGACTTTATTTATTTTTAAAATTGTGATACAATAAGATGAAGTGGTGATAAAAATGAGATATAGAATCGAAAAAGATGCTTTAGGAGAAAAAACAATTCCTCAAGAAGCATATTATGGAGTAGGTACAGAAAGATCTAAAGGGGCTTTTCAAATTACAAAGCATGGTCTTTCAAGACAAATGATTAAAGCGCTAGCAACAGTAAAGAAAGTTAGTGCAAAAACAAATGGTAAAATGGGGTTACTGAATGAAAAAGAATCAGAAGCAATCTGTTTGAGTTGTGATGAAATATTAAATGGGCGTTTACATGGTCAGTTTGTAGTTGATGTGTTGCACGATGGATATGGCTATGGAATGGATATTAATGCTAATGAAGTAGTTTGTAATAGAGCAAATGAAATGTTAGGTGGTAAAAAAGGAATGTATTCTCCAGTGAGCTTGGAAAAGATGACTATTTTCCAAGATATAAACGAGGTTACAGTTTTAACTGGTAAGTTAACAGCGGTTAAGTTGACTAAGAAGTTAGTGGCTGAATGTAAGAAGACATATAATGTTATTTATGATAAAGTGAAAAAATCAGAAGCAGATCAAGATTCTTTCGTATTTCGTCAATTGATGTCATTTGGAGAAATATTAGAAAGAGATACAAAAAGAATTGATAAAGCAATACCTTCACTTCTTCAAATAAGTTATGGTAAAAAAGTTGATTTACAAGAGAATAAAAAAGAAGAATATTTACAAACTTTTATTAGTTATCTAAATAAAGAAGTTACAGAAAAATATGTATTATCTGAAAATAAATTTAATGTGAGTCATAACTTAGATGCATTTATGTATTTATCTGCTTTAGTTAAAGATTTAATGGTTAATTTTTCTCGTTCAATGAGTAATTTCATATCTCTAATTAATGACGGAAGTGTTACAATTGAAGATGAAATTTGTGTGAACGCTAGTGATAGTAAGTTATTATATGGATTTGTAAGACAAGTTTCATTTTATATTGTTGGGAATGATATGACTATTTCTCGTTCTGTAGAGGAAGGGACATTAGATGATAATCCATATATGTCTATTATATATGCTTCACTATATGAAAGTATTAATCTAGTTCGACGTGCAATTAGAACTATCAAAGAAAAAGCTTTTGAAATAATGACTATAAATAATAAAACTAAATAAATAATTAAAAATAGGACAGATAAAATCTGTCCTTTTTATTATAGCAAATATTTAAATACTACTAAAACATCACGATAATTATCTGATTCAAATGCAATAGTATCACTATCAATTAATTTAACACCAGGGAAGAAAGATGCGCGATAGGCATTGTTATGATCTTTATATTGGATTTTCACATCAAAATGTTTAGGCATGTCTAAAATATTAGCTTTAGTACAATTTTCAATACCTTTTTTAACTCCTTCCTTAATTTCTTTATGAGTAATAGAAGGATGTTTAGATAATACTGCACAATGCATACCTTTTTTAGATGCAACAGTTTCGATGTTTTGATTTTCTTCTTTCACTAATTTCGTAAGATTCTCATCACCACTTAAGAAAGCAACAGGAACACCTAATAAAGAAGCATATAAAGCATTGATTTTAAACTCGCTATAGATTTCTCCATTAACAACAACTTGGAATAAACGAGATGTGTTCATAGTGTGTGATAAAGAGTTGCCACTAGAACGAGATGGACTATGATACCCAACAAACATAACAGCGTCAAATGTCTCATCTAAACCTGCCATCATAGAACATAATCCGCCTTCCCATCCTCTTAGTAAAGATGTATATTCAGGTAAATCAGTGATATCAAGATTGCGTGCGGAATCATGAGCATCTTTAATCAGAATTTCTTCAACACCAGCAGCTTTTGCTCCTTCGCAAGCAGCTTTTACTTCAGCTTGTAATTCTTTTTTAAATTCAGCATATCTAGGGTGACCTGCTTCGGTTTCATCCCAATTGTTAATACCATTGATACCTTCAATGTCAACGCTAAGAAAAACTTTTTTCATAAAAATAAACCTCCATAATTTATGATATTATTATACAACATTTTAAAATAAAAAGGTATAAATAATAGACATTTATTTGATAATTGTTAATTTTAAATTAAATGTTTAAAAAATATTAAGTTTGTGTTATAATAGGTAGGTGGAGGATTCTAATTATGGATGAAAAAAAATTAAATCAAGAAAATTTAAATAAAGAAGAAAATTCAGAAAATTCAGAAAATTTAGAAAATCAAGATTCAAGCAATCTAATAGTGAATAATGCTCAAGAAGATAATTTCGATAATTCAGATAATTTAGATAATTCAGATAATTTAGAAAATTTAGAAAATTTAAATAAAGAAGAGCATTTAACACCTACTCCAATGGAATCATTGTTTGAAGTTGATACTGACTATGATTATCGTGCTCAAAAGTATTGTCAAATGTATCGATTAAGAGTTAAGAATAAAACTATTATTATTAATATAGTATTTAGTCTTATATTATTGGCTCTTTCAGTTTATATGTTCCTATATAACGAGGGCAATGCTCGCCTAATTGCAATATTACCATTTATATTCTTTCTTTATTCTGTATATGGTATTATTTTTGAAGAAAAGAAAGTTGATAATTATTTAAGAAAGTTTTTTGCTTCACACGCAAAGTTTACTTTGCATTATAAAATTAATAAAGATATGATTCGCTTTACACAAATAGTCAATGGTGAAGAACGTTGGGCAGATTTTCCATGGGCATATGTTAATGAAGTTCATAAAATCCCTGAGTATTATTTCTTATTCTTAAATGGAGGAAATATTTTAATTATTGATCGTCGTAATGAGTGTATGAAAAAAGGAACTCAAACAGAACTTGATGAATTCTTAAGAGAAATTTGTGAGTTTAAACCTTTTGTTGTTAATAATAAAAACTTTGTTAAAACACTAGTTGATGTAACATATTATAACGATCCAAAATTTGATGAAGAAGTTAAAGTGGAAGACATTAAAGTTGAATCACAAGATAATCAAGATGATTCTGATGATAAATAAGAATATTTAAGAAATAAAACATCTAATTAAAATTGGTATAAATAATGGAAATTAAAATAAAAACAACTTTTTCTAAGGCTCGTATAGAGTCATTCTATAGATTTCATTTTAAGCATATATCATATTACCCAATTATAGAACTTGCATTAGTAGTATTATGTGTTATTATTGCATGTCTAGGGGTATTTATATTTGAAAATACTCTTATTCTTGGTATATGTTTGGTTGTTGGGATTGTTATCCCTTCAACAAGAAATTATCGAATTAGTAGAACAATAGGAAAAAGGCTGAAGGTTTCCCCTCCAGATAGTGAACCATATTATTTGGTAATTACTGAAAATGGAGTTAAATATTCTAGAGCGTATGAGTCGAAAATGTTCACTTGGGATAAAATTGTTAGAGTTTGTGAAATAGATTTATGCTTTTATATATATGTTGGGAACGATGTAGCCTTGATATTTCCTAAATATACGATAAGGGAAGATCAAAAAGAAGAATTAAGAAAATTATTTAAAGAGAAAGAATTGTATAAAAAATACAAATTTTTATCGTCTGTTGAAAAAGAAGGTGTAGTATGAAAAGATGGTTAATATTATTAGCATTTGTGGCAGCGTTTGTTGTGTTGTTTTCGGTATTTGAAGGTATCATTAGAATTATTGGTTTATTGGTTGCTTTCCCATTGTTTTTCTTCTATTGCCCTTTGATTTTTGCGGGTGATAAAAAAGAGGAAAAGACTGAAGAAGCTAAACGAGAAGAAGAAGGTCGCTTCGGAAAGTGGTACTAATATTTATAATTAATTAGTATTATTATGAAAAGTATAGATAAAAAATTTAACTATAAAGATATAAAGATATTATATGAAGATAACCATCTTATTGTATGCATCAAGCCTGAAGGTATTTTGAGTCAAGAAGACAGTTCAAAAGATCTGGATATGCTTACTCTTTTAAAAGAGTATATAAAGGTTAAATATAACAAGCCAGGTGATGTATATTTAGGATTAGTTCATCGCTTAGATCGAAGAGTTGGTGGTGTAATGGTTTTTTGTAAAACGTCAAAAGCTGCATCTCGTATTTCTAAACAAATTCGTGAAGGTGTTTTTGATAAAAAATATATTTGCGTATGTTGTGGAAAAATTGAAGGGACTGCTGTTTTAGAAAATAACCTAACTAAGACTTTTGAGAATATTGCAATTGAGGATGAAGAAGGAAAAAAATGCAAACTTGAGTATAGTGTGATTAACCATTTTAAAATAGATGAAAATGATTTCTCAGTACTGTTAGTTAAATTATATACAGGGAGATTTAATCAAATTAGGAAACAAATGTCGATTATTAATCATCCACTTATTAATGATTTTAAATATGGTTACAGACTTCCAAATTATGGTGATTCACTAGGCTTGAGATGCGTAGAAATATCCTTTAACCATCCAATCACTAAAGAAAGATTGGTATTTAAATCTCAAGGAATTGAAAGTAATTCATCCTGGGTAAAATATATGGAGTATTAAATGAATAGTAAAAAGATATTGTTTGTTGTTATATTTTTCTTTGTATTTATTTTTTCAATAATCACAATTGTACAAGATAACACAGAAAATAAAGTGCTAAGTTACAATACAGTATTGACAGTTGATAACAAAGGAAATGTTTTTGTGAATGAAATAGTAGTAATGGAATTAAATACTTATTATAACTATGTTTATCGTGATATTTATTATGATAAAGACTTCAGTGAATCATTGTATAAGGATATAAAAAATGTTCCTAATGGAGAACTTGATCCTGATATAAATGTTAGAGTGTATGAAGGCGATTATTATAGTGGTGAGTTTTCTGAAATCACTAAATATATGAAAGTTGGTTTTTCCAATGATAATGATAAAGATAGATATGGTGAAGAAATTAAATGTCCATGTCATGACGTATGCCCTGACTATTGTGAATCTGTTTATGTTGATGCAGATGAATATGGCAAATTTGAAGGCGTGTATTCTTTTGAATATTCATATACTATTTATGGGATGATAACTGCATATAATGATTGTGCTGAACTAAATTATTCATTGTTTGAATATATGGGAATGGATGTTGAAGAAGCATATGTTAGTGTTTATCTTCCTAACTCCCTTATTAACCAAGAAGATATAAAAACATATTATCATGGAAACAGTGAATCATATAGTTTTGCAAAAGATAATCATACTGCTTTATTTGGTATTTTAAATATAAATGAAAGTGATAGATTAGATATAAGAGTAGTATTTCCAAATAGTTTAGTTGATGAATTGAGTAATGTATATCGAGTTGATATTAACTTGCTTGATGAAATAGATAAATATGAAGAATCAAGAATCAATGAAGCAAATAAAGTAATAAGAATAAACAAAATAGCTACAACTTTATCTATAATAAGTACATTTATCATAGCAATAATCATCATAATAATATATTATAAATTTGATAAAGAGTACGAACCTTTCTTCAAAGAAAAATATCTATCTAAACCTCCTTATGATTATGAACCATATGTTGTGGGATATTTAATGAATCAAGGGGATATATCAGATAAAGAAGTAATCTCAACTTTATTACAATTATTAAGAAAAGGTCACTTATATTTAGATAAGAATGATTTATGTCAAAATGATGATGAGGATTTATCTGATAGTAATATAACTGATATTAATGATACAAATATAAAGAATTTAAAGATATGTTTAAAAGAAGAGTTGAAAGACGACGAAACAGAATTATCTAATATAGATAAACTAGTAATAAAGATGTTTATTGATGATATTGGTAATGGATCATTTGTTACTATAAACGATATTGAAAACTATGGTAAAGATTTATCTCAAGCAACTAAATATGAAGAGTTTATAAAAAAATTCACTACTGAAGTGAAAAAAGAGGGAAGAAAATACAAGTTCTTTATAAATCAAAAGAAGACTTTAAATAAGTTAAGTCTTCTAAGTATAATAGGATTTATCCCATCAATATTTGCATTGATTATTGGTGCCACATATGAAATTAACAGTATGTATACATTTCTATTGCCGTTAGTTGCGGGAATTGTCTTAGTTTCTTATACTTTAACAATTAAGAAAAAAACTAAAACAGGAATTGAAATATATGCTAGGTGGAAAGCGTTTAAAAGATATTTAGAGACAAAGGATGAAATAAATAAAAATCTTGATATTAATTCTATAAATGAATTAGAACTAATACTTGTTTATGCGGTAGTATTAGGGATAGAGGATAAAGTAATAGCAAATAATAATCTAGATAATTTATCTATTGATAACTTAAATCCTGTAATTGACAAAAAAGGAACATTTATTAGTTATTCTAACTTGTATGGAATAAATTTTATAATAAATAAGAGATTATGTAAATGTTGTAATAGAATGAGTGCTAGATGTTATTCTAATGGTCCTAGTAATAGTGGTTCCCATGGCGGAGGAGGCTCACATGGTGGAGGCGGTTTCCGCGGAGGACGTTAATAAAATATATAAAATAAAAACAAAAAATAGTGCTAAACTTAATGTTTAGCACTTAATTTTTTATTTTTGTTCTTTTTTTTCTAAACGTTTATTGAAGCGTTCAACTCTACCAGCAGCTTGAACGAACTTTTGTTCGCCAGTATAGAAAGGATGACATTTTGAGCATGTATCAACACGTAGTTCTTTTAGTACTGATCCACTTTCAAATGTGTTTCCACAAGTTGTACAAACAACTTGAACCTTTTGGTATTTTGGATGAATATTCTTTTTCATGTTTATTACTCCTTCCGCCATAGTTTTAGTAACCATAGAAAGTTCCTATAATATTATACTACATTACGCTAAAAAAGTCAAACAATTTTTAAATAAATATTTATGAAAACAAAATGTAAAAATGAAAATAATTTCATTTAAAAAAAGGCTTTAAATTTATGCCGAAATTTAGTATAATATCTATAAATAAGAAAATGAAATTAGAAAGTTGGTTTTATAATGGATTTACAATTAAAAGAAGGTTGGATTGAAGTAATTTGTGGAAGCATGTTCGCTGGTAAAACTGAGGAATTATTAAGACGAATAAGAAGAATTGAGTATGCTAAAAAGAGAATAATTGTTTTTAAGCCTATAATAGATAATAGATATAGCGCAAATGACATTGTATCACATAATAATACTCGTGGAGATTCAATTTGCATATCAAAAGCAAAAGATATATATGAATATATAAAAGCTCCATATCCATATGCCATTGCTATTGATGAAGTACAATTTATGGATAGAGATATTTTAGAAGTATGTGATTATTACGCTAATAGGGGTGTAAGGGTAATTTGTGCTGGTCTTGATACTGATTTTAGAGGAGAGCCTTTTGGTGTTATGCCAGAACTTTTATCAAAAGCTGAATGTGTAACTAAATTAAACGCTATATGTCAAGTATGTGGAGGACTAGCTACTAGAACTCAAAGATTAATTGATGGAAAACCTGCGTATTATGATGATCCAATTATACTTGTGGGAGCTAAAGAAAGCTACGAAGCAAGATGCCGCCATTGTCATGTTGTTTTACGAAAAGATAAATAATAAAGTTATATGAATGATTTATTTTACTTAAAGGAATGCTTAAAGGAAGCAAAAAAAGCTTTTAAAAAGGATGAAGTTCCAGTTGGATGTGTGATTGTGAAAGATGGGGAAATAATTGCAAAGGCACATAACTTAAGAGAAAAGAAAAAAAGTGTACTGGCGCATGCAGAAATAGAAGCAATACGTAAAGCATGTAAAAAATTAGACACGAAATTTCTAGATGGATGTACAATTTATATAACATTAGAACCTTGTCTTATGTGTTTAGGAGCAATAATGCAATCACGAATTGAAAGAATTGTTTTTAGTGCTTTTGAACCTAAGTTTGGGGCTATTAAAAGCGCTGGTGAAGTCTTAAATATATATAAATCTAATCATAATATTTTAGTTTCCTGTGGAGAATTAGAAGAGGAAGTATCAAATCTAATGAAGGACTTTTTTAGGCAAAAAAGAAATAAAGTATAAATATAAAACATTAATTATATTTGTGTTTATGGTTAGTTTATAAAATTAATAATAATTATACTAAAATAATTGATTTTATTAATTAAATGAGATATAATATGTATAAGGGATCTATGTTTAAATCTCTGTATCCAATACCAAAAAGTGAACCAGGTCAGGTCGTGACTGAAGCAGCCTTAAGCTTAACTTGGTATGTGGGTATGGGGACTTAAGCACGGATCCCTTTTTAAAGGTGTTAGTTATGGATATAAGAGATTTAATAAAAGGTAAGGTTATATCAGCTCCATTGGCTGGATATACAAATATTGCTTATAGAAAGATAATGAAAGAATTTGGAGCAAGTTTGGTGTATACTGAAATGGTAAGTGCTAAGGGTTTAATGTATGATAATGAACAAACTAAAGCATATATAAAAGTAACCGAAGAGGAAAAACCGGTAGCAATACAATTATTTGGTGGAGAGATTGATGATATGATTATCGCCACTAAAATAGTATGTGCTAATAGTACCCCTAGTATTATTGATATAAATATGGGGTGTCCAATTAGGAAAGTATTAAAACAAGGGTCTGGTAGTGAACTATTAAAAGATCCAGAAAAGGTTTATAAAATGGTCAAAGCTGTTGTTGATAATAGCACAGTTCCAGTAAGTGTAAAGATAAGAGCAGGTTATGACCATGACTCAATTAATTGTGCGTTAGTAGCTAAAAAAATTGAAGAGGCTGGAGCGTCATTAATAGCAATTCACGGAAGAACAAAAAGTGATTTATATTCTGGTAAAGCAAACCTTGATTTTATTAAAACAGTGAAAGAAAGTGTATCAATTCCAGTTATTGGAAATGGTGACATAACATCAGTAGAAGATGCCGTAAGGATGATAGAGTATACTAATTGCGATTATGTAATGATAGGTCGTGGAGCAATGGGGAATCCATGGTTAATTAAGAACATTGATAATTATTTTAAAGGAATAAAAGAAGAGTACATTCCAACACCACTTGAAAAAATTAGAATGATAAGATATCATTATGAAGAATTGAAAAAAATTAAAAGTGAGAAGATTGCACTTTTAGAGATGAGATCAATGGCTGCTTTCTATATGCGAGGAATTGATAACATTAAAAGATATCGAGTACAATTAAATTACGTAAAAGATGATAAATCATTTTTAGAATTATTATCAAATATAGAAGACAATATATAACATATAATATTTAAAATTTAAAATAAAATAAAAATAAAAATAAATATAAATATAAATATAATTATAAATAATTATACGAGGAGAAATAATATGAAAACCAAATCAATGAAAGTAATTAACAACAAACTATTTATGGGAAATTTTTCTTTAGAAAAATTAGCAAAGGACTTTAAGACACCACTTTATGTTTACGATGAACAAGGAATCTTAGATAAAATTAATTTATATAAAGATTCTTTTAAAAGTGATAAGTTTAACTGTCAAGTTGTTTATGCTTCAAAAGCTTTCATTTGCCCTAGATTATGTGAAATACTAAAAGAGAATAATTTATTTATTGATGCTATTACTGCTGGTGATTTATACTTATTAAATAAAGCGGGTTTTCCTATGAGTAGTGTTGAATTACATGGAAATAACAAGACTAGGGAAGAGTTAGAAATGGCAATTGATTTTGGAGTTGGTCATATAATAGTTGATAATTTGCATGAATTAGAATTATTATCAAAAATTGTTAATGAAAAGGTAAATAATAAAGAACTTAATAAAAAAGTAGTAACATTATTTAGAATAAATCCAGGAATTGAGGGACATACACATGCCTTCGTTGAGACAAGTTTACTTGATTCTAAATTTGGGGAATCTTTATATGATGATAAATTAATGGATAAAATATTTAATATCTATAAAGAAAATGAATATTTAGAATTAGAAGGATTCCATAGTCATATAGGTTCATCTATTACAGATGGAGAAGTATATTTTGCACTGTCACGTAAACTTTTAGAATATATTAAAAAAGTTCAAGATAAATATGGATTTGAGTTTAAATCATTAAACTTTGGTGGTGGATTTGGTATTAAATATTTAGATGATGATGCTGAAATTGATGTCAAAACTGTACTACCAAAATTAATTGAATTTACATATGAAGAAGTAAAGAAAAATGATTTGAAAATAGAAAATTTATTAATTGAACCAGGAAGAAGTATTGTTGGGGATGCAGGTATAACAATATATACTTGTGGAGGAGTTAAAAAAACATATGCAGGTAAGGAATATCTATTTGTTGATGGTGGTATGCCTGATAATATTCGTAAGGCTCTTTACGATGCTTCATATACAATTGAAAATGCTTCAAATGTAAATAGCGATGAAAAATATGTTTATACAGTAAGTGGTAAATGTTGTGAAAGTGGCGACCTAATCGCTACTGATGTATTATTACCAAAAGCAGAAATAGGTGATATTATTTGTACGCATGTTACTGGTGCTTATTGCTATACAATGTCAATGAATTATAACAATTTAGTTAAACCAGGAGTCATTTTTGTTAATGGTGATAAAGTGTATGAAGTTGCTAGAAGACAATCATATGAGGAATTGGTTAATAATTATGTGTTTGAAAAGAAAGATATAAAGATTTTTGATACACATAGTGATATGTTATATGACTTAGATCGTAAGCAAAAAAGAGGAGTAGAAAAACAATTCGAAAATTACCATGTTAATCAACTTAATAACAGCGTTATAAGAGGTGGATTATGGACAATGTATTCACCAGATGAATTTGATTTAATAGAAGGATTAAAGAATGCAATCCGCCAAATTGATATGAATAAACTTCCTGAGTTTAAAGTTGTATTAGGTTTAGAAGGATTAAGAAATCTAAAAAGTGTAGAAGACTTAGATGTTTTATATGAAATGGGATTTAGACATGCAATGGTTACATGGAATGAAGCTAACGATTATGCAACAGGTGCTAAAGCAGATCCTGAAAGAGGTATAACAGAAGAAGGCAAGAAATTATTTAAACGTATGCAAGAGTTAGATATGATAATTGACTTAGCTCACCTAAATGAAAAGAGTTTCTATGAAGCATTAGAATTAGTTGATAAAAATATTATTTATTCACATGGTTTATGTAAGGCGTTGTGTGGACATGTAAGAAATTTAACTGATGACCAAATGATAGCTTTAAAGAAAGTTGATGGATTATTTGGTTTAACATTAGCTAATAATTTTGTAAATGATGATAAGAGTAAACAAGATTTAGAACATTTCTTAGATCATGTTGATTATGCTAAGAAATTTATGGGAATTAATAATTTATGTTTTGGATTTGACTTTATGGATTATCTAATTGAATTCCCAAACTCTAATATTGAAGATGTATCTGATGCCACAAAAGCTTATAGAATTATTGAAGGCTTAAGAGAAAGAGGATATTCAGAAGAAGACATTGAAAAAATTTGTTATAAGAATTTTTACGATAGATATAAAGATAAAATCTGGAATAAATAAGAATATACGGATATAATATATAAATATAATCTAAAAGGAGATATTATGGATAAGAATTTCCAAGAAAAAAACTTTCTAGAAAGTATACAAACATTAAATAATTTATTGTCAGAAGCCGTGGAGAAAAATATTTTTCCTGGTTGCACTTATTCTCTAGAATGTTCTAGCGGAAGCCATGTGGATGTGCTTGGTAAAAAATCATTATATCCAATTGAGGAAAATGAAATTGATACTTTATATGATATGGCATCTTGTTCAAAAGTAATAAGTACTACAACATGTATTATTAAATTAATGGAACAAGGGAAACTTCGTTTGTATGATAGTGTAAAGAAATATCTTCCTAGATTTAAACATGATAATATTTTGATTTGGGATTTAATCACTCACACATCAGGATTACCTGCTGGTGTAAGTGGTGTTACTAAAATAAAATCAAGAGAAGAAGCCTTAGATAAAATTTATGCTTTACAAACAACATATGAAAAAAACACTAAAATAGTATATTCAGATATAGGATTTATTCTGCTAGGATTCATTGTTGAAGAAATATCAGGAATGAGTTTGGACCAGTATGCTAAAGAAAATATCTTTGATCCATTAGAAATGTATTCCACAGGATATAATCCAGCTTTGAAGGATAAGGAGAATATAAAAAGATGTGCACCAACTGAAGAACGAAATGATGATATCGTTAAAGGTATCGTTAGAGGTTATGTTCATGATGAGATGGCTTATATATTAGGTGGAGTCGCTGGTCATGCTGGTTTATTTAGTTGTGCAAAAGATATTAGCCATTTTATCAGGATGATTCTTGATAATGGAGTTTATAATGGTAAAAGAATATTATCTAAAGCATCTATAAATTTATTGTTTACTCCTCAAGTTGTTGAGCCAAAAGGAATTGCATTAACGTTAAACACTAGAGGAATTGGTTGGATTGTTCAAGGAGATTATTGCTCTGCGGGAGATTTAGCAAGCAAAGAAACTATTTTACATACTGGTTTTACAGGAACTAATATATTTATTGATAGAATAAATAAGGTAGGATTTTCTTTACTTTCAAATAGAGTTCATCCAACAAGAAGTAATGTGTTATTAATCCCATACAGAGGAATGATTGGTAATTTCATTATAGCTAATTTTGGCGAGTAATTTAAACATAAATTTTAAAATATAAAGAAGTAATAAAGGGTAAAAGTATGAGAAAAGATAATTTAGAAAATATAAAATTATTACAATTTAAAGCGGAAGATGTTAACGAAGTTGTTAATATGTGGAATGAAATAGTTTCTGAAGATTCTATTTATGCCCCTATGTCTGTTGAAGAATTTAATGGGAAATTTTTGAAAAACCCTCATTATAAAAATGAAGGAAGTGTTATAGCTAAATTAAATGATGAGATAATTGGTTATGGGAATGCTATTTATCGAGAAGGATCTGATCCAGAAACTGCACCTGGATTTATTTCGATGATTTGTGTTAAAAAAGAATATCAAAGAAATGGAATTGGAACAAAAATATTAAAGTATTTGGAAAACTATTTACAATCTGAAGGAAGAAAATTTATAAGAAATTATTTTGCTTGCCCGATCAATTTAAAATGGTATATTCCTGGATATGATAAACATGAACATGCAGGTGCACCAGCAGTTCCATATAATACTCCATATTATTTCCTTCTTTTAGCAAATAAATATTATTCAACAGGACAACAAGATGGCTTTCATGTTGATTTAACAAAATTTGAATTAACAGAAGAAATAAAGAACAAAATCGCTGAAAATGAAAAAGATGGTTACACAATAACATATTATGATCCTAAACTACATTACGGATTTGATGAAATGTTTGATGCATTAGGAAATGAAGGATTTAGAGCATCTGTTCATGCTACACTTGCTAAACCAAATCCGGATCCATTACTGATAGTTCAAAAAGATGGAGAGATATTAGGATTTACTGGACCAGTTAGAACTGAACCAACAGGAAGAGCGTATTTATCTGGAGTAGCAATTCATCCGAAAGCCCAAAAAAGAGGATTAGGTAAAACAATGTTTTGCATGCTTTGCCAAAAATCTAAAGAAAATGGAGCAACTTTTATGACGTTATTTACTGGCTCTGATAATCGTGCTCGTAATATTTATTTATATGCAGGGTTAAGAATAGCTCAATCATTTAATATTTTAAGAAAAGATTTTAAATAATAAATAATTGTTACTAAATAGCATAAAGCTATAAACAATATATGAGTAATAGATAATATAAATATATAACAAAATATAAAACATAATACAAAACACAACATAAAATAAGGATAAAGCTATGCTAGAGAAATTAAAAAAAGGTGATACAATAGGGATTATTAACCCAGCTTTTAAAAACCCTGATAATGTTTTTGAAAGATATAGTAAGATGATCGAAGGGTTTGAAGAAAAAGGTTTTAAATTAAAATTTGGAAAATCCTTTACAGCTACTGAAGGATATTTAGCTGGAAGTGATGAACTTAGAGCTGAAGATGTTAATGAAATGTTTAAAGATCCAGAAGTAAAAGCTATAGTATGTATGCGAGGAGGCTATGGTTGCTCTCGTATGGTAGATAAAGTTGATTTTGAGGTTATAAAGAATAATCCTAAATTATTATGCGGATTTAGTGATATAACTGTTCTTACAAATGCAATATATAAGAAAACTAATATTCCTGCTTTGCACGGATTAGTTGGTATATATGTTGGTAGTAATAGTTGTGATGAATTTTCGATTAATGATTTCTGGACCGTTTTAACTGAAAATCAAAAAGGAAGAGTTTTACAAAATCCTAATAAGGATGCTAAAGTGATGGTTCCTGGCAAATGTACTGGTGAGATAATTGGGGGAAATTTGAGTTTAATAGCTACTATGGTAGGTAGTGAGTATGAACTTGATTTTACCGATAAAATTGTTTTCATAGAAGAAGTATCAGAAGAACCATATCAAATAGATAGATATCTATCAAGTATAAAACTAAGAGGAATGCTTGAAAAAGCTAAAGGGTTTGTTTTAGGATATTTCACGGGCTGTAATCAAAGTGAAAGCCGTAAAGGAACGCAAACAGTGATGGATGTTTTAGAACATTACTTAAAAGATTTGGGTAAACCTGTGCTTTATGATTTTGCATGTGGTCATGATTTTCCATTTGTGAATCTACCAATTGGAATAAAGGCTACTTTAGATACAGATACAAAAACAATTACATTAGAGGAGGACCTATATGAAGCCGATTAAAAGATTTTGTTTTGAGGGAAATATTAAATATTATGATACTGATAAAGATGTATTAATCCCTGAGGAATATGTTGAAAAAAAAGAGGAACTTCGTGCTGTTTGGTTATCAACTGTTGCAAACATTGATATCCCTAAAATGAAAAACTCTAGCGATGAAAGTATTCAAAGTTTAAAAGATTATTTACTTGATGTAATTAAAACTTTAAAAGAATATAATATGAATTCTATTATTTTCCAAGTAAGACCTGTAAACGATGCTTTATATGAATCTAAAATGAATCCTTGGAGTTCTGTATTAACAGGAAACGAAGGATGTTATCCGGGATTTGATGTTTTTGGATTCTTTATGGAAGAAGCAAAAAAAGCTAATATTGAAGTACATGCATGGATTAATCCATATAGAGCAGGAAGAGTTGACATTAAAGAAAAAGGTATGACTAAAGAACAATTTATTGCTACATTAGCACCTAATAACTTTGCAAGATTACATCCTGAATGTACAATCCTTACTAAACAAAATAAACTATTGTTAGACCCCGCAAATGAATTGGTTCGTGAATATGTAAGTGATAGTATTATCGAAATTGCTGAAAAATATGATATCAAAGCAGTTCATATTGATGATTATTTCTATCCTTATGAAGATATTGCTGATGAAGATGAAGAAGAAAAGAAAGTTAAAGCTGGTTTTGAAAAAATAAGTGATTTTAGAAGAAATAATGTAGATTTAATGATCGAATTGATCCACAACAAACTAGCAAAACTAGATAAAAAAGTAGAATTTGGAATTAGTCCTTTTGGTATATATCGTACAAATACAAAATTTTATGATGATGACAAAAAAGACGATGAAGGTGCTTGGGAAAAAGGTTCTAACAATGGCTCTGGCTGCTTAACTAACTATAAAGGCTTATATGCAGACATCTATAAATGGATGGAAAAAGGTTGGATAGACTATGTAACACCTCAAAACTATTTTGATATGGACAATACAAAATTAAATGATGAAGGTAAAGAAGTTTGTTTAGTTAGATATGCTGATTTAGCTGATTGGTGGAATTGGGCCGCAAAGGAAACTAATACAAAGCTATATATGGGACAAGCTATTTATCGCTATAGTAAAGAAGGATCATGGGCAAATCCAGAAGAAATTCCAAACCAATTACTTTATAACCAAACATTAGATAAAGTTGATGGAACTATTTTCTTCACATATCACGATTTTAAACGTGAAGATATGGATAGTATAAAGATAGGAAAAGAACTACTAAAGAAAATGTGGGCAAATCCAGCAAAAGCCAAATAAATATGAAAATTAACTGAGATTAATCTTATAATGATTAATCTCTTTTTCTTTTTAAAAAAATTATTTGTTGATATATATATATAATGTTATAATATATATAGTGGGAGGCTATTATGAAATTAATAACTAATATACTTAAAATATTCACATTATTTATTTTTCTATGTGTTGTAATATCATGTAAT
>JAZNJG010000191.1:0-3781 GCA_045577945.1 Bacilli bacterium | reverse complement strand
TTCAATAGCTTTTTCTATGTACTTTATTCCTTCATTATTATATTGCATTAAAAGTATGTTGCCAATTTCATAATATGCTAAAGAGTTGAAGGGATTATTCTTTAAAATAAAATTGTTTTCTTCTAAAGCTTTAGTAAATTTTAAAATCTTAACATGGTAATAAGATAAATTATTTAGTGTATAATTATCTAATGTACTAATATCTTTATCTTCTAATTCTTTTGCAAGATTACTATAATATTCATATTGAGATTTTTTTTGAATAAATATTTGGTTATAATGTTCATAAGTCATGTCAGATATTTGATTAATCAAGTATATAATATCATCTATTTGTTCATCAAAGCTTATTTGATAATCTTTGCAATCAAAATAATTTAATCTTTCCTTGAATGAAGGAGAGGCTTGTATATCGTCAGGTAGTTCATTAATTATTATTTGATTAATTAAACTAGTATTTTTATTATAAAAATCAATAATTGATAGTCTAATGTAATTATAATGATTTAATGGTAAACTGTCGTTTTTGAATACTTCAAGGAATTCTTCTTGATTGTCTTCCATATATATATTGTTTATAGCGCTTTTAGCCAAACAATTTAAGTATTCTTGTGGATTGCAATAATTTTTCAAAAGGCTATCAGCATATGTTTCAAAGTGATACATTGATAGGTCTGAGAATGTCGGAATTTCTCTAGCAACCCATTTGATTTGAGGTAATATGAACCATTTGTGGAATGAGAACTTATTTAGGTTATGATCCCACTTATCGATAGATTCAAACAATTGATATATTTTTCTCGAATGACTATCCCTTGTTTTAATAAATTCATGTGTTAAAGCTGCGTATAACTCTTCATTTGTTAGAAGTTGTATAATGAATATTCCAAGAGAAATGAAAATATGTTTATCAGTTTCATAAATAGCAATATTTGCATTGCTATTCAAAAAACATATAACTTCTTTATCAATTCCTACGCTGATAGCAGCTTTTTCTATTAGTTCTACTGTACTAGGATCATTTTCTTTAGTAATTATAAATCTTTGATTAGGAAAAATGAATGAAGAAATAGATTTGACTAGCATTTTATAAAAGTTTATTGCATATATAATGCCAAAGGCAATGAACCAAGGCTTATTGGAAATCAAACATACCATATATCCTATTAAGAAAACTATCATAACAAAATAGTAATAAATATCAGCTTTTACTAGTTTTTTTCTCATTTTAGAAAAATAATTAGGATAATTGTTTTTGGCTAATTCAATCTCTTTTGGCTTTGGTTTGTAAACATTATGAGAAATATTATTATTTAGTTTTTTAGATATTATCAGCATAATGATAAAGTATAAGAAGTTAAATATTATGTAGCAAGTACAAATATAATTAACATAAATAGTATATAACGGTAAAATGTAATTTTTTCCGAGGTAAAAAGAGACAACACCTAATATTAAGGTAATCGTCATAAATATCCATTTTTTTGTGTTTTTCATATGTGGTTCCTTAATCTAATATAAATTACATATTATTATACACTATTAGTCAAAAAAAGTATAGTGAAAATTATATTTCAGGAGGTGTAGGAAATCTCTCTTGTATTTCAAAGAAAATGCTTAAAATTACAGCTGTGATAAAGAAAATACTTGCAAATAATCTTATAGAAGAATTAAAAATATTATTATTAAAAACACTTCTATTGTTAATATTCTCTAATGCCTCTTGATAATTATGTTTATTTCTAAAGAATATTCTAATATAAACATATAAAGATAGGAATAGAACAAATAAAAAGATTAATTTTGAGTTAGTGCTATCTTTATTATTTATTAAGTCATTTTTTTCCTTTTCAATACCAAAAATATTTAATAAAGATCCTAAGGCAAATAATGATCCTAAGCTTTCCTCAAATTGTAAATCGCTTAATCTTTCATTAATATTATTGTTTATATCTATATTATATAAATTATCATTATAGTTAGTCATAGTATATTATATGATTATAACTATCCATAAGTTACTGATAAGAAAAAACTCATAGGAATAGACCTATGAGCTTTTATTTTATTAGATTATACAATTCCTTGAGCAAGCATTGCTTTAGCAACTTTTTCAAATCCCGCAATATTTGCTCCCATAACATAGTTATCTTTATATCCATATTTTTTAGCAGCATCATCTATATTATGATAAATATTAATCATAATATTTTTAAGTTTTTCATCAACTTCCTTACTTGACCAGTATAATCTACCAGATGATTGGGCCATTTCTAATGCGGAAGTAGCAACCCCTCCGGCGTTAGCAGCTTTTCCTGGAAGGAACACTAAATCTTTCTTTTGCAAGAAAACTTTTAAGGCTTCAGCATTCGTAGGCATATTAGCTCCTTCACAAACGTATTTAACACCGTTATTAATTAAAGCTAGAGCACTTTCTTCATCAATTTCATTTTGAGTTGCACACGGCAAAGCAACATCACAAGGAATTTTCCAAATATCCTTAGGATTATCACCATAAATTGCATTTTTTTCATAATTTAAGTATTCTTTAATACGTCCGCGTTTAACTTCTTTAATTTCTTTAATAATTTCTAGATTTATGCCGTTCTCATCATATATATAACCATTAGAATCATACATTGCTAAAACTTTAGCACCTAATTCAATAGCTTTTTCACATGCATATATAGCTACATTTCCACTTCCAGAAATAATAACCTTTTTTCCTTTAAAAGAATCATTTCTCATTTTCATTGCTTCTTCAGTTATGTAGATTAAGCCATATCCAGTAGCTTGTTTTCTAATTAATGAGCCCCCATATGATAATCCTCTTCCGGTAAACACTCCTGTATGTTCATTACACAATTTTTTATATTGACCAAATAAATAGCCAATTTCTCTTTCACCAACTCCGATATCACCAGCAGGAACATCTGTATCAGCACCAATATGACGATATAATTCATTCATAAAACTTTGACAAAATCTCATGATTTCATTATCACTTTTTCCTTTTGGATCAAAATCTGATCCACCTTTTCCTCCTCCTATAGGAAGCGAAGTTAAACTATTTTTTAAAATTTGTTCAAAAGCAAGAAATTTTATGACAGATAGATTTACCGAAGGATGAAATCTTAATCCTCCTTTATATGGTCCTATTGCACTATTGAATTGAACTCTATAGCCTTTATTAACATGGACAACACCATTATCATCAACCCAAGGGACTCTAAATAAAATACATCTTTCTGCCTCCACAAATCTTTCTAGTAAACCTTTTTTCTCAAAATCAGGGTTGGCATTTATAACAGGTTCAAGTGAAGTAAGTATTTCGGTAACAGCTTGATGAAATTCAGGTTCATAAGGATTATTTTTTTTTACATCATTAATTATCTTTTCTATATATGTCATATACTATATCCTCCATAATAAATATTATAGTATTATTATACTATTAATTTAATTATTTTTAAATTAAATATTTAAAAAAATATAATTAATATATAATTATATAACGATATAAACTAAAATAATACTAAGATATTATTAATTACTATAATCTATATCTTTATATAAAAAAAGTTCTATGTTTTTTAATTGAATTGTGATATAATATGATGATAGAAAGGATGATTTTTGTGGCTAATAAAAAAGGTTATAAAATTAAAACAAGTGATATCTTAAAAAATGCTCAAAATCGTAAAAATGAATTAAGCAGTTCTGATAATGCTGAAGTGATTAGTTTAGATAATATAAATATAATAGATAATAATACAAATAC
>JAZNJG010000190.1:0-16400 GCA_045577945.1 Bacilli bacterium | reverse complement strand
CTTTCTTACCAATTACTCCATTTACATCAACTACACCTATTATTAATATATCATTAACTATTTCATATGGATGATAAGTATCAATAATTTTTAAATATCCTTTGGTCCAACTAAACACCCAGTATTCTTTTCCATTAGGCAAGAAATATAATTCATTAAAAGGAAATGGTTCATCTTTTAATAATTCCCATTTTCCAATTACTTTTTCATCATTTACAAATACCAATTCACTACACTCTCCTTTTTCAATCATTGATTCAATATAATTAATATTTTTCTTTATATTAATCATTTGTTCTTTTAAAGATTCAACTTTTGAAACAAGTAGATTAGGATTTATGTTTTTAATTTCTTCTAATGTAAAGCCCATATTCTTATATTGTAATATCATTAATATTTGTTCTATGTTTTTTTCATCATAATATCTATATCCTGTATATTTATCAATATAAGCAGGTTTGATTAATCCTTTCTCTTCATAGAATCTAATTGTTTTTACACTGATTCCTGCAACATTAGAAAAATCACCTATTCTTAAATATTTCATAAAGCCTCCTTTGTAATAATTGCTAGCTAACTTATTACAATATGATTATAACATTACAGTTAACTGGAGAGTCAAGTAAAATTATTTATTTCTAAAATAATTGTTAGGTCCTCCACAATAATAATAATACGTATTTGGTTTATTAACAACCATGTCAAGCATTGATATTAATCCAACAATTTGAGGGTTTTGTAATACAGCATATAATTCGATTGTTGTATCATTAATTGGAACATCAGCACAAGATACAATTTTAAATTCTTCCATTTTTTTTAGAACTGATTTTGCTTCATCATATGTTATATTCAAATTATCGATTAATAATTGTTCAGTAAAGTTTCCACCATTTCTCGAATGTAAAAATACTACTGTATTATAAAATAATTCATCACTTAAATATTCACAGAATTTTCTTTGACTATCCCTACTTAAAAGCATTTTTGAGTAATCAGATAAATCATCTTTTGGTAAGCATAGGAATATTTTATTAGCTTTTGCTAGTGATGTAATTGCTATACCTTCTGGTCCTATTATAGTTGAAAACATATCATCATTATTAATAAGTTCATCAAATTTGTCTTGATCTTCAATTTCATCTCCACGTGTTGCAATTGACATTTTGAATGCTAAATCATATGCAACATTCATTCTATTCTCTAAATCAAAACTTTGTATGTATTTAGCTACTTTCTTGTCTATATTAACTATATCACTATCTTTCATATCAAATAAGTAATCAGTTGTTACATTAAAATATGTTGCTATTGATGGAACAAGTTCTAAGTCTGGTGATCCACCATTTTCCCATTTTGATACTGCTTGTGTTGAGACTTGTAATACTTTTGCAAGTTCTTCTTGAGTCACTTTATTCTTCACTCTTAATTCTTTTATTCTATTACCTATATTCATAAAAACTCCTTTATAGTTTTAAGTCATTGGCCATTGACAGTGTAAATTAATTTACATCTACATTATAACTCAAATATTATTTTAAAACAATGGAGGCAAAATTGATAATATCAACCATTGTTTGATGTCTATAATAATTATACACTATTATTAGAATTCTTTCCACCATTATCTCTTATAGGTTCGAGTCCCCACTAATGCAAAATACTTTAATTAGTTCGAGTCCGAACAACTCCCCTATTCGAATCCCCACTAGCTCCTACCATCTTTTAGGATATTTTTGCTCTGAAAATAAAAAAAATAGCCCTTTCGGACTATATTTACACAATAAATCTCTTATTTAGTTATATTTAAAAAAGACTTATTGACCAAATCTAATGGAGCAGATGGCGGGAATCGAACCCGTACATTCAGCTTGGGAAGCTGATGTTCTACCATTAAACTACACCTGCATTTATTGTATTTTATCATAAATATATATTTTTTTCAAGTTTTAGTGTCTATATTTTTATTTATATGATATACTATATAAAAGGAGAATATTTTATGATAATTATTAAAAATGCAAATATTGTTTCTATGGAAGATATTAACTACAAAATTGGTGATATCTTAATAGAAAATAATAAATTCAGTAAAATTGGTTTAATAAACGAGTTAGACTATCCCAATGCAACAATTATAGATGCAAAAGGAATGCTTTTAACTCCTGGTATTGTTGATCCACATTGTCATATAGGATTAATAGAATCAACAATTGGTTGGGCTGGAAGTGATGGGAATGAGATTACAAATCCAATTTATCCCGAGCTGAGAGGTATTGATTCAGTTAAGCCACAAGATCCTTGCTTTGAGGAAGCTCTATATAGTGGTGTAACAACAGTTTGTTGTGGACCAGGAAGTGCTAATATAATCGGCGGAACTTTTTGTGCTTTGAAAACTAAAGGTAAAACCGTTAATGAAATGGTTTTAAAAGAAGAAATCGCTATGAAAATGGCATTAGGTGAGAATCCAAAAAGATGTTATGGTAATTCAAATAGAAACCCAGCCACAAGAATGGCTTCTGCCGCTCTTATGAGAGAATGGTTATTTAAAGCAAGAGATTATTATGAAAAGAAACAAAAATACTTAAGTGATTTAAAATTAGATCCGAAAAGCGCTAAAAAACCTGAATTTAATATGAAATTAGAATCTCTATCAAGAGTTTTTGATGGAATGTTAGTTAAAATTCACGCTCATCAATTGGATGATATCTTTACTGCTATGAGAATAATAAAAGAATTTAATCTTAATGCTACAATAGACCATTGCACTGAAGGCTATTTATTCCCAGATGTACTAAAAGAATATAATCAAAAATGTATAATTGGTCCGGTATTTGGTAATAAATCAAAATATGAATTAAAGCATAAATCTTTTGATAGTGCAAAGGTTCTTCATGATAACAACATAGAATTTGCAATTATGACAGATCATCCGGTTATTCCATTATCCAATACATTAACTCAAGCTAGTCTATTTAGAAAAGCTGGTTTGAGTGAGTACGATACTTTAAAAGCTTTAACTATTTCTGCTGCTAAACTATGTCAAATTGATGATAGAGTTGGAAGCATTAGAGAAGGTAAAGATGCAGACTTAGTTATTTGGTCTGGTGATCCTTTCCATTATCTTACAGATGCCAAGGTAGTTATCTTGAATGGAAAAATAGAAAAAAACACACTTTAATTATTTAATATAAAAAACCATTAAGCACATCTTTTAAAATGCTTAATGGTCTTTTTTTATTCAAAGTCCATAACATTTGCCCAAGTAAGTAACAAATCTCTTTCTTCTTTATTACCTTTTACTGATTGTGATACAGCTACAATTGGTAACCATCTTTGGACATCTTTTTTGTCTTTTTTACTTTTTATACAATATAGATTCATATATTTTTCTGCAGTAGCTTTATCTCCGGCTAAGCAAAATAATAAATATGTTCTTGCAACATCTGCACAAGGATTTCCTTGTGTCGCATGTCCCCAGTCAATAATATATGTTTTACCGTTTTCACCAATTATTATATTGGATGGATTGAAGTCTCCATGACATACTGAGTAGCCTTTTGCCATACTATCTAATCTAGTATGTAAATCATATTTCAAATTTGGATCCACCTCAGCAAGATATATTTTCTTTATGAACTTTTCTTTTAATTTAGTTAATAATGGACTCGTATTAGATTGAACTTGCAATTGTAAATCAATAAATTTTTCTAAATATTCATCTATTTTATCAGAGTTTTCAGTCATTAATTGAGCAAGAGTTTTGCCCTCTATATATTCAGTTACAATAGCCCATTTTTCATCTATTTTCGTAACTGCCTTAATTTTTGGTACATTTATAGGTAATTCTTCTACTCTAGCTTGATTTAAAGCTTCATTTAAGATATCTGCTTTTGAATAATCCTCATTAAATATTTTTATACAATTGTCACCATCTTTGTAAACAGTCTTTCCTTTTCTAACAGCAATTATTTTTTCTAAATTCAAAATTACTTCCTCACTTTCCTATTTTTTCTTTTTATTAGGTTGATTTGGTATTTCTTCTTCAGCAAACTTATTTCCATAATATGCGTTCAAGTACATTTGTTTAATTTCACTTAATAAAGGATATCTAGGGTTTGCTCCTGTACATTGATCATCAAATGCTTGCTCAACCATATCATCTAGTCTATTTAAGAAATCATCTTCATTAGGTACATAATCTTTAATTGTCTTTTTAATACCTACTTTTTCTTTCAACTCATTAATTTTCAAGATTAAATTTTCAACTTTTTCTTCAGTTGTTTTTCCACCAAACCCTAATGCATCAGATAATTCAGCATACCTTTCTAGTGTATGAGGATGACTATATTGTGAGAATGTTCCCATCTTTGTTGGGACATTAGATGAATTAAATCTAATTACTTCTTCAATCATCAATGCATTTGCTAAACCGTGGGCTAGATGATGAAATGAACCTAATTTATGTGCCATAGAATGACAAATGCCTAAAAAAGCATTTGCAAATGACATACCCGCCATTGTGGCAGCGTTAGCCATTTTTTCACGAGCAACCACATCTGTTAGTCCATTTTTATAAGCCCTTGGCAAATATTCAAATATTATTTTTAATGATTGAATAGCTAATGAATCAGTATAATCAGTTGCCATTATTGAAGCATAAGCTTCAACAGCATGAGTAACTGCATCGATACCAGAAGCAGCAGTAAGTCCTTTTGGGGCTGTCATATGAAAATCAGTATCAATGATTGCCATATTCGGTAATAATTCATAATCAGCTAAAGGATATTTTATACCTGTATTTTCATCAGTAATAACAGCAAAAGGTGTAACTTCAGAACCTGTTCCAGCAGATGTAGGAATAGCTATAAAATATGCTTTTTGTCCCATTTTAGGGAACGTATATATTCTTTTTCTAATATCCATAAATCTCATTGCCATATCCATAAAATCAACTTCTGGGTGTTCATATAAAACCCACATAACTTTTGCAGCATCCATTGCAGAGCCACCACCTAAAGCGATAATGCAATCAGGTTTAAAAGCTAACATTTGATCTGCACCTTTTTTGGCAGACATTAATGTCGGATCAGGTTCGACATCAAAAAATACTGAATATTCAATATTTAGTTCCTTCAATTTTTCCATCACAGGATTAGCATTTCCATTATTATATAAGAAATTATCCGTTACAATAAATACTTTTTTCTTATTCAAAACACCTTTTAGTTCATTTAAAGCAACAGGTAAACAACCTTTCTTTAAATAAATCTTTTCAGGAACTCTAAACCACAGCATGTTTTCCCTTCTTTCTGCGATAGTTTTTATGTTTAGTAAATGTTTTACTCCAACATTTTCTGAAACGCTATTTCCACCCCATGAGCCACAGCCCAACGTTAAAGATGGAGTTAATTTGAAATTATATATGTCTCCTATTCCACCATGTGATGATGGAGTATTAACAAGGATTCTACAAGTTTTCATTCTTTGAGCAAACGAGTCAATCTTATCCCTGTCAGTTATTTCATTTAAATATATTGAAGATGTATGCCCTATTCCACCATCAGCAACTAATCTTTCAGCCTTTGAGAATGCTTCATCTAAATCTTTAACTTTATACATTGCTAAAACAGGTGATAATTTTTCATGGGCAAATTCTTCAGATAAATCAACTGATTCAACTTCTCCAATTAAGATTTTTGTACCTTTTGGGACTTCTACTCCTGCTAATTCAGCTATCTTATAAGCTAATTGTCCCACTATTCTAGCATTCAAAGATCCATTAATTATTATTGTTTTTCTAACTTTATCAAGTTCTTCTTCATTTAAGAAATAACAACCTCTATTAGCAAACTCATTTTTCACCTTATCAT
Organism: Bacilli bacterium; assembly: GCA_045577945.1. GTDB lineage: Bacteria > Bacillota_I > Bacilli_A > ML615J-28 > CAG-698 > CAG-698. The sequence continues at coordinate 10,527 of JAZNJG010000190.1, read as the reverse complement.
ATATTGATTCTAGAATAATTACCGATTGTTCTGATGCACAAATCATTCCATTATCAAATGTTTTTGAATGAATGATAGAATTTACTGCTAATACTATATCAGCACTCTCATCAATTATAGCAGGTGTATTTCCAGCCCCCACTCCAATAGCCGGTTTTCCTGATGAATAAGCTGCTTTTACCATACCTGGGCCACCAGTTGCTAGTATTATATCTGATTCTTTCATTACAGTATTGGTTAATTCTAAACTAGGTACATCTATCCAACTAATAATCCCTTCTGGAGCTCCTGCCTTTACTGCAGCTTCTAAAACTATTTTTGCGGCAGCAATAGTTGATTTTTTTGCTCTCGGATGAGGACTAATAATGATTGCATTTCTAGTCTTCAAAGCTAATAATGTTTTAAATATCGCAGTTGATGTAGGATTTGTTGTGGGAATTACAGCCGCTATTACTCCTATAGGTTCAGCAATTCTCTTTATTCCATATGACTTATCTTCTTCTATAACTCCACATGTTTTTTCATCTTTATACCTATTATATATGTATTCAGATGCATAATGATTCTTTATAACTTTATCCTCAACAACTCCCATTCCTGTTTCTTCTACCGCCATTTTTGCAAGTTCAATCCTTGCTTTATTTGCAGCTATAGAGGCGGCCAAAAATATTTTATCCACTTCTTGTTGATTATAGGTAGAAAACTTTTCTTGAGCCTTTCTCATCTCTCTAATTTTATCTATCAGTTTTTCTACTGTATTAATCACTTGATAATTTTCCATATAAATTCTCCTTAATAATTAAATTATTGATTTATATTATTATATGCATTTTTAAATTATTTATTTTGTATATGTATTTATTATATTTCCATCTAGATCCTTCCAGTAAATAAAATTATTTTCTATTACTATGTAACCATTATAACTCTCTTCTTTAGGGATGGATACAGATCCCGTATTCATATAAATAAAGTCATTATGAACTATACATTTAGGAACATGAGTATGCCCACAAAGTAAAATATCTAATTTGTCTAGTGGTGGTAAATTACTTTCATTATATATATGACCATGCGTTGCAAAAATTGTATAGTATCCATTATCTATAATAGAATAATCAGCCATTATTGGGAATTTTAAAACCATTTGATCTACTTCAGAGTCGCAATTTCCTCTTACGCTATATTTACATACTTTTAGATTATTTAATAACTCTATAACGCCTTTAGGATTATAATCTTTGGGCAAATCATTTCTTGGTCCATGATACAAAATATCCCCAAGAAATACTACCTTATCTACTTTTTCACTTTCTATTCTTTCTATTAGTTTTTTACAATAATACAATGAACCATGTATATCAGATGCAATTAATATTTTCATATATTTTTCCTCTTCTTTAAAAATATTATAGCATAAAAATATTATCTTTTCAATTAAAAAACTAACCGCTTATATACGATTAGTTTTGTTTTGTTTTATAAAAATTTATAACCCTATTAGCAAAAATCCTAATATTATACCATACATTAAGCCAGGAACAAAAATATAAACTATTGATAATATGTTATACATTCTTTTATGTAAATATCTTTTGCTTACTCTTAAAAATATATACGAAACTATATTAATAATTGTTATAACACCATATCCAATTGCGCCATATATAATAAAAATAGCAGCCGATATTCCTGTAGCTAATTGATTACCATTTGTAATATCATCTTTTTTAGCATCAATAAATAATATTGTAAAAAAAACTGTAATCAGTAAAAGCAAGCAAAGAGATATTCCAAATAATACTTTTGAAGCAAGAAACTTTTTTTCCATAATACCTCCTTAGATATTATTTTTAAATAAATTTTATTATTAAATTAGTTATCTTTACCCTTAATATATCTATCTATTGCTTCCGCAGCTTTTTTACCTGCTCCCATTGCTAAAATCACAGTTGCAGCTCCGGTTACAGCATCTCCTCCAGCGAATATTCCTGGTCTAGATGTTTGACCATTTTCATCCGTGATAATTCCACCCCATCTTTCTGTTTCTAGTCCTTTAGTTGTGGATTTAATTAACGGATTAGGTGATGTTCCTAAAGCCATTATTACACAATCTGCATCTATTAAAAATTCTGAATTCTCCTTAACAACAGGTCTTCTTCTTCCGGAAGAATCTAATTCACCTAGTTCCATTTCAACACATTTCACCTTTGCAACAGTTTGGCTTTCATCTCCAATTAGTTCTATTGGATTTGATAACAACTTAAATATTATACCTTCTTCCATTGCATGTTCTACTTCTTCTTTTCTTGCTGGAAGCTCGTCTAAACTACGTCGATAAACTATGTATACATTTTCAGCACCTAATCTTTTGGCACATCTTGCGGCATCCATAGCTACATTTCCACCGCCTACAACTACTACATTTTTACTTTCTTTAATTGGTGTATCAGCATCATCTAGATATGCCTTCATTAAATTTACTCTTGTTAGAACTTCATTTGCACTAAAGACTCCTTTAAGGTTTTCTCCTGGAATCCCCATAAATTTTGGCAAACCAGCACCACTTCCAATAAAAATAGCTTCAAAACCAAAATCTTCCATTAGTTCATCTATTGATAATACTTTTCCAATTACCATGTTTGTTTCAATTTTTACACCTAATTCTTGTAAGCTTTCTATTTCTTTTTGTACAATACTTTTAGGAAGTCTAAATTCAGGAATTCCGTATACTAATACTCCACCTGCCATATGTAATGCTTCAAAAATAGTTACATCATATCCATCTAATGCAAGTTTACCAGCACATGTTAATCCTGCAGGCCCAGATCCTATTATAGCTACTTTATGACCATTAGGCTTTGCTAGAATATTTTTCTTTTCATGATTTGGATTGTGATTATTGTAATAATCAGCCACAAATCTTTCTAATCTTCCTATTCCTACAGGTTCACCTTTTATTCCTCTAACACATTTACCCTCGCATTGATTTTCTTGAGGACATACTCTTCCACAAACAGCAGGAAGTGAACTACTTTTGTAAATAATTTCATAGGCATCAATAAATTTTCCTTCGGAAACCTTATTAATAAAACTTGGAATATCAATACCTACTGGACAACCATTCACACAAGGTTTATTTTTGCAATTCAAACATCTTTTAGCTTCATCTATTGCTGTGTTTTCATCATATCCTAATGCAACCTCATCAAATATTTTATTTCTTACATTTGGATCTAATGATGGCATTGGGTTTTTCTTTAATGATAAATTTGTTGCCATATTATTTAACCTCTTTTTTTAATAAGTTACATGTTTTTTCCCTAGACTTACATTCGAAATCAGAATAACTTTTTGATCTTGAAATTGCTTCATCAAAATCAACTTCGAATCCGTCAAACTCTGGTCCGTCGACGCAAGCAAATTTTGTCTTGCCACCTACAGTTAATCGACAACCACCACACATTCCAGTGCCATCTATCATAATTGGATTCATACTTACTATTGTCTTAATACCATATTTTTTTGTAAGTTGTGTTACAAACTTCATCATAATTAATGGCCCAATAGTGATTACTTCATCATAATTATTACCTTTTTTTATTAAATCTTCTAATGCGTTTGTGACTAATCCTTTGCTTCCATAAGATCCATCATCAGTCATAACGTATAACTCACTACTTGCATTTCTAAACTCATCTTCTAAAATCACTAAGTCCTTATTTCTAAATCCTATGATTGAATGAACCTCGCAACCACTTTCGTGAAGTTTCTTAGCTACAGGATAAGCAATAGCACATCCAACACCACCACCTACAACTGCAACTTTTTTTAAACCTTCTGTCTTTGTTGGATTACCTAATGGTCCTACAAAATCATGAATACAGTCACCTTCATTTAAGTTATTTAATTTCATTGTTGTTGCCCCAACAATTTGATAAATAATAGTTACCAAACCCAAGTCTCTATCATATCCAGCAATTGTTAAAGGAATTCTTTCTCCATGTTCATCCACTCTTAATATAATAAATTCACCGGGTTCTGCTTTCTTAGCTATATATGGTGAATAAATATCCATTTTAGTAACCGTAGAATTCAATTCAACTTTTTTAACTATTTCATTTTTCTTGTAGTCCATTGTTATCCTCCTTTACGTCAATAAGTTTATTTGATGATATAACTTTAATATATGGATCAAATAATGAAGACTTATTATTAAATTTAATATATTTCACTTTCTTATCAGACTTGTTAATAGCAATAACAGAGTCGCTTAATTCATATATTCTATTACCATCAATAGTAATAAAAAATTTATCAGTATTATTATCTATATTATTAACATATATAGATAAAACTTCGTTATCACTTGCCACAAATGAACACATTGACTTATATTGTGGGGCAATTGGTGTCACAACAAAACAATTTGTTCCTGATAATAATAAAGGTCCTCCACACGATAGATTATAAGCACTTGAACCCATTGTAGTAGCAATAATTACTCCATCCGCATAAAATCTTATGCGATTGTTTCTTTCACTGTTTGAATTGATAACTGACAATGATATTGATAATAACTTCCTAATATTTGTTCTATGAATTACAACATCATTAAGGCAAATTTCTTTTATCTTATTATCTATTATCTTATGATAATCATTATATGCTGTAGTATTTTCATTTGCAAATGAGCATTCAATTACATTTCTTTCCTCTACATAAAATTTACCATTAATTATTTTTATTATTTTTTCTTGGTAATCATCTAAAGATGCTCCTGTCATAGCCCCTACTCTACCTAAGTTTATTGCTAAAATTGGTGCATCAATATACACATATTTATAGACATATTTTAATATCGTTCCATCACCACCTAATATCAATATAAAATCGATATTATCTTTTAAATCATATAAAGAATCAAGATTAAATATATAATCTTTATTTAACTCTTTTATAAGTTCATTTTCACCATAAACCACTATGTTTTTACTTTTTAGAAAGTTGATTATTTCTAATGATTTTGTTAGTCCCTCATCTTTTTTCCTGTTTGCACAAAATAAAACAGTCATTAAAAGTTTCCTTTCTATATTATACAACTTTTTTAAAAATATACAAGTTTATCATTTACCTCAATTAATAAATATTTTTTAAAAATCAACTTCTTTATTATAATAACAACAATATAATAATTTTTCCATATCTTCTATGGTCACTTTCCTAGGATTAGATCCCGTACATGCATCCTCCACTGCTAGTTTAGCTACTTTGGGAAGTTTTTCTAAGAATTCATTTTCATTTATAATTCCGTTTTCATATTCCTTTATACATGTAGGTATTTCTAACTCTTTATTCAGATTGTTAATATACTTTATTAAAGAATTTGTTAATTCAACATCTGAATCCCCCTCTAATTTTAAATATCTAGCAATTTTAGCATATCTTTCTAAAGCTTTACTTTCTTTAGAATTATATTTTATTACTTTTGGTAAATACATTGCGTTTGCACATCCATGAACTATATGGCCTCCCGAATATGCTGCTCCTGTTTTATGAGCCATTGAATGTACAATTCCTAATAATGCATTTGAAAAAGCCATTCCTGCTAGACATTGTGCATTATGCATTTTTGCTCTTGCTTCTTTGCAACCATTAAATGATTTAATTAAATATTCTTTAATTAACTCAATAGCAGAAAGTGCAAGGGGATCTGTATAATCATTATGCATTGTAGAAACATATGCTTCAATAGCATGTGTCATAGCATCCATCCCTGTGTAAGCCACTAATTTTTTAGGCATAGTTACTGCAATTGCAGGATCAACAATAGCCACATCTGGTGTAATATTAAAATCCGCAAGTGGATACTTTACACCATTGTTATAATCTGTAATTACAGAAAATGCGGTAACTTCAGTAGCTGTTCCCGATGTAGAGGGAATAGCACAAAATTTTGCCTTTGTTCTAAGTGTTGGAAAATTAAAAGGTACACACAATTCTTCAAAAGTAACATTAGGATATTCATAAAATGCCCACATCGCTTTTGCGGCATCAATTGGTGAGCCTCCTCCAATAGCCACAATCCAATCTGGGTTAAACTCTTTCATTGAATCAGCTCCTCTCATAACTGTTTCTACAGACGGATCTGGTTCAACTCCCTCAAATACTTTTGTTTCCATATTAGCTTCTTGTAAATTATTTATAACAATATCTAGGAAACCATTCTTTCTCATAGCACTTCCACCAGTAACAATAAAGGCTTTTTTACCTTTTAATGTTTTTAATGCATCTAGTGCATTATCACCATGATATAAATCTCTTGGTAATGTAAATCTTAACATAATATTTCCTCCTCATTATTGATTCGTTATATTATTCCATATTTACACCATAAATATACATTTATTTGACTAGTTAAAATAAAAAGCCCAAGGAAACCCTTGAGCTTATTTTTTATCATTCTATATTATTCAGTATAAGTACCATGAATAATTGTAGAGAATGTGATGTCTTTAGATGTGTTAGTAGTTGTATCAGTAATTGTAACAGTGTATGTTACATTTGTAGAATAATTAGGGATATTAGTAACTCTACCATTATCTTTTACAACTTCAGTATTATGTGACACTGCGGAAATCTTATATTTACCATTCTTAGTCATCTTAGTATATAATTGATGTTCTGCATCAACACATTCCATAAATTTAACCCATAATTCTCCACCATTAGCAAGTAATGTTTGAGGACAATCTTTTCCTGAGAACATATTATGTCCAACAACTCTTGTTAAATCTAAACTGTATTTATCCATTAATCGAGCTACTAGTTCAGCAGTATATTGATAAGTCAACCATAAATCAGATCCTTTATTACATGCTGTTTCAATACCTACACTATTGTTGTTACCACCTCTACTTGAGATAGCACCAGCAGCTACTTGTGTGAAGCATACCCATGTAGTACCCATATAATAAGTTCCATCAACAACTTTCCATGCAGGTCCAAAATAAGTAAATGCTTTATTTGGATCAGCTAATGTAGCAGATGAACCATTAGATTTAGTACCAGTCATTGGAACAGGAATTGTAGTAGCTTGACCGTTTAAAGAGAAATAGTAACCAGTTGATGAATTACTATCTTTAACAGCACCCCAAACAGGTTTTACATTTTCAGTTGCCTTAACTCCAGTGTTAATCCATCTAAATGTAGTACCTGTTCCATCTCCCGCATGCCAACCTACTAAATCATCATCTAATACATGATATATGCCATCGTTACCAGTTGTATAGTGAATTGATGAAGATGTTTGATTAGCAAAGTATGAAGCATTAGCTCTTGCTGTAGATCCAGCTGCAGTACCAGCTGTATAGTGAACACAAATAAACTCAGTAGAAGCTTTTTTACCACCGTGATTTGATCCATTTTCAGCTTGTTTAGCCTCGAATTCAGTATTCACTGTATAAGGTTCATTAAATAATAAATCTGAAACGCTTCCGTATACATCAACTTTATATTCATACGCCACTAATAAATCTCTAACAACATAAACTTCAGAGTTGTGAGCTTTTACAATTATTTCATATAAATTATAATCTTCTTCACTAAGAACTGTAACACCAAACACTGATTTTACATTTTCATTTCCTTCTAGATAAACTTCAAATCTAGCGTAACCACTTGATTTACCAGTAATTTCACCAGCATCATTAATATCAGCAACATCAGAATCTAATGATTTATAAAGATATTTTGCAGTTCCTGGTCCATATAATTTAGGAGTAACTTTTACTACATCATTTACTTTTACGACAGATGATGTATTATAACTAACATCGATGAAACTATTAATAAATACTTCCACTTCAAATGAAACATTTAATGCAGCATTATCCATTACTTCAACAGTAACTGTAACTTTACCATCTTTCAAACCAAACATATTACCTTCTTCATCAATTGTAAGAATTGAAGTATTACTTGATTTGAATTTTAAATATTTATTAGTTGCATTACTTGGAGTAAATGCCCATGTTAATTTATGAGAATTTAATCTTTCTAATTTATCAATTTTATTAGTAAGATTAAATGTTTCAACTGGAGTAGAATCGCTCCATTTTGCAACTAATGTTACATTGCTAGTAATTTGATTTGTATTAGTAATCTTCTTATCATTATTATCATACCAACCTAAGAATGTTCTACCATCATCAATTACAAGGTTAACTAAATCAATAGATTGTCCTGCTTCAAACTCAGTAACTAGAGGAATTGAAACTGGCATTGCATCCATTAATGTTTGGTTTCTTGTTGCGTTCCATTGTGATGCTGAAGATTGAGTAACGAAAGTATATAATCTTAAATAACCAACATATGTAGAACCAAATGCAGATTGTGAACCATTAATATTCGTAACCATTTGGTCGAAAACAATCATCCATGCATTCCAGTCACTATTTGCTTTAGCATGAACAAAGTAACCTTCATCTACAGCATTAGCTCCGCCAGACATATATACTTTGTATTCGCCAGCAGCTCCTGTTTTCCATTTAGCAATGTGTTCAGCTTTGAAAGTATCTAACGATTTTGAACTTCCACTCCATTTATAGAAATCATTCCAGAATTTTTCTATTAATTCATTAACATTATCAGCAATTTTTGTTGGTAAGTTTCCAGCATCATATGAATAACTAATTATTATATTTCCGCTTTGTACATCCCAACATGCATTAACTGTAACATCAGCTTTAGAACTTGCAGATATTTCTGTAATATAATCATTGCTTCCATCTAATTTCCAACCTAAGAATACAAATCCATCTTTAGTAGGGATTGGAAGAACAAATGAAATTCCTTCAGTATATTCTGCTTTAGCATCTTGAGGAAGAGTACCACCATCAAGGTTATAGTTAATCTTATGAGTAGGAGCTTTAGCATTTAAATCATGCCATTTTGCATATACTTTACAACCACTAGATACTTCATTAACTGGATTACCGCTAAGGTCTTCAGTTAAATACCATCCTACAAAAGCATAACCTTCTTTTACAGGAGCAACTAATTTAACTGTTCCATTCACATCATAAATTTCATAAGTATTTTCTACTTTTTCTCCACTTACATAACCAATAGTTGGAGTAGGGATACTTTCACGCCCACTGTTAAATATTTCATAGTTTGTAACAGTATTTGCTTTTAAGCCTTGAGTACCATAGAAATATCCATCAAATACGAATGCAAATCCTTGTTCTTTGTTTGCTTCTTCAATTGTTGGATAAGCAATCATCATCATTTCATATACCATAGCAAATAAATTAGCATATTTTTCTTTATAAGGAGATGTTCCAAAGAATCCTCCAACAGGGTTTCCATTTGTTAAAGAATCCCAGAAGAATTGTGCAAATCCATCATTTGTAGAATATTTTCCACTTGAGTTATTATTATAAATTGCTACTGGATCACTCCATTTTTGAGTAAATAAATCCCATGATTGAGCTTTTTCTCTTGCAGATGCCATTACTGTTTCTGCATTTTGTAAATTATTTACAACTAAATAATAATAGAAATCTGCCATAAATAATTCAGGTAAATTTGATACAGCGTCAATACCATTTTTTGGATCAGTAACAGTTGGTTGTTCCCAAGTCCAAGATCCACCGTTTAAAACATATTCAACCTTAGCAGCTTGTGTAAGTTTATCGCCATATTCAAATGTTTCTGATGCATCTTTATCAAATGCTCCACAGGTACAAGATTTATAATAAATAGCTGCACTTTCTGTTGTAGCAACTGATTTTAAGTATTTTTCTTCAGCTACTTCTTTGTCATATACATGATCAGCTAAATCTCCTGCTTCGAATGTTTCCGCTTTGTCAAATTCTCCGCAACTACAAGATTTATAATATTTAGCTTTTTGAGTACATGTAGCTTCTTCAGCTAAATATTTATCATCTACTACTTCTTGATCATATGCATGAGTATGAACTACAGGTAATTTATCACCATATTCAAATGTTTCTGATAATTTTTTATCAAATTCTCCACAAACACAAGATTTGTAATATTTAGCAGGAGCTTCTGTTGTGGCAGCTTCAGCAAGATATTTTTCTTCAGCTACTTCTTTATCATATACATGGTCAGCTAAATTACCAGCATTAAATGTTTCAGATAATTCTTTGTTAAATTCTCCACAACTACAAGATTTGTAGTATACAGCTCTCTCAGTACATGTAGCATTAGATTTTAAATATTTACTATCAACTACTTCTTGATCATATGCATGTTTATGTTCTTCAGTAAGTTTGTCACCATGTTCAAATGTTTCAGATAATTCTTTATCAAACTCACCACATTCACATGATTTATAATAAACTGCAGCACTTTCTATTGTAGCATTAGATTTTAAATATTTATCTTCGACTACTTCTTTATCATATACATGTGTATGTTCTTCGGCTTTTACAACTACTTTAATTGTGGCTGAAATACCTTCAACATCTTTTAGACTTGCAGTGATTACTACTTCAC
>JAZNJG010000189.1:0-59505 GCA_045577945.1 Bacilli bacterium | reverse complement strand
TATGTATAAATATTACTATTAATTATCAACCAAAAAAATAAAAAGCCTAGACAAATCTAGACTTTTTTAATGATCATATTTATTAATTTTTTATAGTACTTCTGAACCATTGATGAAGAATTTAATAGCATTCATTTCTGGATGATTATTATCATTCTTCATTATAATTTTATTCCAAGCTTCTTTAGTTCCTTCAAAATATACTTCTTCCGGAACACTTTCACTAAAATCAGCAGTTATTTCTACTACTGGCAATCCTTGGACATTTGCATAAATAACTACTTTTATTGTAGATTTAGTTACTTTGCCAGTTATAATATATCCATCTTTATTTTCATTTAATTCATAAATTAATCCAGGAGTATAATATAATTTAGGAATGCTTTCAGTTTGTACTCGTTCGCCACATACTTTACATTTAATTGATTTTCTTCCTTCTTCTGAGAAATCCGGATAATAATCTATTTCCCATGATACACCATCAGTATCATGTGAAAGAACAGGAATAACTTCTTGTTTTTCAAACACTTTATCACATTTTTCACAAGAAACACCATCTGTTAAACCTGGTTGTAAACATGTTGATGGAAATCCTTCTACTTTTATTTTTTTATGTTCTAGCGCTTCTATTTCTCTTGTTTCTTCATAAGAGCAATATAAACAAACTCTTTTTTCTAAGCCTTTTATTTCACATTTAGCTTCTACACTCACGTGCCATTCATCAAAAAAATGTTCACATTCATCTTCACATCCAACAAATAAACATGTGAATAATATAATTACTAAATATATACTTGTTTTTAATATTTTGTTATGCATATCTTTACCTCCATTAGTACTCTTAACATCAAAATTTACTTTTATAGTATTATATCATTTTTTATTCAAAAGTTAAAGCTAATTCGAAAAAATATAATGATAACTTGTTTAAATATTCAAATATATAATCAAATCTATTATCGATATTATTATCTGTTTTTTGTTCTTTCAAGTCTTTAAAATTTAATGTTTCATATATATTTGCAAATTGCAATTCACATTCTCTAGTTATTGTTCTAACAATATGTGTTTTTGCACTTAATAAGTTATTTCCAGGAAGAACAAATTTAGATAGTTTTTCTTCGGAAGATTTATATTTATTTATTAAGTTAATTACATAAAGAACATTATCATCAGAAAATGCTGCTTTACTACCAGCTACAATACCCATAATTTTTGAAAGTTCATTTACTATATTATGAAGATCATTAATTATTAAGTTGTTTGTATCATCATCAAGTCTTGATAAATCTTTAATATAATGGGTTAATTCCATAATATATGAACTTAACTTGTCAACAAGTCCAAAAAAGTGAATTCTTCCATCGGTTTTCTTTGTACTCCCGCATACTAATGCGGTTACAAGTGGGTCTTTCTTTATCTTTAATTTTATCATTTCTTAAACTTATTTACTCCTTCTTCAAATAAATCAACTCCATGAGCATCATATGTACATATCGTATAAAAATTTTCCACCTCTAATTTATATATTGCTTCTGCACCTAAATCTTCATAACATACAAGTTCACATTTTTTTATACTCTCAGATATTAATGCTGCAGCGCCACCAATTGTTGAAAGGTAAATTGCTTCATATTTAACTAAATCATCTTTATATTTTTGATTTCTTGAGCCTTTTCCAATCATTATCTTTAAGCCGTTTCTCATCATATCTTCAGAATATGGATCCATACGATAACTAGATGTTGGTCCAGCAGAGCCTATTACTCTTCCAGGTTTTGCGGGAGTTGGCCCAACATAATAAATTGCTCCGTTATTTATATCTATTGGAAGCTTTTCACCTTTGTTAATAAGTTCCACAAGTCTTTTATGAGCAGCATCTCTTGCAGTATAGATTGTACCATTTAAATATACAACATCTCCGGCATGAATGTTTAATAATTCTTTTACATCATTTTCTTTTAATGGTAAGTTTAAAATCATAGTGTTTCTCCCTTTTAAAGTGTACATGATTTATGTCTGCTTGCATGACATTGAATATTAATTGCAACTGGAAGTGAGGCTATATGACATGGATATGTATTGACTTTCACTGCTAGACAAGTTACTTTTCCTCCAAAACCCATTGGACCTATTCCAACATTATTAATTTCTTCTAATAACTCTTGTTCTAGTTTTCTCGCAATTGGATCATCTGATTCATCATCTATTTCTCTCATTAATGCTTCTTTAGCTAGAAGAGCTGATTTTTCTAAATCTCCTCCTATTCCAAGTCCTACTATGATTGGTGGACATGGTTTCCCGCCCGCATTAAATACAGTATCAATAACAAGTTTCTTAATGCCTTCTACACCATCAGCGGGAATTAGCATTTTCACAAGACTCATATTTTCACTGCCTCCACCTTTTGGGGCAACAGTGATTTTAAATCCATCTCCAGGTACTATTTTAATATGAGTAATTGCAGGAGCGTTTGTTTTTGTGTTAACTCTGTTTAATGGATGTTCAACAACAGATTTTCTTAAGTAGCCATTAATATAAGCTTCTTTTACTCCTTCATTAATTGCTTCATATATATCTCCTTTAAAGATTACTTCTGATCCTATTTCTAAAAAACAAACAACGATTCCTGTATCTTGACAAATAGGTAGATCCTTATCTCTTGCAAGTTCATCATTTTCTATAATTTTTTGTATTATTTCTTTTCCTAATGATGATTCTTCCTTTTCATACGCTTTCTTTAAAGATTCAAGCACGTTGCATGGAATGTAATAGCATGCTTCTATTAACATTTTCTTTACTGCGTTTGTTACATCAGTTAAATTAATTTCTCTCATTTTATGCTCCTTAAATTAAATTATATTGGCTTTGTACAATTCTTACAAATAAAGTGCAAACTAATAAATCTGCACTTCCTCCAAAGCTCAAATTCTCTTCTATCATTTCTTCAGTTAAATTATTTACTTCGTCCAAATCATTACAATTTAATTTTTTAAATACTTCTTTTACTTGATTATACTTTTCTTTTGTCCCACATCTTTTTAGTAACACGCTATCATCAGATATCGTTATCAAATGTACAAGGGTGACAAGGGTACTCGTGCTAACATTTAATGAATTTTTTACGCTAGGAAAACCTAAGGAAGCTTCTTTTCTAACTCCCCCAAAGTTTAATTCTTTATAAACTTTGTACCCATATGTTTGCGTATTACATATTTTGCAATGATCACTTGCGATATATACTTCCTTGATTGTTAAAAATACATCTTCAAGGGCTAAATTGTTGGCCATAACATAACCAATAGCTGCCACAAATAATCCTAAACAAAATATTAGTCCTTTGTATGTGTTTATATTATTTGTATATTCATACATGGCTTTTTCAGCATCTTTGCCTATTTTATTAATTTTATCAAAAATATCAAGTTTTTCATTAAAATATCCCACCTTAAACATCTTTACTAAATAAGGGAATATTACTTCTTGGCTATTTCTCATTAAGTCATAATTCATATCGTTATGAGAACCATTACTAAAAGGCGTAACCAATCCAAACTTCGGATGTAAGTCTAATTCCATAAGCATACTATCCTTTATAGCCTTTGATATCATCTTTTCAATTTTGTTATAGGTTAATTCTTCTGATTTATTAATCAATTCTTGTAAAGAGTGTTTTCTTTTTCTCATGCAAGTGTAGACATCTTCATCACAAATAAGGCATTTACGAGGTGAAGACCTTCTTATAGAATAAGTAAGAGATGTATCATTAACTGTTTCGATCTTTTCATAAAAGTCCAAATCCAAAAGCCTTCCTACTTCTTCACTTTCTTCAATTTTAATAAGTATATTTTTTAAATGGACATCTTTTGGAAAAGTATATAGCACATATGTACCATCATATGAAAGATATTTAGTTTTCGTAATATATTTATAATCTTTATTGTAAAAATTATTATCTATGTAAGATTCATATAATCGTAGTAGGACATTGGCAAATCTAGTGTTTTTGTTACTACCCATTACATTGATTTTTAAAGATAAGACATTATATATTTCTAGCAATGATTTAATCTTGTTGATTCTTTCTTCTCTGTCTTTTAATATTAATTCTGATATATTATCCATAGCTTATACTTATGATTTATTTTTGTTTTGAATTATTCCTAAAAATAATGCTTTAGCGCTATTAGGTATGTCTTTTAAGGCATCATCGATTTTGCCCTCTTCAATTAAATTTCTAATCTTAGAAGCGCTAATCTCTTCATATCTTTCGACTATTTCTAGTTTCGTATTTTCGTTATTTATAACTTCTAATAGAGTTTGGTTATACATTTGCATATACCCTTTACTTTCTGAGCCAACATATCTTTTTTTAATATTTAAAGTTTTCATAAAATAATCTCTAAATATTTGTGAATCTACTTTAGCCCATTCTTTTTGCTTATCACTTTCGTCTTTCAAAAAATATCCAGGAAAAGTCGCACACGAAACAACATATTCAGTAGAAGATACAACCGCTACATTATGAAGATGCATACATGATAGATATACTAGTGACATTCTTTCTTTAAACGATAAATATGATAAGTCCTCTTCCACGACGAACACTATTACATATTTGTGATTTATTGCAGCTTTTTCAATTAAATACATGTGTCCGTTAGTTATTGGATTCGCATTAACTACAACTGATGCGATATCTTCATTTTGAACATTTATATTGAATTTTCTTTCTAGGGCTTCTTTATATTTATTTACTACTTCATCAATTAAAGGAGTTCCATATTCAAGAAGAATTGAAGTGTCAGTTCTTGTTATTTCTTTGAAACCTGCACTTTTGAAATGATTAGCATATTTTACTTTTGTATAAACCATTATATGATAAACATTATTTTGGTAAAGATAATTAACAACTTCACTAATTAATGTATCAAAATATCCTAAGTTCATATATGATTTTCTAACTGCAATATCTTTAATAATATTCTTATATATTGAAACAGTTCCTATTATTTCATTAATATATTCTCCATTTTTATATGCTTCAGCATCAATATAAAATGTTTTATCAATGTCCTTATCTAAAACCAAATCGTTTTCTTCAAGAATACTTTTGATTTGATCATATTCACAAGGTAAATATGCTTCTTTCATATATGACTCCTTATATTTAATTATTTCATTTTTTATATAAATAATCTATTACTGAACCATCTCTATATATAACATATCCTACAATTTCATCTGAATGTGATTGTTCTTTTGGAAGTCCAGTTAAACTGTTACTAATTTCCAATAATTTTTCTATTGGCATTATATTTAATTTACTATTCTTTAGTTTTTCTAAAAGATCTTTTCTTAAAGGATTGATTGCGATTCCTCTTTCTGTTACTAAAACATCGACATCTTGCCCTGGTGTTGTGATTGTGGTAACACGTTTCTTTACAATTGGCATTCTTGATTTAATTAGATTTGTTACAATTATGGTAATATTAGCGCCATTTGCGGTGTCTGCATGTCCACCACTACCACCAATAATATTTCCATGTGAGTCCGTAGTAACATTAACATTGAAATCTAAATCTATTTCAGTTGCTCCTAAAATAACAAAATCCAATTTGTTAACTATACAATTTTCATCATATGGATTAGCATAAAAAGAAGCACTCATTCCATGATGGCTAGGGTTTTCGCTATATGATTTAACAGCATCTAAATCAAAACACTGTACATCATATATTTCTTTTAATAATCCCTCTTTCATCATTTCTACAAAATATCCAGTTATTCCTCCAGTTGCAAAACTTGCTTTAATATTTTTTTTCTTCATTATTTCTTTAACATAACTGCAAGTTGCAAGACTTGTTCCTCCTGCACCTGTTTGCATTGAGAAACCTTCTTTAAGAACTCCTATTTCTTCAAGTAGTGCTGCAGTATTTCTTGCAATCTTTAATCCTACAGGATCTTTTGTGATTTTTGTAGTTCCAGATACGATGCCTTTAGGATCTCCTATTTCTTTTACCACACAGACTGCATCACAATATTTACCTTCAGCTTCGCAATTTTCTAATACTTCATCAACAAAATTATCAGTTACGAAAACTACCTTATTAGCATATTTAACATCGCTTAAAGCATATCCAATGCTCCCACAAGCACTTCGTCCAAATTTTCCTGTTCCGTTTGCTAATTTATCTACTGTTGGCATTCCTAAAAAAGCAACATCAATCTTTATATCTCCACTTTCAATTGCTCTAGCTCTTCCTCCATGAGTGCACATATATACTTTCTCTTTTAAAGAACCTTCTATTATTGCTTTACCAGTTTCCCCTGAAATATAATTTGTATATATCTTTACAATATTTCCACTTCTAATTAATTCTGCTACGATTTCATTGCTTGGAAAGATTGAACTAGGAGCAATTATCATATTCTTTAAGTTTCTTTTTTTAATGACTTCCATTACCATGTTTAAAACATAATCACCGTTTCTTAAATGATGATGGAATGATAAAGTCATACCATTGGTAATGTTAAATTCATCAAATGCTTCTTCTATATTATTTAATAATATATAATCTTCACTTGTATTCTTTTCGTTTATTAGTCTTCTTGGGTATTTTTTATATTCTTCACTTGAGATATATTTATTTTCTGTGTCAAAACTTATATTAGATTTTGTATTCATATCATACCTCTTATATTACTTTATATCTTTTAGCCTTAATAACTACTTTTTCTGCTGATTCTATTACTGGTTTATCAACCATCTTTCCATCTAAACTAAATACTCCTATTCCTTTAGCAAAATTCTCTTCTTTTGCTTTTATGACTCTTAAAGCCCAATTAATTTCTTTTTGAGTAGGAAGATACACTTCATTAATTACTTCAATTTGATTTGGATGGATTGCACTCTTAGCGTTCATACCTAACTTTTTACTAAATCTAGCATCCTTTTCTAATCCTTCTTTATCTAATGTATCAGTAAAAGGTGTATCAATAGCATCAATTTTAGCAGCTTTACAAGCGTTAGCAATTCTACTACGCGCATAGAATATCTCTTCTCCACTTTTTGTTCTCTCGACTTCTAGATCCTTACTTAGGTCCTCAGCGCCTAATAAGATTCCATCAACTCTATTTAAGAAAGCAATTTGATCAACTTCAATTAAAGATATACAAAGTTCTATAATTGGAATGATTTTAATTTCTTTAGTTATCTTTCTTTCTTTTTCAAGTGTTGTCAATAATTCATCTAATTTTTTTACTTCGTCAATTCTTGCTTTAGGAAGCATAATTGCATCTACTTTTTCAGTTACAATTTCTTTTAAGTCTTCTTCATAAAAAGTTGTATCCAATCCGTTAATTCTAATACAAACTTCAACGTTTGGTTTAAATGATTTTAAATAATTACTTACTAGTATGCGTGCACTATCTTTTTCAGTCACACTTACTGCATCTTCTAAGTCAAAAATAACTGTATCACTTTCAAATACATCACTATTTTGTACCATTCCTGGTTTATTTCCTGGGATAAATAATAGACTTCTTCTCATATTTTACTCCTATTTTTAATTATTTATCATTAAAACGGTGAATTGCTGTTAGTAAGCGAGATTTTATCGTATAATCTAAAGCTCCTTTATCGTCACATTTAACAACAATTCCTGAAATGTTTTCTTCTTTTAACGTTTCTACTATCACTTTTTCGATTTGATCATGAAAAAAATCATCTACTATACTATTAATAATTACTTTATTTTCATTACTAGTATTTGTTGTACAAGTAATCATACAATCATTAGATTCAACACTCCCACAAATTCCTATTTTCATAAATAATCTCCTATCTTTTTTTCATTTTTTATTATTATATTTGTATTTATCTTATCACAAATTTTCTTTTTTTTCAATGAAATCACATTTTTATATTTATCTTTCTCTCTTTATTTATTATTCATTTTACATTTTCCTACATTCTATGATATAATTATACAAGATTAAAGGAGTTATTATGCGTTACAAACCTGATATTACGAAATATACGTACCCTGATAAGACAGATGTCCATATGATTAAAGTCAAACATCAAGTTGATACTCACTTTGATGAAAATCATCGATATTACAATAATACTCTATGGTACCGAATAATAAGGTTTTTTGGAAATATTATTATTCACCTTATTGCTTTTCCATTTATGTTCTTTAGATACAATTTAAAGATCGAGGGAAGAGAGAATGTTAAAGAAGCAAAAAAATTAAAAACTTCTGTAATGACTATATGTAATCATGTGTTTATGATAGATTATATTGCTATTTTAAAAGCTATAAGACCAAAAATGGAATATGTTGTGGCTTGGCCTGTTAACTTTGAAGGACCAAATAGATTCTTTATTAAACTTATTGGAGGAATTCCTATTCCTCAGAAATTGAAAGCTTTACCTTATTTTTCTAAAGCTATTGAGAGTTGTGTTAAGGATAAAAAATGGATTCACGTTTTTCCAGAAGGTTCAATGTGGTTCTATTATCCCTATATTAGACCATTAAAAAAAGGATGCTTTAAGTATGCTCAACAATATAATCTCCCTATCTTACCAATGGCTATTTCTTTTAGACCAAGAAAGGGGTTATTAAAATATATCTTTAAAAGTGTTCCTTTCGTAACGCTAAGAGTTGGGAAAATAATGTATGTTAATAATGATTTAGAAAAACATGAAGCTATCTATGATATTCAATCAAGAAGTTATCATGAAATGCAAGTTCTTGCGGGGATCCCAAAAGGTGATCCAGATTATCATACTCTTGAGGATTATACTGAAATTAAAAGAGTTTAGTGTTTTTTGCTTTTATTTTAATTATTTAAAACTTTAATGAAATAATCTTTTTATTAAGATTATTTTTTATTTTTATTTTTTTTACGTATTTTATATATTTAGGATACTATTTTATTTGATTAAATTGTTTTTTTTGATAAAATAAATATAAAGAGAAATCATACTATGATATAAAGGATGGTATAAATATGGATTATAAAAAAATAGCTAAGGAAAGTAATTATGCACGAAAAGAGATTTTATTAGATCAAAAAGATCTAAATAATGTATTTGAAAACAAATCGAAAATTGAAAAAAAATATGATTTATTTGATATTTCTAATTTAGATTATAATTTAACAAATCAATTGATTACTTTAAACGGTATAGGAACTTTGTCAAAAGAAAAAATTGATGATAAAGAATGTTTGTGCTTATCAACTAATACTAAAATAGAGAATATCAAACCTAGACCTTCTTCTTCAATTTCTTTTAAATTTGAGCATCTAGATCTTTCAGAATATAATTATTTGAATGCTCAAATTTATGTTGAGGCAACTGGCTACGAGGGCTTTTATTTTCACTTTATGACAGGAAATACTGGTCATTATACTAATCACGCACCAATTGTATATCCTAATGTTTGGATGAATATTGATTGGAATTGCTCGCATATTGTAAGAGATGATATTTGCTTATTTTCTATTACACCATTTTTAATGGGTTGCCCTCCAGAAGCTCTTCCTGATATTAAGGTATATATTAAATCTATTTCAGCTTTAAAGAAAGCCAATATTTATGATGAAGGTTGGGAGTTAGAAAATAGAATTGCCTTTTCTCATTGTGGGTATAAATTAGTAAGTACGAAACATGCTGTTGTCAGTCATACTTTCACAAAAACATTTAAAGTATGCAATGATAGTGATACATTTACATTTGATACTAAAGAGTGTAATTCTAATTTAGGATCTTTTACTTTACTTGACTTTAGTTCCCTTGAAAAAGAAGGTATCTACCATATAGAAATTGATGATATAAAATCAGAAGATTTTATTATTAGTGATGAATGTTTTAACTCTTCTGTTCTAAAGAGTATGAATTTCCTTAGAATGCTTAGATGTGGAGAACATATTCCTGGAGTTCATACCAAATGTCATTTAAATTGTAAGAGTGTGCATCCTGATGGTAGAACTGTTCCAAATCATGGAGGCTGGCATGATGCTGGTGATGTCTCACAATTTGAAATATGTACAGCTGAGATTGCTACTTCTCTTTTAGATATCTATGGTAAATTTGATAAAGAGTTAAATGAAAGAATTTTAGAAGAAGCTATGGTTGGGTTAGACTGGTTACTTCAAACTCGTTTTGGTGATGGTTATCGTGCTATGGCTGTTACTTATTCTATTTGGAGAGATAATGTTTTATCACCAGATAATGAAACTATTAAAACTAATCCTGCTGAAAGAGGTTCATTTGAAAACTTTTTATCTTCTATTTCTTTATTAAGAGGTTATGAAGTATTTAAAGAAAGAGACCCTTTATATGCTAATTATCTTTTAAGATGTGGATTAGAGGATTTAGATTTTGCTTATGATGAATTTATAAATGATATTTATACTGTTAGATGGGGTAAACCGATTACATCACAAACTTGTGGGTGTGGATTGATTGCTTTATCCCTTGCTTATAAATTTACAAACAATAATAAATACTTAGATATTATTGAAGATTTTGTTAATAAAGTAGTTACTACACAAGAAACTAATAAAGATGTTCCATTGTATGGTTTCTATTATGAGGATGTTGATCATAAATATCTATTACATTATGAGCATAGAGGTCATGAAGAATATCCTGTTTGGGGATTAATTAGTGCATATAATTTATTAGAGGAATCTCCTCTTAAAGATAAGATCTATCAATCTTTAAAACTATATATAAATTACATTAAAGAAAGTATAAAATACTCACAACCTTATGGTCTATTACCTGCTTCTATTTGTAATATTGATAAAGTTAATTATGAGCACTTTACTTTACCTAGAAATTATGATAAGGAGAAAATGTATAATAACTTTAAAGCTCAAATAGAGTCTGGAGTTCATCTTAAGGATAATTGGTATTTAAGACTTAATCCAATTTCTGATACAAGAAGAGGATTCCTAGCTACTTTATTAAGCAAGACTAAAGCAGTCTCTGCTTTATCAAAACTATTTAATGATCAAGAATTGAAAGATATTTCACAAAGACAAATTGAATGGACGATTGGATTTAATCCTTTTAGCTCATCTCTTATGTATGGAGAAGGATACAACAATCATAAACTATATGTAGCCTTCTCTAAACAAATCGTTGGTAGTTTACCTGTTGGTATTAAAACATTAGGTAGTCATGACCTTCCTTATTGGCCTGACTATACAAATGCGGTATTTAAAGAAATTTGGGGACACACTACCGCAAAATATTTAGAAGTATTGGCGGACTTATTATAGTTATGAGTATGATAAAAGCCTATGAAATTACACCAAACTGTTTTTGTAAAGGAGTAGAAAGAGCAATAAAATTAATTCTTGATTTAATAGAAAATCCTCTTAGTAAAAAACCCTTTTATATGTTGGGGCATTTAGTTCATAATGAAGATGTTGTTAGTTTTTTTGAAGATAAAATTAATATTATTAAAGATCCTAATAATTATTTAGATAAAATTGATCAAGGGACAGTTATTATTACTGCCCATGGTATAAGTCCAAAAACCATTGATCAAATTAATGAAAAAGGTTTAGATATTATTGACACTACCTGTCCTAATGTAATAAAGATTCATAATAATATTATGAAGTATTTAAGTTTAGGATATGAAGTATTTATTATGGGAAGTGAAAATCATCCTGAAGTAAAAGGCTATCTTGGGATAAGTGATAGAGTTCATATATTTGATTCATCTTTAGTAAAGAACCATATAATCAATAATAAAGATCAAAAAGTCTATATTACTACTCAAACTACTTTAATCTATGATGAAGTTATTAAAAAATGTAAGGATATCAAAAATGATTTTGTTAATAATGTTGTGATAGAAAAAAAAGTATGCAATGCCACAGAATTAAGACAAAAAGGTTTGATAAATAATTTAAATAACTTTGATATGTTTATTATCGTAGGAGACAAATTAAGCAACAACTGTAAATCACTATATAATATCGTAAAGAATAATGGTAAAGAAGTAATTCTTATAAGAAATGTTAATGACTTAAATAATTATCATGATTTATTGAACAAATTTACTTCAATTGGGATAACTGGTGGGGCATCAACTCCTAAAGCAATTTTAGAAGAAGTAATTGAGGAAATTAATATGAACCCTAAGGTTTATATATCTAAACTTTCAAAAGCTGATTATATTAAATAATTATATTAATTAAAAAATAAACTAGCTCTTAACTGTACATTAAGAACTAGTTTTTTTATTATTTCTTTTTCTTTTCTTTTTTTGCTTCTCTAAACTCTTTGAAACTTTTAAATAGACTCCTTTGGAAATATTTTTCCTTTAATAGCTTCAATAAAGGTTTATGCAAAACTTTCTTATCTTTTCTATCAAGCTTAAAGTATGCTGAAACTAAATTAAATGTTTTTCCTTCTAAATCTTTAAGTCTAATAACGTTTGGTTTTGTAAAGATTTTATATAATGCCTCTCCAAATCCTATTTTTTCTTCTTCTGTCATTTCAGAAATGATTGTTTTAATTTTTTTATCTATTTCTATTGCTTCTTTTGATAAGCTTTTGGAATATATGAAATCTTTTCCCATTACTCTCCAAGATAGAGGGTCATGTTGATATATTCCTTTTTTATTACTTTTAACTACATAATAACTGCTTTTGTGTATAAATAGTCTACCGATAATGGATTCTTCTGGAATGAATTCTTTTAATTTTGGTAAAATTGTTTGATATTCTAGTGTTTTAGATACTTTTTCATTAACTCCTGGAGCATCAAAAGCTAGTACATTTAATAAATGTTCATTAGGGATGGCCATTCCTCCAAAAATTGCCATGTTTCCACCTTTTGAATGTCCAGAGGTAATAACTGGCTTCTTGTATGTTTTAAACACATATTTAGAATATTCTTCAGCTCTAGTTTGTGAAGGAATTTTATCAAGAGTTAACATGTTAAAGTTTTCTTTCCAACCAATAATTGTATCATCTGTTCCACTGTATGAAATTAAAAGAAAATTAGGAAAATGGAAAACCATTGCACTGAATTGTTCTTCTTTTTCATAGTCAATTACATTGATATAATTTGAAGTTGTTATATCTTTAAATCTCTTTGACTTTCCTAATTCCTTTAGCATTTGAACAAGTCCAGGAGGTAATAGTAAACCTAAATCTTTGTTATTTTTATTAATTGAAAAATATTGTTGAGTTAGTTCTCCAATTGTTTTCTCTTTCGGGTTAGTCTCAAGAGGATCATATTCATATGCGATATTATCAAATTCGAATATCGGTAATATAGTTAAAATATATAGATCAATTATATTGATCTTAGATTCATTGAAAGATAAGTCACCATGCCATTTAATATAATCAATAATGTTTGTCACTTTATCACCTTCTTATCATATTATCTTTTATTAAATAGATTTTTAGTAAACTAGTATTAATTTACTTGTTTAATCTTTTAATTTTTATATAAACAATGACAAAATTTATAAATTATTTAATAAATATTTCCTATTTATAGTAACTTCAATCCTAAATAAACCCCCCTTTATAAAATACTAAGAGGGGGATTAATTTATTTATAATTCTAAGCTCTTAAATAACCATTTAAATTTCTCTCGATATTTTTGATTATTTTATTTACTTTTCCGTTGATGATTTCATCAGTTAGAGTTTCATTTGATGTAAATACTATCTTTAAAGCTATAGACTTCTCATCTTCTTTTACTTTTTCGCCTTCGTAAACATCAAATACTAAAACATTACTAATTAATTTTTTATCAACCTTTTTGATTTCATCTACAAGTTTACCTGCAGGAACACCTTTTGGTAAAACTATTGCTAAATCTCTTTCAACAGCAGGAACTTTACTTACAGGGGTATAAATTTTAGTTTCATCTTCCTTACCTAATATATCTTTAAGGTTCACTTCGCAAACATAAACATTTTGTAAGTCATTTGTTTGAGCATATTTTGGATGTAACATACCAATAAATCCAACTTTTTTGTTATTGTAAAGTATCTTAGCAGTTCTTAATGGATGCATTTCCTTTACTTCATCTAACATCTCATATTCAAATTTTACATCAAGTTTTCCAAATACAGAATTAACTATTCCTTTTAATGTGAAGAAATCAATTTCTTCATTTTTTCCTTGCCATAGTGTATTAGATAAACTTCCAGACATTGCAAATCCTAGATGTTCTTCTTCGATGTATTTATCTTCTATTTGGTAATATACTTTCCCTAATTCGAAGAATGCACAATTCTTAATTTTTCTATTAAATACGTAAGATACATTCTCTAATAAACTTGGTATTAAATTCTTTCTTAAAAGTTTTCTTTCCTTACTTATTGGATATAATAATTCTATGTCTTTTGCATTTTCTTCAAATAAATATGTAAACGTATCATTATTTTCTCTTAATGAGTAATTAATAGCATCGCTTAATCCTAAAGCAACTAAAGCATGGCGAAGCGTTCTTCTATCTTTTTGATATTTAGTTAGAGAACCTGCACTAGATGTATAAGGTAATGTTTCTGGTAAATATTCATAACCATGAAGTCTTCCTATTTCTTCAACCATATCAGCTTTTATAGAAATATCTCTTCTTCTTGAAGGAACAGATACAACCAAGTCATCAGTGCATTTAAATTTTAATCTTTCACAAATTGACTTGATTTCTTCCTTTTCTACTTTTATTCCTAAATAATTTGATACATATTCTTCAGTTAATTTAATTTCAGAATCTTTCGTTTCTGTGCTTCCAGCATATACATCACCTTTTAAGATGTCTGCTTCGCAAAGTTCTTTAAATAGATAACAAGCATATTCCATTGCTAATTTAATTCTATTTAAATCAACACCTTTTTCATATCTAATAGCTGCTTCACTTCTTAAATCCAATCGTTTATAAGTCTTACGAACTGATACAGAATCAAAGGCCGCTATTTCTAAAACGATAGATTTAGTATCATTTGTAACATGAGTGTTTAATCCTCCCATTACTCCAGCTAAAGCTACAACTTCTTTTCCGTTGGTAATAACTACATCATCACTTACTAATGTTCTTTTTATGTTGTCAAGAGTCACAAATTCTTCATTTTCATAAGCATTTCTTACAACTATCTTATTACCTAACAAATCCGCATCAAATGCGTGTAATGGTTGCCCAAATAGCGCTAGAATGTAGTTTGTAATGTCAACTGCGTTATTAATTGGTCTTACACCAAAAGCGATTAAACGCGAAATTAGCCAGTCAGGAGATTTCTTTATCTTGATGTTCTTAATCACTTTAGCATAGTATACAGGACATTTGTCAGTTGCAATTTCAACAGAAATATTATCTCTATTTAATTCATCACTTTCAACATAATCATATTTCAATTCTTTCATTTGACGTTCGAAAACTGCACTTACTTCATACGCTACACCTAACATACTTAACATATCTGCTCTATTAGGTGTTAAACCTAACTCTAAAATGTCATCATTAAAGTATAAATGTTTAAGAGGATCGTCTCCTGGTTTAACGTCTTTTACAAAGTAATATATACCATCACTATATTCACTTGGAACATATTTACTTTCCATTCCTAATTCAGATAATGAACAAATCATCCCACATGATTCAACACCTCTTACTTTAGCCTTCTTAATTTTAAAATCTCCAGGAAGTACAGCTCCAACTTTAGCAACAATTACATATTGTCCTGCAGCAATATTAGGTGCCCCACAAACAATTTGAAGAACTTCATCACCTACATCTACTGTTGTTATATGTAAATGATCACTATCTGGATGATCTATGCAAGTTAGCACATGACCAACAACTAAATTTGTTCCTGATAAAACTCTATCAACACTTTCTATTTCAGTAGAATATAAACTTAATTTATCAACTATTTCTTGAGTAGTATAACCACTCATATCAACTAATTCATTTAACCAATCTAATTTTACTCTCATGTTAGTTCATTCCTTTCTCTAGAATTGTTTGATGAAACGAGGATCATTGATATAGAAATTTCTGATATCATCAATTCCACGCTTTAACATAGTAATTCTTTCAATTCCGATACCAAAGGCAAATCCTTGATATACTTCAGGATCATAACCAGCCATTCTTAAAACATTAGGATGAACCATACCAGCACCTAATACTTCAATCCAACCATTTCCCTTACATAATGGACAACCCTTACCGCCACACTTGAAACAAGTAACATCAACTTCTACACTTGGCTCAGTGAATGGGAAAAATGAAGGTCTAAATCTTACTTTAGTATCTTTACTTAAAACTTTATTAAATACTTCTGTTAATGTACCTTTTAAATCAGACATTGAAATGTTTTTATCAACAACTAGTCCTTCTAATTGCATAAATTGATGAGAGTGTGTTGCATCATCATTATCTCTTCTATAAACCTTACCAGGACAAACAACCTTGATTGGACTGCCTTTTTTAGCAAGCATAACACGTGCTTGAACTGGTGAAGTATGTGTACGAAGTAGATTAGTTTGTGTGATATAGAAAGAGTCTTGCATATCACGTGCAGGATGATCTTTAGGTAAGTTCATCATTTCGAAATTATATAGGTCTTCTTCAACTTCTGGTCCTTCCGCAATTTCATAACCCATACCAATAAAGATATCTTCAAGTTCTTCAATTGTTTTTGTTAACACATGAAGAGAACCTTCTAACATTTCTTTACCAGGTAAAGTAACATCTATTTTTTCGTTTTGAAGTTTTTTGTTTACTTCTGCTTCTTTAATTTCTTCTAATTTTTTACTTACTGCTTCTTCAACAGCAACTTTAAATTCATTAACTTTTTTTCCGATTTCTTTCTTTTCTTCCACAGAAAATTCTCTCATCTTAGAC
This sequence comes from Bacilli bacterium, assembly GCA_045577945.1. Classification (GTDB taxonomy): domain Bacteria; phylum Bacillota_I; class Bacilli_A; order ML615J-28; family CAG-698; genus CAG-698. The sequence goes on along the minus strand of JAZNJG010000189.1, from coordinate 42,594 downwards.
ATAATTTCTTGGACAGGACTTTTTTTACCTAAACTTTCTGCCTTTGCTTCGTTTAATTCATTTAAGTTCTTACATTGTGAAATTTTTTCTAAGGCTTTTTCTTGCAACTCATTGATGCGATTAATCATACAATCCTCCTAAATATAAAAATAAAATCCTTAAGTTAAATTAAATAATAGTAGCAATATGCTAAATTATTTAATACACCTAAGGACGAATTATCGCGGTACCACCTTACTTCAAAATATAGTCAACATTATATTTTGCTCTCAATTATCCTTTAACGCAGGAATGCGGGCTTTATTAGAGCCACTCCACTAGCGAATTCAAAACATAATTAATGTTTAGTTGCACCTTCCCTAAACTCTCTACAAATAATTTATTTGTCTTTACTACTCTAGTATCTACGCATTATGTATATTATACTACTTTTATAATTATTTTTCAAGTTTAAATTAATTCTATATTTTATATTTATACTTTCTCTATAATAACAAAACAACTAGTAACCTCTACTTCATATCTAGTTTCTATATAGGTATAGGAATTCAAAAAACTTTCAATGTCACCATTAAAGATATCTCCTATTATTGAACCAAGACCTCCAAGCGTTCCTCTGCTATAGCGATTATTGGTTTGATATATTTTATAATCGATACTAAAGTAAACCCTATATTTATAAGATTTAGATAGATTAGATAATCTAATTTCCCCTTTATATAAATCGAATGCTTTAGCAATAGCCTCTTTTACTTTTATTATAGCTTTATCTATCGTATAATTCGAAAACTTATCTTCACTGACATTCATTTTTTTAGCTAAAAATTTTCTTAGATTAATTTTATTATATAAAGAATTATCAAAACTCACATCTTCGTTAGTGTAATCGGTAATGCTATATAATAGATCATTTGTAGCTGAATAAACTTGATACAAATCAGTGAACACATAATCGTCTTGTTTCTTAGTTAATAGCATTTTAGCAATTTCCAATAAATCCCAATCCCCAATTCTTTCTGTATAATTATTGTAATCCCAAAAATCATGTTTACTGTAATTTGTTAAGGATTTCTTTTCACTTGAAATTATTGGACTTCTATTGTTAAACACATTGTAAATTACTTTTACTTCAAATACAAATGTTTCCTTGCTATCAAGTGTTTGAACGAAAATATTTGTTTTACCAGCGCTCATTCCCTGTACATATCCATTTTCTGTACACACGGCAACTTCAGGATCTTCACTAGCAAATTGAAGAATATCATTTGTTAGTCTTTCGCCATTTCTTAGTACTTTTATCTCTTTTTTACCCCCAACAATAATTTCATAAATATCTTCTTCTAAAGATAATTCATTATTACAAGAAATAAATATTAGAGTCGTAAATAAAGCCACTATAATTATGATATATTTACTTATTATTGTTTTTATCATATACTATCCTCTTTTGCGATATTCAATACATAATTTGATATTCTTAATATTTAAAACTTCTGTTACTAATTCTTCTCTACCAAAATTATTAAAGATATAATCAAATGTCCAATTTCCTATATCACCAATTCCAAGTATAGTATCTACTATTCCTTTACCAGCTCCTGTGCTATATAAATCTTGAACTAAAACTGTTTGGAAATCAGCTCTAACTACCACTCGATATTGATAATTTCTATTCATTAAACTAAATTTGTATAAATTATTATCAGGTAATTGTCCCATTATCTCAGATTTAATCGTTTCCACAAACTCAGTGATTGTCTTACCATTTTTAGAATCTAGGAATAGACTATATGCAATATTTTTAGATAGCTCTTTTGCTGTTAATTTGTCTAAACTTACATAAGAATCATAATTAGTCCAATCACTTAAATAAAAGACAATTCCATTTTTGATATCATATCCTGGATATGTCATTGAAAACATATATGTATCCTTAGTGATAAGGACATCAATTAAAGTTTTATAAAAAGCAAAATCACTTAATTTTCCTGCTAAACTTTTAACGATTATTTTCCCATATTTTGAGGCATATTTAACTATAACATCATCTAGTCCAGATGAAGTCATATCATCTTCCATCTTTTCCTTTACAATATTTACCTCTTCCACTGTTTTATATGAAATAAAGATATCAATTTCTGAAGTCACACTCAAATCACTTTTCAATTTTGCTTTTATTGTGGCAAGGCCATAATCTTTCGCAATTAACTTTCCTTGTTTATCAACCTTACAAATATTGTAATCTGTACTATCCCATAATAAATCTTGATTGTCAAGTAGATTATTATTATTATCAATCACCCTTAGTTCATAGGAATCTCCAATTGATAGATTAGTTTCTATAGCTTGAATCTCTATTGAAATATTTTCTTCTTCAGCACATCCTAAAATAAACATCGAAAATAGTAATAATATCATTAATAATTTTTTCATAAATATTCTCCATTTCCTTTTAATTATATCATATTTTTCATAAAATATAAATATTTAATATATATTATACTAATAATCCTTGGCCTCCATTTTGAGCTTTACCACCTTACAATGTTATTAACAATTAAAAAAACACTGGGAAACCAGTGTTCTTTAATCATATATTTATAACAATATAGTTTTACATTTATTTAAACTATTTTACAAAAGCAATGATAGCCATTGGAGCGTTATCTCCACGTCTAGGCATTGTTTTTAAAACTCTAGTATATCCACCATTACGTTCAGCATATTTAGGAGCGATTTCCTTAAATAATTTTTGAACTGCATATTGTCCTTCTTCATCTTTTTCAAATCTGATTAACTTAGAAGCTTGGCGAATAGCTGCTAAATCACCTTTCTTGCCTAATGTAACCATTTTATCAGCAAGTCTTTGAAGTTCTTTAGCTTTATACAATGTTGTTTCAATTTGTTCATTTATAATAAGGTCTGTAATTAAATCTCTTAAAAGAGCTTTTCTTTGAGCAGAGTTACGACCTAATTTACGGTAACCTAATGACATTTTCTTCCTCCTGTGTATTAATCGATATCATCATCTGAGTCAGCATCATCATCTAAAAGATCAGCATCATCAACTTCTTCATCATTAAAATATGAATCTGCATCATATTGATGTTTAAAGCTTAATCCTCTTTCATGAAGTTTCATACTAACTTCTTTTAATGATTTACGTCCAAGATTACGAACTTTTATCATTTCTTCTTCTGTCTTTTGAGTTAAATCGCCTAAAGTATTTAAGCCAGCTCTCTTAAGACAGTTGAATGAACGAACTGATAAATCAAGTTCTTCAATCTTGATTTCATATTTTTTATTTTCTTTCTTTTCTTCTTTTTCATACATATATTCTTCTTTACTAACCATTTCATTTAGTGTAGTAAAGATTTGGAAATGTTCAATTAAGAATTTTGATGCGAGTGAAACAGCATCAGAAGGTTTGATTGAATCGTTTGTCCAAACTTCCATAGTTAATTTGTCATATGTAACATCGCCTTCAACACGTGTTTTTTCTACTTCATAATTAACCTTAGTGATTGGAGTATAAATAGCATCAATTGCAATTCTATCAACGATAATATTATTATTTTCATCTTTGCAGAAAATCTTATTTTCATCTGCTCCAACGTAACCAATTCCTCTTTTTGCATAGAAACGAGCTTTAAATTTAGCACCTTTTGAAAGGGTTGCAATAACTTGATCTGGATTAACAACTGTTAAAGCATTAGAATGATCAATTAAATCTCCAGCAGTAACTACACCTTCACCCTCTTTGATTACACTTAATTCATAAATGTCTTCTTGAGCTTTTGGCATTGGTTTATATAAAACATCATCATCAATTTTGAATATTACTTTCTTTAAGTTTAATACTATTCCAGTTACATCTTCTCTTACACCTTCAAGAGCCATAAATTCATGAGCAACACCTTCAATGTCCATTGCAACCATTGCAACACCAGGCATTGATGATAGTAAAACTCTACGAAGAGCGTTACCTAAAGTAAGACCATAACCTCTTTCTAATGGTTCGATTACAAACCTTGCATAAGTGTTAGTATTTTCACATGTTTCATCAAATTTGATTTGAGGTCTTATAAATTCGAATTTTCTCATTCGTTTCCTCCTTTTAAATTTATATAATTATCAAATTTCTCAATTCTTCTTTATTATTTAGAACTAACCGCTTCTCTTATAATACTATATATAAATATATAAATTATAATTGTACAATTATCAAATTATCCTCTAGGTTTCTTTGGAGGACGACATCCATTGTGAGGAATTGGAGTTACATCTTTGATTGATGTAATTTCAAGTCCAGCTACTTGTAAGCTTCTAATTGCAGCTTCTCTACCAGGACCAGGTCCTTTAACAGAAACTTCAACTTTAACTACACCGTTATCTAATGCAGCTTTTGCACAAGCTTCAGATGCTTGGCTAGCAGCAAATGGTGTAGATTTTTTACTTCCTTTGAATCCTAATGCACCAGCACTGCTCCATGCAATTGCATTTCCGTCTGGATCAGTGATAGTAACGATAGTGTTATTGAATGTAGAATGAATATGAGCTAACCCAAGAGGTATACTCTTTTTAATTTTACGTTTACGAATTTTACGAGCCATTTTTAAAGCCTCCTACTTCTTCTTATTTGCTACAGTCTTAGCTTTACCCTTACGAGTACGTGCATTACATCTTGTGTTTTGACCTCTTACAGGAAGTCCTTTACGATGACGAGCACCTCTATAGCAATTGATTTCCATTAATCTTTTAATATTCATAGCAACTTCACGACGTAAATCACCTTCAACAGTGTAGTTTGCAACTTCACGTCTGATTGCTGCTAATTGTTCTTCTGATAAATCTTTAACGCGTTTATTTTCATCAATGTTAGCTTTCTTTAAAATTTCACTTGCAGTTGGTTTTCCGATACCATAAATATATGTAAGAGAAATAACGATTCTCTTATCACGAGGGATATCAACACCAGAAATACGTGCCATATTATTATCCTCCTAAATTATCCTTGTCTTTGTTTGTGTTTTGGGTTCACGCATATTACCATGACTTTCCCATGTCTTTTTATAACTTTACATTTATCGCATATTGGTTTTACAGATGGTCTAACCTTCATTTTATTATATCCTCCTTATTAAACCGTTCTTGATAATATTTCAAAATAATTTTCTATTGAATCATTAAATTATCTATTTATCACGATTTATCTATTTATCACGATATTTAATACGTCCACGTGTTAGATCGTATGGTGACATTTCAACAGTTACTTTATCACCTGGTAAAATTTGTATGAAGTTCATGCGGATTTTACCAGAAACGTGGGCAATTATTTGATGTCCATTATCCAATGTTACTTTAAATATTGAATTTGGTAATGCATCTGTAACTGTTCCTTTCATAACAATGACATCACTTTTAGACATTAATTATCCTCCTCAATAGTTTGATCGTTTTCGATTGTTAATATCTTATACCCATCTTCAGTTATCACAATAGTGTGTTCGAAATGGGCACTATCACTTCGGTCAACTGTAACAGTTGTCCAATCATCAGATAAAATTCTTACTTGATATTTTCCGGCATTTACCATTGGTTCAATTGCCAATGTCATTCCCGGTTTTAATAATACTCCATGTCCAGCTGCTCCATAATTTGGTATTGCGGGATCTTCATGTAGATTTCTTCCAATCCCATGACCTGTAAAATCTTTAACAACTGAATATCCATGTTTTAATACATGCTCTTCTATAGCATGAGAAATATCTGACAATCTATTTCCAGGTTTGGCTTTTTCTAATCCTTTGAATAAAGATTCTTTTGTAACATCCATTAGTTTTTGTCTAGCTTCACTAACAACACCAACCCCGTGTGTCATCGCACTATCTCCATGATAGCCTTTATAACAAGCTCCAATATCAACAGAGATAATATCACCATTCTTTAAGATTGTTGTTTGTTTAGGTATACCATGAATAACAACATTATTTATTGAGGCACATATTGAGCCTGGGAAACCACCATATCCTTTAAATGAAGGAGTAGCTCCACAAGCTCTAATTGTCTCTTCAGCAATCTTATCTAATTCCATTGTAGAAATTCCTGGACGAATTGCCTCTTTTACTTTTCGATGAGCAAGAGCTGTAATTCTTCCAGCTTCTACCATAAGTTCGATTTCTCGATTACTTTTTATTGTTATCATTAAAGATCTCCTAAAACCTTTTTAACATTTTCAAAAATTTCGTTAATTCCACCCATTCCGTTAACACCTTTAACTAAAGATTGTTTTTCGTAATAAGATAGAACTGGTTCAGTTTTAGCATAATAAACAGCTAATCTGTTTTTTATAGTTTCTTCTTCATCATCAGCTCTTTGAATTAACTTAGAACCACATTTGTCACAGATACCTTCTGTTTTTGGTTTCTTAGCAACGATATGATAAGATTCTCCACATTCAGTACATGTACGACGACCTGTAATTCTTTCTATTAGATAGCTATCATCAACTTTAACATCAACAACAGCATCAAGTTTGATATTTAAATCATTAAGGATTTTTGTAAGTTCCTCAGCTTGTACTAATGTACGTGGATATCCATCAAGAAGAAAACCGTTTTGACAGTCAGCTTCTTGAAGTCTTTCACGAACTAGTTGGTTAGTAACAGAGTCTGGAACTAATTCTCCTTTATCAATAAATGATTTCGCTAAAATTCCTGTAGGAGTTTTTTCTGAAATAGCTCTTCTAAACATATCTCCTGTAGAAATATGTGGAATTTTATAATAATCTTTAATAAGTGCAGCTTGTGTACCTTTACCAGCACCAGGAGCACCCATAATTAATAAACGCATAAAATTCTCCTCTTCTGAAACTAAATTCTATAATTTTATAATTTTATAAATTTTAATTTATATTTAATATATTATTCAATAAATCCACGGTATTCTTTTTCTTCAGAAGCACTCTTAATTTGTTTTGCTGTTTCAATTGCCACACCAACAACGATAATTAATCCAGTTCCACCGATTTGCACTGAAGCAGGTAAACCTAATAGATTAGTTAATAAGATTGGTAATGCTGCAAGAACTGCTAAATAAGTAGCACCTAATACATTAACTTTAAATAATACACGTGAAATATAAGATCTTGTTTCTTCTCCAGGACGGATACCAGGAATATGTGCTGATTGTTTTTGTAAGTTATCAGCCATTTGTTCTGGGTTCATTTGTAAGAATGAATAGAAGAATGTGAATAATACGATTAATACGATATATACAACGAAACCGATTGGTCTACTTGTATTAAAGATTGCATCTAAAACATTTTTAACAGCAGTGTTAGTAATGAAGTTTGCAACTGTAGTTGGTAAACTCATTAATGTTGATGCAAAAATAACTGGAATTACAGATGCACTATTAAGTTTAATTGGAATGTTAGAGTCGTTTCTTCCTCTAAATGTTCCGGCGTTAGATCTGTTTGAATATTGGATAGGAATTTTTCTTTGAGCAGCTTCCATGAAAACAACTCCTATGATAATTGCTAACATTAATACGATAACTCCCACGAATGTAAGAATTTCTTTAGCACCAGCATCTTCAACGAATAAATAACTATTTAATAAGTCATTGATCATATCAGGATAACTAGCAATAATACCAGCAACGATCATTAATGATGTACCATTTCCAATACCTTTAGCTGTAATTAAATCTGCTAACCATAAAACAAATGCTGTACCAGCAGTCATAACGATTGCTAAATAAACATATTTGAATGTACCTTCAGGTGTACCTAAACCAAAGAATACATCATTGTAAGATACAGAAACACCTAGAACGATTGTTAAAGCTTGAACAAAAGCTAAACCAATTGCTAAATATTTATTCAATGTATTGATTTTTTGTTTTCCGCTTTCGCCTTCTTCAGCCCATTCTTTAAGTGCAGGAACAATGTCCATTTGTAATAATTGAGTAACGATTGAAGCAGTAATGAATGGTGTTACACCTAGCGCAACGATAGAGAAGTTAGATAGAGCACCTCCACTGAAGATATCTAAGAAACCAAACATAGATTCACCAGATGTAAACATTGCAGTTACATTTTCCATTCTAATATATGGTAATTGGATAAAATAACCTAATCTATATACACCTAAAATTAGAACAGTGAAAATCAAACCAAATAATAATTTTTTATTTTTTGGTTCCATATTAAATTACCTCAATACTTCCACCAGCATCAACAATCGCTTTTTCAGCTGATTTAGAAAATTTATTAGCTTTAACTACTAGAGCTTTATCTAGTTTTCCATCACCTAAAATTTTAACTAATTCAACGTTCTTTTTAATTAAACCTTTTTCAACTAATACTTCTTTAGTAATTACATCACCAGGTTTAAAGCATTCACAAGCAAATTCGCAAATATTAACTACTGTATATTCTACTCTGTTAACATTTGTAAATCCACGTTTAGGAATACGTTTGAATAAAGGTGTTTGTCCACCTTCGTAAGCAGTACGAACTCCGCCACCGCTACGAGCATTTTGACCTTTATGTCCACGTCCAGCAGTCTTTCCGTGTCCACTTCCAGTTCCACGACCAACGCGTTTTTTCGCATGTCTTGCGCCTTCGTTAGCCTTTAAATTATGCATTTGTAATAATGTAACTTGTTTTTCGTTCATTATAGCCTCCTACTTATCAAGTACTTCTACTAAATGAGCAACTGTAGCAACCATACCTCTGACTGCATCGTTGTCAGGTTTAGTAACAACTTGGTTTATTTTAGATAATCCTAAAGCTTTAAGAGTACCTGTTTGATTTGGTTTACGACCATAAGCACTTTTAACTAATTTAATTGTAATTGTTTTTTCTGCCATAATTAATTACCCCAAAATATCCTTTGGATCAAGTCCTCTAATTGCAGCTACTTGTTCAACTGTTCTTAATTCAGATAAACCTTTAATTGTAGCTCTAACAATATTGATTGGTGTACTTGAACCTAATGATTTTGATAAAATATTTGAAATTCCAGCAAGTTCAACAACGGCACGTACAGGACCACCAGCGATAACTCCAGTACCAGCAGGAGCAGGTTTTAAGAATACTTTACCAGCTCCCCAAACACCTGTAATTTGGTGAGGGATTGTTGTATCAATGATTGGAACATTAATTAAATTTTTCTTAGCATCTTCAACTGCTTTACTGATTGCATCAGGAACTTCGATAGCTTTTCCAGTTCCAAGACCAACGCGGCCTTTCTTATCGCCAACAACAACTACTGCGCTGAAACGGTATCTACGACCACCTTTTACAACTTTTGTAACATGGTTGATGCTTACAACACGTTCTTCAAATTCTTTTTCAACAACAGCTTCTTCTTTTTTGTTTTGCTTTTTGTTTTCTTTATCTTGACGCATCATTAACCTCCTAGAACTCTAATCCTGCTTCACGAGCACCTTCAGCTAAAGCTTTAACACGTCCGTGATATAAATATCCACCGCGGTCAAATACTACAGCTTTAATATTTTGTTCTAAAGCTCTCTTAGCAACTAAAGCACCAACTTGTTTAGCAGCTTCGATATTAGAGCCATTTTCTAATTTTAATTCTTTATCATTTGAAGAAGCACATACTAATGTTGTATGTAATTCGTCATTGATAATTTGAGCATAAATGTGTTGATTTGATCTGAACACATTTAAACGAGGTAAAGTAGATGTTCCAACTATGTTCTTACGAACTCTTAAATGACGTTTTTGACGCGATACATTACGCGATTTTTTTGTAACCACTACTCATACACTCCTTTCTACTTATTTTTCTTTCCTTCTTTACGACGGATAACTTCATCCTTGTAACGAATACCTTTTCCTAAGTAAGGTTCTGGTCCTCTGATTGCTCTAACTGTTGCAGCAAATTGACCAACAACTTCTTTATTAGCACCTGAAATATTAGCTTCAGTCGCATTAACTAATTTAACTGTTACACCTTCAGGAATATCAAGTGGACAAGTGTGAGAATAACCAGCATATACAACCAATTTTTTCCCTTCAAGAACCATCTTATATCCAACGCCTTCCATAACTAAAACTTTTTCAAAACCTTTAGAAACACCAACAACCATATTATTTAATAATGCTCTTGTAGTTCCATGTAAAGTTTTCATTTTAATAGAATCATTAGGGCGTACAACTTTAACTGTATTGCCTTCAACGTTAATTTGCATTTCTGGAGCGAATTTAGCGCTTAATTCTCCGTTAGGACCTTTAACTACAACTACGTTTTCAGCTTGTACATCAACAGATACATTTTCTTGTAAAACGATTAATTTATTACCGACTCTAGACATAGTATCCTCCTACCAAACATATGCCATGACTTCGCCGCCAACTTTTTGTTTGCGAGCTTCTCTATCAGTCATAACTCCATTTGATGTTGAAACAATAGCGATACCTAAGCCATTAAATACTTTTGGCATTTGTTCAGCCTTTGCATAAATTCTTAAACCAGGTTTAGAAACGCGTTTTAAGCCTTTAATAACTCTTTCTTTAGTATCAGTATATTTTAATGTAACTTGAATATATTTTTCTAATCTATGATTTTTTAATTCTCTTTCAAGAACTTCATAACCAGCGATATATCCTTCTTTTTTAATAACTTCTAAAATTTCTAATTTTGCTTTTGATACTGACATTTCTACTTTTTCGTGTTTAGCTTGGTTAGCATTACGAATACGAGTAAGCATATCAGCAATTGGATCAGTCATTCCCATAATTAGACTCCTTCCTACCAACTAGATTTAGTAACGCCAGGAATTTCTCCCTTGTACGCTAACTCTCTAAAACATAGACGGCATAATTTAAATTTACGAAATACAGAGTGAGGACGTCCGCAGCGTTCACATCTAGTATATTCTCTTACCTTGAATTTAGGTGTACGATGATTTTTAATTTTTAACGATGTTTTTGCCATGATAAGACTCCTTTATTTACTTTTTAAATGGCATTCCCATAAGTTTTAATAATTCGCGAGCTTCGTTATCAGTCTTAGCAGTTGTAACTACTACGATATCCATACCACGAACTTTTAATACTTTATCAAAGTTGATTTCTGGGAAAATCAATTGTTCTTTAATACCTAAAGTATAATTTCCACGACCATCAAATGAGTCTTTGCTTAATCCACGGAAGTCACGAACTCTTGGAAGAGCAATAGAAACTAATTTATCGAAGAATTCATACATTCTTTCACCACGAAGAGTAACTTTACATCCAATAGCAACGCCTTCACGAAGTTTGAAAGCAGCGATTGATTTTTTAGCTTTAGTAATAACAGGTTTTTGACCAGTGATTGCAGTTAAATCTTCAACTGCAGCATCTAAAACTTTAGAATTAACGATAGCATCACCAACACCCATATTAACTACGATTTTATCAATCTTAGGAGCTTGCATAACTGAAGTATAACCAAAAGTCTTAATTAATTCTGGTTTAACATTTTCATTATAATGAGCTAATAGTCTATTCATAATTATTTATCAAGTTCCTTTCCGCTCTTAATTGAATAACGAACTTTTTTACCTTTCGCATTCATTTTGTAGCCAATTCTTGTAGTTTGTCCTTTACCATCAACAACTTCATAGAACATAACGTTAGAGATAGCAATAGGAGCTTCTTTTTGAATAATTCCACCTTCTGGATATTCATTATTTGGACGAGTGTGACGGCTAACTTTATTAACACCTTCAACAACTACTTTTTGTTCTTTAACTAATACTTTTAATACTTTACCAGTAGTGCCTTTACTGTCACCGCTGATTACTTGTACCATATCACCTTTTTTAATAAACATAGGACCCTCCTTATAGAACTTCTGGAGCTAGAGAGATAATCTTCATGAAATCCTTGTCACGTAATTCACGAGCAACAGGACCAAAGATACGAGTACCTTTTGGAGTTTTGTCATCACGAATGATTACTGCAGCGTTATCATCAAATTTGATATAACTTCCGTCTTTTCTTCTCAAACCGCTCTTTGTTCTAACGATTACAGCTTTAATAACTTCACCTTTTTTAACTAAACCACCAGGAGTTGCTGATTTAACAGTTGCAACAATAATATCACCGATGTTAGCATATTTACGTCTTGTGCCACCTAAAACCTTAATAGTTAAGATTTCTTTTGCACCAGAGTTGTCAGCTACTTTAAGTCTTGATTCTTGTTGTATCATAACTTAGCCTCCTTATAGTTGTACAGCTCTTTCAATAATTTCAACTAAACGGAAATTCTTAGTTTTTGATAATGGTCTAGTTTCCATAATTTTAACTTTATCTCCCATTTTAGCATCATTATTTTCATCATGAGCAGTAAACTTCTTTGAATATTCAACACGTTTTCCATATAATGGATGTTTACGATATGTAGTAACTAATACTTTAATTGTTTTTTCTTCTTTGATTGAAACAACTTTACCGATATAAACTTTACGACTATTTCTTTCCATAATAGAGAGCCTCCTTATTTACTCGCATTAGCACGTTGTGTTAAAACAGTTTTCATACGTGCAATTGCTTTCTTTGCTTTACTAATTCTGTCAGTATTTTCTAATTTTCCAACTGCAGATTGAAAGCGTAAGTTAAATAATTCTTTCTTTAAATTGTCAATGTTCTTTAAAATAGTGGCATCATCTAACTTTTGGATTTTTTCCATTTCAGTCTCTTTTCTAGATGTTTCTTTTTTCACTTCTTTTTTAGCCATTATTCTGCACCACTTTCTTTGGTAATAATCTTTGTTGCAACTGGTAATTTATGAGCTGCTAATCTTAATGCTTCGCGAGCAACTGCTTCACTAACTCCACCAATTTCAAACATAACTGTTCCTCTTTTTACAACAGCAACATAACCGTCTGGAGAACCTTTACCGCCTCCCATACGTACTTCTAGAGGTTTATGAGTTTGAGCGATGTGTGGGAAAATTCTAATCCATACACTACCTTCACGTTTCATAAAACGAGTCATAGCAATACGAGCAGCTTCAATTTGAGCAGCTGTAATCCATGAACCTTCAAGAGATTGTAATCCGTAATCTCCAAAATCTACTTTCTTAGCTCCTTTAGCTTTACCTTCATAACTAACTCTATGAGGTCTACGGAACTTTGTTCTTTTAGGCATTAACATAATTATTTAGCCTCCTTAGTTTGTTTTTTAGCTGGTAAAACGATTCCTTTACAAATCCATACTTTAATACCTAATTTACCATAAGTAGTATTAGCTTCAGCAGTTGCATAATCGATGTCTGCTCTTAAAGTATGTAGTGGAACTGTACCTTCACTGTATCCTTCACGACGAGCCATTTCTGCTCCACCTAAACGACCAGAGATAGAAGTTTTAATTCCTTTAGCGCCAGCTTTCATAGCGTCTTGAATTGCTTTCTTTTGTACACGACGGAATGATGCTCTGTTTTCAAGTTGTTTTGCAATGTTACGAGCAACTAATGTTGCATCGATATATGGATTTGCAACTTCAACAACTGATAAATAGAAAATTTTTCCAGTCATTTTTTCTAATAATTTAACTAAATTAGTTTTGTTAGCAGCATCTTTACCAATGATGAAACCAGGTTTCATTGTGTAAACTGTTAACATAACTTTAGTCTTAGTTCTTTCGATTTCAATTTTAGAAATTCCATGATCGTTTGGACCTTTTTGGTCTTCACGTCCAGTTGGAAGTTCTTCATAATATTTATAAACAGCTTTGCGGATCTTAATGTCTTCTTGTAATAAATCAGCTACTTCTTTTTTATTAGCATACCATTTAGATTCCCAATCTTTAATAACACCTATACGTAAACCTATTGGATTAACTTTTTGACCCATAAATTCCTCCTAATTTCTTTCCGCAAGAACAATTGTGATATGACATGTTCTTTTTAGTAATCTGTCAGCACTTCCCTTAGCTCTAGGCAAGAATCTCTTCATTGTAGGGCCTTCGTTTACGAATGCTTCTTTAACAAATAATTTTGCTTTATCCATATGGAAATTATTAACAGCGTTAGCAGCGGCAGATGTTAAAACTTTGTTGATTGCAACAGATGCAGCATTTGGAGTTAATTTTAAAATTGCAGCAGCATCAGCAGCATTTTTGCCTCTTACTAAGTCAATAACTAATCTAGCTTTACGAGGAGTAATACGGATAGTTTTAGCTGTGCATTTAGCTTCTTTAATTTGTCCTTCCATTATTTAATCCTCCTTAATTAGATTTCTTATCTTTACCGTGTCCACGGTAAGTTCTAGTTGGAGCGAATTCTCCTAATTTATGACCAACCATGTCTTCTGTAACATATACAGGAACATGTACTTTACCATTATATACAGCGATTGTACGTCCAATAAACGCAGGGAATATTGTTGAACGACGTGACCAAGTTTGTATAACCTTTTTATTAGCTTCAGTTTGTGCTTCAACCTTTTTCATTAAATGTTCATCAATGAAAGGTCCTTTTTTAAGTGAGCGTGCCATTTATTTATTCCCCTTTCTAACCATTACGACGTCTTACGATTAAGTCGTTAGATTTTTTCTTAGTTTTACGAGTTTTCAAACCTAAAGCAATCTTACCCCATGGAGTAAGTGGAGCTTTTCTACCAACTGGAGTTCTACCTTCACCACCACCATGAGGGTGATCGTTAGGATTCATAACAGAACCACGAACAGTAGAATTGATAACCATATGACGTTTTCTACCAGCTTTACCAATGTTAACATTCATGTGATCAGCGTTTCCGATTTCACCGATTGTTGCACGACAATTTCCTAGTAATTTACGAACTTCACCACTTGTTAATCTGATGATAACATATTTGCCTTCACGTCCAAGGATTTGAGCGCTAGCACCAGCAGATCTTACTAATTGTCCGCCATGTCCTGCATACATTTCAATATTGTGAATAATTGTACCAACAGGGATTTTATCTAATGGTAATGCATTACCAACACGGATGTCAGCATTTTCACCAGAAACGATTTTATCTCCAACTTTAATTCCTTTTGGAGCAAGAATGTATCTCTTTTCACCATCTAAATAGTTAACTAAGCAAATGTTAGCTGATCTATTTGGATCGTATTCAATTGTTGCGATAGTTCCAACGATACCATCTTTATTTCTCTTGAAATCGATGATACGATATTTTCTCTTAGCACCGCCGCCTTGATGACGAACAGTAATTCTACCAGTATTATTACGGCCACCTTTTTTAGTAAGAGGAGCTAATAAACTCTTCTCAGGAGTGCTCGTAGTAATTTCTTCATTTGCTAATGTAGACATATTACGACGGCCGTTTGTTGTAGGATTGTATTTTTTAATTGCCATTATAAAAGCCTCCTAAATTTCGAATACGTCTAGAGAACAACCATCATGCAATGTAACGATTGCTTTATGAACAGCTGGTTTGAAACCTTCATAACGTCCCATTCTATGTGGTTTTTTTCTAACGTTTATCATTTTTACACTTTTAACTTTTACATTCTTAGATTCAAATATTTCTTCAATTGCGTTTTTAACTTCTATTTTATTAGCGCCTTTTGCAACTTCAAAAGTATATTTATTTTCTTCAGCTAACTTAGTAGTTTTTTCAGTAATAATTTGTTTAACTATAACATCATAAGGATTTTTCATTATTTTAATTCCTCCTCATATTTCTTAACAGCACCTTCAGTTAATACATAAGTTGTTCCAATGATTAAATCATAAACACTTAAATGACTAACATTTTGAACATAACAATTAGGAATGTTGTTTGAAGCAATTGATAAGTTTGTGTTTTCTTCAGCTAACATAACGATAACTTTTCCATTAACTTTTAATGCATCAAGAACTTTAACTAATTCTTTAGTTTTGAATGTTTCTAATTGAATTTGATCAACAACTACTAGGCTGTTATTTGCTAATCTATTTGATAATAAAACTTTCTTAGCAAGTCTTACTACCTTCTTATTTGTTTTAACTGCATAGCTTCTTGGTTTTGGACCAAATACTATACCACCACCACGCCATTGTGGAGCTCTCGTAGTACCTTGACGAGCACGACCAGTGCCTTTTTGTCTCCAAGGTTTTTTGCCGCCGCCGCTTACTTCGCTACGACCTTTTGTACAATGTGTTCCTTGTCTCATAGCTGCTCTTTCAGCGTTAACTACATCATAAACAACTTGCATATTAGGTTGAACACCAAAGATTTCTTCAGAAAGAACAAGTTCTTTGATCTCTGTGCCTTCTTGATTTAATACTTTAATAGTAGGCATATTCTATTTCTCCTTTCTACGCTAATGCATCAGGGTTAATTGGTTGAGAGCCAGCTTTAACAGCATTAGAAATCATAACAAATGAATTCTTAGCACCAGGAACATTACCCCTTACTAATATAATATTTTTTTCTAAATCGATTTTAACGATTGATAAGTTTTGAACAGTAACTTTTTCTCCACCTAATCTACCAGGCATTTTTCTGTTCTTGAAAATTCTTGCAGAATCAATTGAACCCATTGAACCAGTACCTCTATGATAACCAGAACCATGAGCCATAGGACCTCTATGGAAGTTGTGGCGTTTGATTGAACCAGCATATCCTTTACCTTTACTTGTTCCAGTAACATCTACAATTTCACCTTCTGCAAATATATTTGCTTTTACCTCTTGGCCTGCTTTAAAGACTAACATTTCGTCCCCAGCGATTTCTTTAATGAAGCGCTTAGGATTTGTGTCAGGATTAGCCTTCTTAGCATGCATTATAGCTGCTTTAGTTGAATTTTTAACTTTAGCATCTCCAAAACCTAATTGAACAGCTGCATAACCATCGTTTTCAACTGTCTTAACTTGTAACACAACGTTATTACTTACTTCTATAACAGTAACAGGAATAAGTTCACCTTGTGCTGAGAAAATTTGTGTCATTCCAATTTTTCTACCTAAGATTCCTTTAGCCATGAGTTTTCACCTCCTATAATACTCATTATTTAAGAATGATTTCAACACCTACAGGAATTTCTAGATGAACTAGTGCATCCATAGTTTTTGGTGTTGTTTCAACGATATCGATTAAACGCTTATGAGTTCTTCTTTCAAATTGTTCACGACTATCTTTATGTTTGTGTGGTGAACGGATGATTGTGAAGATTTCCTTTTCAGTTGGTAGTGGAATCGGACCAGACACCTTAGCACCTGTCTTCTTCGCAGCTTCAACGAATTTCTTTGCTGCATCATCGATTAATCTGTGATCATAAGAAACTAATTTAATTCTTAATGCTTTTTTTGCCATGTTTTTTCCTCCTTCGCTTCATTTAAAATGTTGCTTGACTCCATGCGAATTACCTGATTTCCTAGGTATTGGCAACGAACCCGGGCGTATCAGCAACCTCGCATATCTTAGTCCTGTGCATAACCTTATATATTATATCAGAGTCGTCTTTTTTTGTCAACAATTTTTTTGAGAATTTTTATTTTTTATTTATTTTTTATATTTATACTTAAGTTGAATCTACCTCTTTTGTTGGTTTAATGTAAATTTTAAAAATAAAAACTAGCATTTAGCTAGTTTTTATCTAATCTCATTTTTTTGTAATAGTAATTTTAGCTTGCGGAAAATTACTCTTATTTAAATCATCTATATTAATTCTTTCTTTTCCGTCTCTATGCTTCCTTGTAATGTAAAAATTATTTTGTCTTGTTTTATATTTAAGCATTATCCCTTTTTCAAACTTGAAAATACATTCGTATTTTTTAACAATTATTTCCACACATTCTTTATTTCTTGTGATATATACAAAACTTGGCGTATAAAAAGTTACTTGGCCATTCATAAACGTTATCTTATATATCTCGTTTTGTAAGCCGGATATTCTTCTTCTAAAGTAACCATAAAAGAAGAATAATACAATCGCATATACCACAAACAATAGACCATCAGTAACTGAATGATATACTAGCACTTTAAACAAAGGGAAAAATCCCAAAGTTGAAAAGAGAGCAAACAATATTATATAAACAGTCTTCAGTCTATTAATAAACTTTACTTTCCTTAAATTCTTACTCTTTACCATTATCCCACCTAATTATTTTAAAATGGACTATATATACATATAATCCATTTTTATTTTCTTTGCGTTAATATTATGCGTTCTTAATATTATGATATAATTCTTGAACATCTTCAATGTCATCTAACATATCTCTAAAGTTATTGAATTTTCTTAGACCTTCAGCATCTAATTCGCAATAGTTTTGAGGAATTAGTGTTGTTTCATCTTCAGCAAATTCAATTTCACCAAACGCTTCAACTAAAGCTTCTCTTACTTTAGTATATGATGTGTTAGGAGCATATACTGTAACATATTCTTCATCAAGTTCTACATCATTAACTTCTACATCAGCCATCATTAAAGCTTCTAGTACTTCTTCATCTGTATGACCTTTAAATGTAAATATTGCTAAATTATCAAACATATATGCTACACAGCCAGAAACACCTAATTTAAATCCTGTTTTACCAAATGCAGTTTTAACAGCTGTGTATGTTCTATTAACATTGTCTGTGATACAATCAACAATTACCATGCAGTTGTTAGGACCAAAGCCTTCATATCTAACTTCGTTATAAGCTTCTCCTTGTCCACCTTTTGCTTTTTCAATAGCTCTTTTTATAACATCTGCAGGAATGTGTTCCTTTTTAGCTTTTTCAATTTCTTTCTTTAAAGCTTGATTTAGCTCTGGATCAGGGACACCCGCCTTTGCTGCTACATAAATAGCTTTTGCATATTTTGCATTTTGTTTACTTTTGATAGCTGCTGTTTTAGCCATTGAAGCAGCTCGTACCTCATGTGCTCTTCCCATAAATAATTCTCCTTTGCTTTTTTATTGTCTATTTATTATATCATACTTATATTAAAAAATAAACCCCCTTATTTATTTTTTTAAAAATTAAAAAGTGTTAGTTTAAATAAACTAACACTCCTATTTTTTAATTAATAATTAACCACAATGTTACTTGCAGCAGGAAGTAATGTATTATATGTAACAGTTTCATCAAATCCTAATTTTGTATTTACTAAACGAACTTTATATTGAATAGTCGTATCTATTTCTGGTAAAGAACTTACTATACCACTACCAGTTACATATTCAGAATCGCAAATTAATTCTAAAGTCCATCCTTTTGTTAAGAAGAATGAATATGCTTTATATTCAAATGAAACAATCTTCATAAAGTTTTCCCATTGGTTTGCATGTCTCATAGTCATAGGACAGTCTTTACCACTAAATGTGTTATGTTGTTTTACATCTACTGGTTTCAATCCTGTACGAGGTAAAATATTTGTGGCAATTAGTTTAGCAGTTAAATACCATGTTAAATATAAACTTGCACCCTTATTTACACATGTTTCAATACCAATACTATTTAAGTTTCCTCCATAATTTCCTAAAGTTTGATAAGTTTTATCCCAATGAGTATTACTTAACATATAATAACCATCTTCATTAACATAGTTATTAATTCCTGTATATGGTAACTCATTATTAGAAACTATTTGTCCATTTGGTTTTAATGGAGCTTTAATAGTTGTTTCAATTCCGTTTAATTCAAAGTTTCCACTAGTTTGATTGATAGTGACTTTCGCTGGATCATAGTTTCCATTCGGAGCTTTAATATTCGTATTCGTAAATTCTAGCGGAACACTAGTGCCATCACCCGCATGCCAACCTACTTCATTTAAAGGTAGTTGTTGGAAAATACCATCATTTCCGACTGTGTAATGCCAAGAAACATTTGTGGCAGTAGCACAATAATTAGTATTTGCTAAAGCATTTCCACTAGCTCCTACATCGTGAACAGTCACATATTTAGCAGAGAATTTATTACCGTTCGCACTTGTTCCAGGACGGTTAACGCGTCCTTCTTCAATAATATTTTGTTTAACATCGATATCCTTAAACATATAATTAGTGATACCACCTAGTATATATGTTTTATAACCAGTATTGCTGTCATAGGCAGTAACAGTTTTAGCCACAACTTCTGGAATATGAATTTCTTCTAAGAATCTATAAGGATTATAATAATCAAGAATTGTCAAATTAATCCTGGCGCTTAATTCACCATCAGCAGTTATAGCTCTAATTGTAAGTGTACCATCTTTAATGATTTCAACAACTCCATCTTCATAAACTTTTCCTCTAGTAGCAGTTAAAGATCTCCAAGTAACATCTTGAGCAGCCGATGCAGGAGTAAACTTAACATAAACATAGAATTCATCATCTAGGTAATATTCTGTTTTATCATCTGATGTGAATATTTCCATCGATACCTTAACAGCTTGCCAATTAGCTATTAAATTATAATCTTGATTTTCTAATTCAGTAACCTTATTATCACCAATAAACCAGCCTAAGAATTCATAACCATCTCTTGTAGGAGTAGGTAATTCTACTTCTGCTTTATCAACAAATGTTATTATTTCTTCTTTATCATCATATCCATAATCTAATACGATAGTATACTTTGAAATTTTTTCACCGTTTTCAAACGTTTCACCTTTATCAGTTTCCCCACAAACACAAGATTTATAGTATTTAGCAGGGCTTTCAGTTGTAGCTTCGCTTGCTAAGTATTTAACATCTACAACTTCTTGATCATATACATGAGCAGCTAATTCGCCTGTTTCAAATGTTTGTGCTTTATCAGTTTCTCCACAAGTACATGATTTATAATATGTAGCTTTTGTTTCACATGTAGCTTCTTTAGCTAAATATTTAACATCTACAACTTCTTGATCATATTCGTGAGTATGACCAACGCTTACATCTTTTGCTTTAACAACAAGAGTAATTTCTACTGTTTTAGTTGCATCTTCTACTAAGGAAACGATAACCTCAGCAGTTCCTTCTTTCAATCCTTTTAATTTACCATTTTCGTATGAGGCTAAATCTGAAGGATTGATTTCTACTTTTAAATTTGCTCCTGCAGTGTATTGTAATGGCAATTCAACAGTTTCTTCTACTTTTACTTCTAAATTAGCATCGCCATTTAAAGTTAGTTCATAAACCACTTCACCACATCCAACAAACACAACTAAAGCAAACATGAATAACAATACTGAAAAATAACGTGTAATATTTTTTAAATTCATTTTTTACTCTCCTTTTCTTATATTTTATCATTTTAAATATAAGAAGTAAAGAAGTTAAATAAAAATTAAACACTGATTACAAAAAGAAAAAGCCTCTTTAAAAGGCTTTTCTATTTAATCTTTTTGAATAAATATTTATTTATTTTTTCTAATAATTCTTTATAATTTATATCCTTTATTAACCTTTTCTTTTGATTATTTTTATTTATCTTATATTCAAGTTTTTGCCCTAGACGTTTGATTGTTTCATCAAAATTAATTTTCATTTCTTTTAAAAAGATATTAATATCTTCGACTTTTATATTAAAAAATTCTTTATTTCTAAATATATTATCTGTTTTCTTATCTTTCCAGTTCATATTTATAATCATTTTGCGTTTAAATTATTAGAATACAAATGCTGCGCCACAAATAACTAATAAAATAAATAATACTAATACGAATGCCCATCTTCCACTATTATTTCCATTGCCAAATCCGCAACAAGGATTAACGTTTCCACAGTTTCCCATATTCACACCTTCCTTTCACTTTATACTATGCTTGAGATTTATTTTTGCTAATGATTCTTTTCTAATATTTTTTAATCTTTATTAATAAATGTATTAATTTTAAATTTATCATCATATGATTATGTGGTGATAGTTATTGATGACCCTCTATTTAACTTTAAAAACTATGATTTTAAATCTTTATCTTCATTTTTAAAGAATATTCCGCCATATGAATTTGGATTGTTAGGCGGAGTTATCGGAGTTATTATCTCTATTCCTTTGTCTTCTCCGGAACTTAATTCTCTCGGTAATTTTTTTCAACTTATTTCTCAAGCTATGTTGACAATTCAAGCGCAAATGGAATTAACTTCCCCCTCTTTCACTGTTGCAGAAGAATTTGAACTATTGAAAAAAGATATCGATAATAGATATAACTCTCTAGTTGATTTAATAAATAAAAAATATTTTTAATTTTTGGAATATTTACTAACTCATGTGCATATATTTATATGTATAGTTTTTTACTATGCAGTATAGTTCCCACTATACCTTTAACATAATAGTTTATATTGGATGAGAAGGAGGATTTATGAACGTTAAAAGTATGGCAAGAGTAAAATATTCTTATAATTTAGATGGTGTCAATCTAAATGGTGTTTCAACTTCAAATGTTGTTAGTACAGAAGTTAGAAAAATGGGTTTGTTGGCTAGAAAATTTTCTAGTAGTGACTATTTTAAACCCGGAGATATTATGACATATAATATCATTCTTACTAATTCTGGTAACACAATAACTAATAATATAGTTATTAATGATTTAGTCAATGGTCAAGAATTGCTAACAAATACTATAAAATATTCACTTTTAAATAATCAAGAGATTAACTTAACATACACATATGAAGATAATAATTTTAAAATTCAAATACCCTATTTAGAACCTAACGATGTTTGTGTTGTATCTTATAAAACTATTACAAACAATGTAAAAGAAATTAAATCTTTAATTTCTATCTCTAGCGATGAAGTCGAAGAAACAAAATCTAAAGACCTAAAACTAAAACAAGGATTTGCTCATATCGAATGTTTCAAACAAACTCAAGAAGATTTCACATACTTGAATTCTGATTTAACATACGATTTAATCCTTAAAAATACAGGAAATATAAGTGCTTATAACGTAGAAATATATGATGAACTCCCTGTAACCTTTAAATTAAACGAAGAGAACGCTTTGACTATAGATGATAAAAATATTCCTTTTGAATATTCTAACAACATCTTGACTTTTTCGATTCCAGAAGTGTTGCCTGAATCAGAATTACTAATTAAAATTAATGGTAAAATTGTAAGTTAATATAATTAAAAAATAAAATGGACATAACGTCCATTTTTTATTTTAAAAATCTTGCTTTATATCGAGCATCCATATTATCAATGTCAATAATAATTAAAATATCAGTACTGTTAAAATCATAGTCAAAATAAGCATCCTTAGATATTTTAGCGCCTAACCTCATATAACCTTTCACAAGAGGTGGAAGCATTTCGACAATTTCTTCTTTACTTACGATTTCTCCTGAAATATCTATAGGACAAATATTTCCTATAGCATAACAGTTATAATCACTCTTATAGTTTTGTACAAGATATTTAAACGTTTTTTCATAAGGTTTAGCATCTACTCCATGAAATGATGCTGTTCCTACCATAAACCTTACTTCTTTTTCAACCGCATATTTTATCGCAGCTTTCCACAAAAGAGTTATTGCGGAGCCATTTCGGTAATTTTTATCTACACATGCCCTTCCTAATTCTAAGATTTTTCCTTCTTTCTTTACTTCATCAATATTAAATTCGTTTTCAGTTAAGAACTTATTATCTAAATTAGTAACATGTTCACTTAGTATAAATCGGTACGTTCCAACTACTTTATCACTAACCTCATCAATAACCACAAGATGATCACAATACTTATCATATTCATCAAAATCAGTACCTTCTTCTGGAGTATTTTGATTATATTCGTTTATCATTTCAACATATCTCAATCTACATACTTGTTGAAGTCTCTTTTGATAGTCGTCCTCTTCCCTAGACAATACTTTTGTTATTAACTTTACTTTATTAATATCAATATTATTCATGTTTGTTTTCCCCATAATTTTTAAACTTTTGGTGAATCCTTTTTAACCTTAAAGGAATATCTAATTGATATGGACATTTCTTTACACAAGCTTGACAATTTATACATTCTCCAGCTTTTATTTTTGTGTTACCATAGCGAGTCATTGCCCATTCTTTTAATCCATATCTATCAAAATAATTCTCTAAAGTAAATATCGAAGGGATATCAATTCCTTTTGGACAAGGTAGACAATACCCACAGCGATGACAAAACTCACCTTTAACTTCAGTTCTTAAAGAGTTTATGTATTCAATTTCTTCTTTATTTAATACACTTAAGTTTTTGAATGCTTTATCAAATTCTTTTTTAACTTGAACGTTTTTAGCTACTTCTTCTATTGATCCCATTCCAGGAATTAATACACTTAAATTCTCATTAGCTAACAAGAATTTTATTGCGGGGGCTGAATCATCAATTACACCACCACCAAGTGGTTTCATGGCGATTGTTCCTATTTGTAGTTCTTTACACTTTATTAGAACCTCTTCAGCTTCAGTTTCTAGAAAGTTATAAGGTATTTGTACTGTTTCGAATAAACCTTTATATTCACTATCAAGAAGCCATTTAATAAAGTCTAAACTGTGAGAAGTGATTCCTATATGATTTATTAGTCCTTTTTCTTTTGCCTTAATAAGAGCTTTCATCGCTCCATCTTCTGAAATTATTTTTTCGAAATCTTCCAGTTTGCTAACATTATGACATTGATATAAATCAATATAAGAAGTTTTAAAATTATTTAAACTTACATTAATATCTCTTTCCATATCATCATACGTTCTCGCCATTGATTTTGTGGCAATATACACTTTATCGCGATATTTTGGAAGTACATCTCCTAAATATTCTTCACTGCAAGTATATCCCCTTGCTGAATCAAAAAAATTAACTCCTAATTCTATAGCTTTTTCAATTATTTCTTTGCTTTCTTCTCGTGTTACCCTTTGGATAGGGATTCCTCCAAATCCTAAAGGATTTACTTCAATTTTTGTTTTTCCTAATTGACGATAATTTTTCATATTATTTTACCTTTTATTAATAAGTTTAATTCAAACTAATGTAGACTAAATCCTTTCTTATTCTTTTTGATTCAAATAATATTATTTTTTCAAAGTTACTATTTATATCTATTTCCATATTCTCCATTTGTTTATTAGTTATACTTGTATATTGTCTTACTAAAGTTATATGCGGATAATATGGTCTATTTTCTAACTTATAACCTTTATTCTTTAGTTTATTAGCTAGTTTCGCTTGTAATTCTTGTAATTGTTTTGTTAGTTCTACTTCTAAGACTATCATATCTTTTAAAGTTTTTACTTTTGTAATATTCAAAGTATTAGTTTTATCATTTCCCCAAATATCTTTGGTGTTGATTATATCAATAAGTTCATCTACTTTATTTTCATCAACATCTCCTAAAAATGCTAGTGTCAAATGAATATTATTTTTATTTGTAAAATTTCCTCTAAAACCTTGACTATATAAATTATCCATAATCCCCATTACTTTCTTGTGGGCTACTTCATCTAATTTTATTCCTATAAATAATCTCATATTATTTCCTATTTTTATAATTATTTTTATAATTATTTTAGCCTTTATCCTTATTTTTGTTTATTTTAACTTTTGGATTATGTACAAATATGGAGGATAATTGATTTGATTTATGAATTCATATTTTACAATATCAAATTCTTTTTGGTTAATTGTTTTTAGATATTTTCCTAGTTCAATACTTTCTTTCATCCCTTCTTCATGTCCAGGATATACACAAATTGTAATAATTCCTTTAGGAGAAAGAAGTTCCATTGACTTCTTTAAAGCTACTAATACATCCTCAATATGGGTTGTGATTCTTTTATCAGCTTTTGGTAAATATCCCAAATTAAACATCATAACATCAATAGATTTTACATAATTGTCTATATTACTATGTGAATCATGAATTACGTGAACATTTTGATATTCCTTTAATAATTCTTTTGTGCTTTTTATTGCTTCGTCTTGAATATCAAATGCATACACTTCTTTTGCGTTTTGGACAAGAAATAATGTATCATTTCCTCTCCCGCATGTTCCATCCACTGCAATAAAAGCTTTTTGGGATTGTTCCTTTTCTATTTTTTCTTTAATTACTTTTCTTGCAAAATCTAATATTTTATCCATCTTTATACCTTTTATATATACTTTTAAGTTATTAATATATATACTTTTTGTTATTTCTTTATATATGTTTGTTTACTTTTTATGATTATTTCTTTATGATCTAAAACAAATCTAAATTCTTTTGATATAAGCATTAGTTCATCACTTGGTTTATATTTACCATATAAATCATCCCCCACAACAGGATGATTTATACTAGCAAGGGTTACTCTAATTTGATGAGTCCTTCCAGTTTTTATCTCAACATCAAGCAGAGTATTGTTACTTAAACCTTTGCTTTGAAGCGGTTTAATTATTGTTATTGCTTCTTTTCCAAATTTACTATTTTGAGGTAATACTATGCTTTTTTTAGAATTATGTCTATCTCTTCCTATATTTACTTTTAGTTCTTTCTTTTGATTATTATTCAGTTTAATAATCCCTTCTACAAGCGCTTCGTATTTTCTTACTACTGTGTTATTTTCTATTTGAAAAGAAATTTCAGAATATGCTAGTATGTTTTTAGCAAATATGCATACACCTTTGGTTTTGAAATCAATTCGGTGAAGTGGTCTAAGAAAGCTGTCATCACCTTTATTAGTTAGATATTTTACTAAATGATCCATTATGGTTTCGTTAGTATTACCGTCACTATGCGTAAGCATATTTTTCTTTTTATCCACTGCAATTATTTCGCTATCTTCATATATTATATTTATCGATTCAGGGAAATTATAATATTGACTATAGTCTATATCAGAATGTTCTATCAAACTATAATTTACGTAGATCATATCCCCTTTTTTTAAATTATCTTCCAAATTTAGCACCTTATTTTCGCTTGTAATGGCTTTTTGAGAAACAAACTTATAGATTTGTGTGCTAGATAAATGTCTTGTTTTAAGGTAATTATTCAGGGTTGTAGAAGTGTTAATGTAATATGAGCTAATCATTGATTATTCTAAGTATCTCCTCTTCTGTTAAAATCAAAACATCTTTTTGTGTTTGTAACCTATTTACCGCCATAATATGTGATTGTGTTGGATTATTAAACACTACAAAAGTATTAATTACCTTATTAATCTCTCTTGAGTATATTCCTCCACAACTTGCAATCATTTGCTTAAATTCTGTTTTTGTCATTTTTTCAGGTTTTCCAGTAAAAGCTATTATATAACCTTTTAGTTTAGAATTTTCTTCTTTAACATTAGTTCTCTTCTTTTTCTCTTGAAGTTTATTATAGCATCCTCTATATGTATATTCATTTAGTGTACCAAAAGCCAATCCTATTTCTTCAAATAAGTCTTCAACATCATAAGATTGATACATTCTTTTGACCCTTTCTAGCATGTAATAACAAATTGATGCATCACTTATAGCATTATGAGCCAAGTGTTCCACTTCCAAATGATTGGATATTGCTCCCAATTTAAACGAAGTTAATACTCCTTTAAAAGCAATTCTGGCAGTTTTCAATGTACATCCTATACGAATATTAGGGTATCTTAAGTTATATTTGTTTAATAAACTTCTTAAAACCGAAATATCAAAATCTGCAGCATGGGCAAAAACAATATTCCCATCGAGCAAAGGAAATATTTCATCCCAAAGTTGATCGAAAGTTTTGGCATCTTTAACATCTTCAGGATATAACCCATGTATCATAGAGTTTTGGAGTAAAAATTCCTCTTGAGGATTTATCAAATAGTATTTTTCAAAAACTATTTTTCCTTTATTTGCCCCCACAATTCCTACACTACAAGCACTTGTAAGGTTTCCATTTGCGGTTTCAAAATCAATGGTAACATATTCCATATGCTCTACCTCTATATTTATTTTTTATATTATGTTCTTTATATGCTTTTTGTTTATATTCCTTAAATTATTCGATAATATAAGCAACTCCACGCCAGAATCCCATAAAGACATCAAGTGGATAATCGTATGAAACAAATAATCCTTCACCAAAACGGCTATTAATATTAGGATCATTACATACTACATATGTTTTTCCATCAACTTCTTTATATCCTGTTACAACAAGTAAGTGACCTCCAGTTTTATATAAACCAGTGTTTCCTCTAATTGATGCTCCTACAGGTCCTACTTTAGCTAAATGGTGTTTCAATTCTTCCCATGAATACATACGGTATACATAAGCATTATATCCAAAACCACCCATTACTGTAGTATTAAACACCCAGTTTCCGTATGTTGGGGCATGATGTCCATTATCAGCAACTAATGTTGCTACGTAACGATGTTCAAATTCTGGGTCATATTTTGAGAAATCCATACCCTTAAATTTTAATAACATTGCGGTAGTAGTTGCGCTACACATTTCATTGCCAATAACAGGAACCATATTTTGATTTAATTTAGGGACATCATATAAAACTGTTGAAGGCATATTATTTAATTCAACATAAGGTTTGTTTTCTTCAAAATATTTTGCTTTTATCATAATGCATATTAATTTGAAAACTGCGTCATTTTTTAAAACTACTTTAAATTTAAACTTTTCACCTAATTCATTTTCTTTTAAAATTACTTCATCAACACTCATGTAAACATATTCATCGTCTTGATCGTAATACAAATTTTCTCCACCTAAAGACCATTCTCCATAACTAAAATATTTTGAATATTTTCCATGAGCATAGACAGAAATCATCACTTCAATAGTTGATTTTGTCTCATTATCGCAAAGCGCACACCATGAACCTACGATTTTATTAAATTCTTTTGTTTCATACTCAGGAGAATAAATAACGCCTTCTGTCTCTTTCTTTAATACTTTGTAACCACCATCTTCATAAACAACATTTTCAAACTCAAATTCATTACAAATTTCATTAATATCTTTTGCTTTAAGCACAAGATTTGATTTTAACATTTTAGCCATATTATCCTCCTAATTAATTTATATATATAATTTTATATCTCTAATATATTTTATATGTATTATCATATCATACTTTTTATAAAAATAAAAGTCTAAACAAACTATCAACAATAATTGATAATTTATTTAGACATAAATTTTTAGCTATAAATTTCTATTCTACGATATATACAACATTTCTCCATGCATTCATGAAAATACTTAAAGTAACTTCATAATATACAGATTTAACATTAGGGTCATTACATATTACGTATGTTTGACCATTTTCTTCTCTGTAACCTCTAACCACTATTAAGTGACCACCAGTACTATAAATTCCAAAGTTACCAGCAATAGAAGCACCTACAGGTCCATTTGTAGCTAAATATTCTTTCAATTCTTCCCATGAATACATTCTCGCTACATATGCTTCAACTCCAAATGCTCCGGCTGTTATCATATTATATGACCAGTTTCCATATGTAGGATTATTATGTCCTCTATCAGCTACCATATTTGCCATAAATTCATGTTCATATGCATAACCTTTGTTTGAGAAATCGAATCCTTTATTCTTTAAAAGCATTGTTGTGGTAGTTGCACTACAGATTGATCCACCAATTACAGGAACATCATGTTGATATAATTTTGGTAAATCATGATCTTTTTGTGTAGGTAAATCAGTAGTATCAATTGGATATGAGTAATTATTCATTTCAATTGCGAAAGCAACTAATAGCAATTTTGGTGATTCTACACTAGCGTCTTTTCTTCTCATTACAAATCTATATTTGATGGCATCAGCATCTCCTCCAACTGAGAAAATTTCATCAGTACTAAGTTTAGCCACGCTATCACTATCATCATAATATAGATTATTTAAACCTAATCCCCATTCACCATATGTAATGTATTTACTCCAGTTTTCTCCAACTCTAATACTAACCAATAATTCACCGGTTGCATTTGTTGAAGTGATGCATGAATATGATCCTACAAGGCAGAAGAAATCTCTTACTTTAAATGTGTTTGATTCATAGTAACCTTCTAGAGCACCATCTTTTAATTCTAGTCTGTCACCCTTTAATTCTACATTATTAAAGCCTTTACTATCAAAGTTAACAGCTCTATCTAATAAATTATGTCCGCCAAAATATTTTTCACATCCATCTAGATCTGCTTTCTTTACCGTCACAGTAAATGTTAAGTCTTTAGTTATTCCATCACAAACTAATTGTAATGCTAATTCTACTTGTACATCTTTTTCGGTTTGATTTACTAGACCAATATTACTAATAATTTCTGGATTTGATGAAGACCATGTTCCTGTAACATCATATTTAAATTCATTAGTGAGAGTCATATTAGAAGTCACTTCTTGAGGAACTTTTATTTGTTCTTGGGCTAACGCAAGTCTTCTTTCAGCCGCATATGGTTTACATAATATAGTATAGAAGGCATCATAGAAGAATTCTTCATCACCAACAGATAAAATTAACAACGCAGAGAACTCAACTTCTACTGGTTCTTTTACATATTTAAGCTCACCTTCACTAGTTAAAACTCGTGAGTTATCTGTTGACCATTCAATTACAACGTTTTTATATTTTGTTATTAATTGGATACTATCATTAATCTCTTTTGGCATTTCAATCGCATTATATGCTTCTAGTAATTGAGATTCATATGATAACACTTTTACACCTTTTATTTCTAATTGATATTCTTTTCCACCATACATGATTAAAACAGTAACATCTAATTCTTCATCAGTTTCAGGTATAACAACTTTACCATTTTCGGAAATTAAGTCTTTAGAGAATTGATACTTAACTTGTAAATCTTTTCCTAAATAAGTATAAGTTTCTTTTAAATCAATATCTTCGGTAACATTTGTGAATAATTTTTCTGTCATTTCAGCTTTGATTTCTTCAAGAATGTTTTCGTCTCCCAATCCTTTCACAGTAATTTCAAAAGATTTAGATTTTTCGACATCTTCATATTTTGCTGTGCATTTAATTGTTACCTTTTCATCTATAAGAAGATCTTTAATTATACCTTCTTTAGAAATAGCATCTGAACTAATTTCGTATTCTAGAGAAACTTCTTTTTCTTCAACAATAACTTTATCTAATAGTTCAATATTTTTATCAATAACTGATTCAAACGCTATTTGAGCTAAAGCTTTGTCAACTAACTCTTCTTTGTTTACTTCAATTATAACTTCCTTTTTCAAAACTTTTACTTGATAAGTTTTCTTTAATTCTTTTGTTTCTTCATTAATTGTTAACTTATAAGTTGCCGTCAACACTAAAGTTTGATCTTCCTCTGTTCTTACCACATCAACTTTTGTAACTTCTTTACCATCAAGTTCCCAAATAATGTTCACTTGATTATCTGAAACAGTCACACTAGATACTAAACCGAATGATTCAGTGACTTCACTTTTAACTTCAATTTTAGTAACCGCCTCATTTAATATTTTATCATAATCAACTTCAGTGGATCCACAGCCAATTGCCATTAAAACAAATGAACAAACAAACACAAATAACATCTTTAGTAGATTTAAATTTTTCATAATTCTCCTTTTATTTTGTATTTAATACAATAAATTAAACTTTACGAATCAATAGATTATATTTTCTAACCTTCATCAAAAAGATTAAATAACAAGGACAAAGAGAATAATATTAATCAAATACTTAAATACTATTCTCCTATTTAGGTAAAACTTTATTTTATTTCTGATTTAATTTTCTTTAAAGCTTTTTTGTATATTTGAAAAGCGTGTGAAGTAGATACTTCCAATATTTTAGCTATATCCTTAAATTTCATATTAAGAAGTAGATGGTATATTACCACTTCCCTTTCTACCCCTTCAAGAAGACTTAAACAATAACTTAAGTTAATATCACTTGATTCCTTATTAAAAACAGGATCATCAATTTCAACATGCTCTAGTTTCTTTTCTCTTTTAAAATAATTTATTGCTATATTTCTAGCAATTTTACTTATCCAAGCTTTAAAATTCGTTCCACTTTGGTATTTATCTAAATTCTCAAGTGCTTTCATATATGTGTCTTGTACTAAGTCCTCAATTGCTACTGTATCTGATAAAATTGCTCTTACTGATAAGTATACTGTTGTTTGCGTCTCATTGAATATTGCATCAAATGTTTCCTTCTCGCCATTACGATATCTTTGAACAAGTTTATCAAGTTCTTTTAATGTCATAAATACCTCTCTTTATGATTATCTAGAATAGCTTAAATAAAAATAATATTCCACCAAGCAAGATTCCTAATCCGATTATAGTTTTAATAATTATACTAACGATGTGCTTTTTGATATTTCTAGTTATAAAACTTGCCCCCACAAATATCGCAACAGAAATATAGAATAATACTTTTAATCCTGATCCATTAAGGAATGTAGTTAAAGCACACAAAATTAGCATTGAAGAAAAACTAATAACGGAAATATGTTTTCTTAAAACTGTCAAAATATCATCTATTTTATCTTCTTTTTGTTTTTTATTAATTTCTACATAAGTAGATACTTTTTTATTTGCTTTGTCTTCTTCTAATCCGTTAGCTTTTTCAATAAACTCACTGAATCCTTTTGCTTTATCAATATTTGTTTTATAAGCTAATTCTTCTAAGTAGTTACATTTATTTTCTGCTAGGAAAATCCCTTCTAATGCTTCAAAATTTTTATTATCTAATGTTAAAACTTTTTCAAATAAATGTTTAGCAGTTTTAAATTTACCTATTTTTCCAAACCCTTTTGCAATTTTTGTTAATGCATATATTCTTAAATCATCAGAAAATTTTGACTCAAATTTATTATAGAATTTATTTCCTTTTTTAACTAATAAATACTCGAAAGCTTTAAATGTGTATCTTAATAATGATTCTGATACTGAATCATACGCTTCTTGTTTTTTAGCATATTTTGAAACGACTTTTAGGTATTTTTTAAATCCCTTCTTTTTAGAAGCTTCTGAGTATTCAAATAATACTTTTTTATTTTTTGATACCCTTAAAACTTTATTTAATTCAGTTTTATGAGCACCATTAGCATGTAACTCTTTTAATATGCTCTTCTTAATTCTTTTTTCTTTCGTGTTATTAGTTATCATTATCGCATAAATATAAGATAATATTTGGCCGTTATGATCAAGATTATCTAACACTAAATGATAATTTAAATCTTTATTTAGTTTAAAAGAATAATAAATTAATACGCCATATACTTCATAGCAATCTTTATATTTACTATTATATAATTTTTCGATATATTCATTATATTTAGAGGCAATATTGTCGTTATCTTCTTTTGATAAATCGTTCATTTCTTTCTTTAAAGTTTTGATAACATCATCCACTGTGTATTTGTCTTCACTAAATAATATTTCATCATAAGAAATAGGTGAAAGAGGAGCAATATCATTTAAAGAAATTTGTTTTTCTTGAGTTTCTTCTTGTTTAGAATCTTCCTCCAAATTAAGTTCACTCTCTTTATTTTTTTTCTTCTTTTTTTCTTTAGATTTTTTCTTTTTATCTTTAGAATCTAATTCCTCATTTTCTTCTGAATCATCTAAATTGCCTAAATTATCTTCAGGTTCAACATTTTCAATTACTTCTGTATCTGATACTTTGTTATCAAAATCTTTAGATTCTTCATTTCCTAAATCTTCTTCCAAATTTTCTTCCAAATTGTCTTCCAAATTGTCTTCTTGCAAAGATTCATTTTTCTCGTCTAAAAGTTCCTTTTCCACATTTTTATTTTCTTCCATTTTAAGTTCTCACTTTCTTATAATATATTACTTGTATGTATTTTCTTTATTCTATCATATTTTTTTAAAAATGTATATAACAAATAAAAAATAAAAATCCATTGGTTAACCCAATAGATTATTTATTATACTTATTAAAAAATTTATTTGTTCCTCTACTATCTTATTATTAAAATTGATTTGTTATTTCTATAAGCCTCCTACTTAATACTGTAACATGCGTTTTAGTTATTCTTTTCTTTTGCTTCTCCCATGCATAGTGCCAATATACCACCAAGAAAACTAACAAATAATAGCATGCAAACTTTTAATCCTACTCCTACTTCTTCCCCTTTTTTTACTTTATTGCAAAAACTTATTGTTATTGGTAAACACCATGCTAAAGGAATTAGCATCCATCCCATTCCTATACACCCTAATATTGCAAAAACTTTTGCGGCAGTTGCTAATCCCCCGTATTCTTTTTCTTTCTTTTGTCCGAAACTACCATATTGTTGTACTTGTTGATTTTGTTGTGATCCTGATGAAACAGGACAACCACATCCTACACATACAACTGCATCATCGTGTAATTCTTTACCACATTTGCTACAAAATTTCATAAAATAACCTCCAAATAATACGTTTGTAATTGTACACTTTTGAAAACTTCATATGATTATTAAATTTACTTCATATTACTGAAAAATATGCTTAAATATATATTTTTATTTGCATATTTTATTAAACTGTGGTAAAATATTATTGGTACATAAAGGTGTACCTTTATAGACTTAATAATGAAATCAAAAAAAGCTGGGGAACCAGCTTTTTATTTTATCTTATTTTCAATTTTCTTTATTATTCCTTCCACAACAAAGACTAATATTAATACTATTATTGTCCAAGAATATAATCTTGTAAAA
Source organism: Bacilli bacterium (assembly GCA_045577945.1). Classification (GTDB taxonomy): domain Bacteria; phylum Bacillota_I; class Bacilli_A; order ML615J-28; family CAG-698; genus CAG-698. The sequence goes on along the minus strand of JAZNJG010000189.1, from coordinate 8,002 downwards.
TCCATTATTTCATTTTTTGACATTTGAATTTCATACCCAATAGTGTTTTCCGTATATAATATTACCTCACTCATTATCATTACTTTTAATCCTAATCCAAAACACGATAACACAACTGATATTATTTGTTTTAGTAACATTGGTATAAATAGAGTACTAAATATCTTTAGGTTAATATTACTAACTAATTTTGTTTCATCAATTATTGATTTATCTATATTGTTAAAATGACTATATAATGTTTCGCTAGCTACTGGTATTATAACAAATGAGGTTATAATGAATGGCGTGAATTCATCTCCTATTAGTAAAAGTAATATAAAGACAAAACTAGCGATTGGAACACTTCTCATAAAAGCAATGATAGGAGCAAATAGTTTTCGAACATATATGTATTTGTAAGAAAAGAACGCAATCAAATAACTTATTACAAATGAGACTATTAATATTAATAGTAGCTTTATTATTGTAAAAACAATTAGAAGTATTTTTTTGCTAATAATTAAACTAAATATATCTTCTATCACGGAGGGGATACTTGGAACAACTATATTATTCTCATATAAGCTTAGAATAAACCAAATTGATAACAATATTACAATTCCTATGCAGAAGAATATGTTTCCTTTCTTTATAAATTCATCTCTTGGTTTTGATATATTATTTTCCGAAAGACCTTTTTGAGTAGTATTAGATGTAGAACTCTTCACTAGGTGTCTTTCCTCCTAAAACTGCATTTTGATATTTATTTAAAAAATCATAGTATTTTGTAATTACATCTTTGTTATCCTTGGCTTCAATAAAGTCAATATTACAATTCGGAATTGCTTTTGCTATTACACTTTCCCCTAATCCATTAAAGAAATCATTCTTATTTAGTACTTGTTTAGCATAGTTTTCTGGATTTTTGTTCATATTTTCAATATTCTCTTTAATTTTGTTAATAACCTTATTACTTACATTACTATTTGGATTTACAAATAAACAAGCTTGAATTAGTACAGGTAATTCATCTTTAATTTGTTCTTGTAAACTAATTTTATTGATTGTTTTTCCTGTTTTATCTTCAATTTTTGTAATGTTTGGTTCTGCAGATAAATAGAAATCACTATCATCAGTATTGCTTGAATATAACATCATTACATCAGCAGCACTATTTTGATAATTAACAGTAGTATCAATTCCTTTTATATCTAATGCACCTTTAAGTGCTAGTCCAGGAGCAGCAGATGCTCCAAATGCAGTTATTTTTTTGCCTTGTAAATCTTTTAAACTTGAAATTTCACCCTTAGAAATAATATATGTATTATTTGTTGTGATGATTGCTTTAAATTGATAGTTAGATTTTCCCGCAATGTAGAACTTAGTTCCTAAATTAATAGGGGCAATAATCATATCGTATTCAGCTGAAGTAAAACCAGAAATTAATGGATCTTGTCCATTAACAACCTTAAAATCAAATTCAGCATCATCTAGCAATCCTCCAACTGCCATCAATGGAGTTCCTGAAGGAAGCAATACTTTGTAAGTTTTATTATCTTCTTCACCGCATCCTACTAATAATAATAAACCAAAGATTAGTAACATAACTGTAAATAATTTTTTTAAACTTTTCATTTCTTTTTCTCCTTATTTAAATATATTTTTTATATTATTTGACAATATATTATAATTATTATATAATAAATTTATCGTAACATATGTTACAAAAGTTATTTTAGGAGAGACTTATGTTTGATGATTTTGGAATTGACAAATCTTTATATAAAGAAATAACTTATAAAAAAGGTGAAATAGTATTTGATGAGGGTGATGAATGCACTAAAATAGGTTTTATTATCTCTGGTACTATTTCTATTAAAACTTTAACTTATTATAATAATGAATATGAGATAAATTGTGTCTCTGAGGGAGATTTTTATGGAGGATTACTTTTGTTTTCAAAAAATAATATCTATTTGGGCTCAGCTGTTGCTCTTAAAAAAACTGAGGTTATTGAATTTAGTAAGAATAATTTTCTAAAAGCTTTAGAAAATAAAAACTTTTTAGAATATTACTTGAGTATGATATCTAATACTTCTATGAAGATACAAGAGAAGGTAAAGATATTATCCCAAGGTAGCATAAGGGATAAGATACTATTTTTACTATATGATAATTTAAAGAAAACCAATAAGAATTATTTCTTTATAAAATCTAAAGAGGCATTAGCTCGATATCTATGTATTCCTAGACCTTCACTTTCTAGAGAACTTATTACTTTAAAGAAAGAAGGAATTATTATATTTGATAGAAAAAAAATAATTTTACTTCAAAAATAAATATTTATTATATATCATTATAAAAAAGAGGTAATCTAAACAGATTACCTTTTTTTATTTACTTTTTAAATTAATAGAAATATCCTGGAACATCAAAGTCTGGCCCATAAATTAGAGATAAAATAAATAATATTGCTCTTATAAATGTTATAAACAATGCTATTATAGACAGCACAAGCCCCACAATTCTTTGTTCTTTTGGATGTGTTTCTTTTTCCTTCGCATAATATACTATAGATAATATTGATAAAACAATAGTTGCAACTCCTGGAGACAGTAGTATTGCAATTATTCCTAAAATTAGCGATACAGATGTTTTTATTTTAGGTTTTATATGTATATTATCATAGGATTTATTATTTTTGTTAAAGATATTGTCTTTATCTTTGTCTTTCTTCAGTGGTGAACCACATCTTAAACAATAATTGTTTTCATTGGGATTTAATATTCCACAATTTGGGCAATAATTCTTCATTTCTTCATTAGGATTTTTTCCACAGTGCTGACAATAAGCGCTATCTTCGTTTGTTTCATTCCCACAATTTTTGCAAACCACTTTAGCTTGATCTTTTTTATCTTCTAAATTTTCATCATAGTTATCTAATAATGAACCGCATCCCGAACAAAACATATAAATGTCTTCATTTTCTTTGCCACACTTTTTGCATATTTTTATGGTGCTTTTTTCTACCTTTTCACCACAATTTATACAAAATATGCTATTATCGGATACTTCTCTTCCACATTTTTTGCAACGCATAAAACTCCTATCTAGCTTTTAACACGCTTGTATATGTATATGTTTTGCTTTCTCCTTGATAAGTAGCTGTAACTTGATAATTTAATTTTGTTCCTACAGGTTGATCAGATGTTACTCTTCCTGTATTATCTAAGCAATCAGATAAAGATTTCCATTCAAACTTAACACCTTTTAACGTTGTCTTAGCAAAATATTCTAATTGAACTAATAGAATAAATTCATTCCACCTGTCGTTTTCTCTCATAACTTGAGGACAGTTTTTGCCAGAAAAATGGTTATGTTGTTTTACTCTATCTATAGAAAGTTCAAAGTCAATTAATAATTCAGCAACAAGTTTAGCTAGTATTCTCATTGTTTTTGTATAATCACTACCCTTATCGATACATGATTCTATACCAATTCCATTGTAATTTCCGCCACCAATACTCCATGCTTGATAATCGTTATTGAAGTATACTTCACCATATTTTCTTGAACCATCTCCTGCATGCCATGCAACTTCATCTAATGGTAAATGTTGATAGATTGATTTTTCATCAACTGTAAAATGCCAAGAAATAGATGTTGATTTAGAATCATTATTTAAATTAGTAATATATCTATTATGCATTTCTGCATTAGCACCTGCTCCTGGATTACCAGTATCATGAACTACTACATATTCAGTTGAAGATTTCTTAATACCAGTTCTTTGCTTACCATATGTATATGGTAAAATACTTTCTATAATTTGAGAGTCATTATTGTTATAAAATGGAATATATCCTTTTTCAAAACTATTCCAATTTACTAAATTATATTCATATTCTCTTACATTAAATTCTGAAATTGTATTAGTAAATATTTCAATTGCATCCCACATATCAGTAATTTCGGCTGATAATGTGTTGTAGTGTAAGTCTACTAAAGCTGAATGTCCTTTATATATGATTTTCAACTGAACATCGACACCTTGACTATAAATTGGATTTCCAACAAATTTTTCTACAACTAATGGATTGCCAAATGCATCAAACCATATAAGTTCAGCACCATATTCTTCTAAATAGTTAGGGAATATAGTATTCTCATCGATTGCTCCATTGATACCAATATTATCTTTAGCCCAAGATACAATTTCTTCTTTAACATCAGTTATTGTCATTCCTTCAACTTCTAATTCTACTTCAAAATTTCTTGAAAGATTTGGACTTCCTAATTGAATAGTATAATACAATATGATATTAGTATTATTAACTGGTTTAATATATTCACCCTTATTCGTAAAGACATCAGGATTACTTGATTCCCATTTAATAATTGTTCCACCATAATAGTCTGGATAATTTGTTACTAAATTCATTGTTTGGAAAATTCTTCCGCCAGGGAATTGCTTTTCAAACTTTTGTGCAAGTTCTTGGAACGCATATCCTAAAATCGTAAAAGTGAAAGTTTTTGATTTTTCCTTTCCCTCATAAATTACTTTACATGTAATGTCTACGTCTGTATCAAATTCTACATATTCTAGAAATCCATCTAAGGCAAAAATAGATTCATCACTACTTTCCCATACATATTCACATTGATAATCCGGATGAGTTTCAGGTAGAATCACTTCAAATTCTCCGCATGTTCCTACTTCATTAATTGCCCAGTCTAATAAATTATTCAGTAATTGATCTGGATCTTCTTTTCCTTTTTCAACTGTTAAATCGTATTCTTTAACGATTCCACTATTAATTTCTAAAACAGTAACCTTTACATTACCTTCTTTTTTAGCTATGATTTTCCCATTTTCTAATGTTAAATTATCGTTACTAAAGGTAATTTCAAAATTAACTTCTACGTCTTTTTCATATGAGTAATCTGCTGTTACTTCTTTACCAACAACAGCTTCACCAAATACAACCACAAAATCAGTTAATACTTTCTTTACTTCTACGTTAACTTCTTTTGATAAGTTAGTTATCTTATCAGTTACAGTAATTACAGTCTTTCCAGTTTTGTTAGCTTTTACTTTTAATCCATCAACTGTAACGATGTCATCTTTTGTTGATAAGATAAAATCAACTTTACATGTATTATCATAACTAATTTGTAATTCTTTTTCTTCTTCTAATTTTAATACTAAATCAGAAACATCGAAAGATTCAATCTTGTTTAAAACAGTAATTTCAACATTAGCACTAATATTTAGCACTTCATCTTTTACAGTTAAAACAGCTTTTCCTGTCTTATTTGCTACAAGTTTTTTTGTTTCTTCATTAATAGAAAGAACATCGTTATCTAAACTATAAGTTAAATTTAATTCTCCTTCTTCGTTAGGAATAACTTTTATTTCTACCTCTTCCCCAACTACAAGTTCAGTTTTTACATCAATATTTAATGATGATATTTTGGCCTTTACTATAATATTTACTTCTTTAGTTATTCCTTTATCTTCATTACAATATATTAATAATGATGATGAACCTTCTTTAACAGCTGTTAACATATTTCCTTCTAAAGTAACTATATCACTATATAATTCAATTCCGGCTGTTCCGTCATTAGTAAGAGAATATTTAAGTTCATAAGTATCTCCAATAGATAACTCTATTGTGTCTTCTCCCTCAAATGATATTTCATATTTTATTTCTCCATTACAAGCTAATAATAATAAACTTAGCATTAACGTCAGAACAAATATTATTTTTTTCATATATTTATTTATCCTTTCTAATTTTATATATCAAATAAGATCAATACAACTAATATTCGTTGCTAGTTCCAGTTAGATCCTTGCCTATTAAATCTTCTAATTTTAGAGTATTAGAAGAGAATTCGTATTCTTTTGTTACACCATTGTATGATGCTTTTACACTATATTTTAATGTCATAGGTGCTCCAGTTTTAACGATTACTTTTCCTGTGTCATCCATTAAATCAGGAGTTAATGATTTCCACTCAAATGTTGAGTCTTTTAATTGTGTTTTAGCAAAATATTCAATTTTGACTAAGTTTCTGAATTCTTGCCATCTACCTGTGTGTCTAATTACGCCTGGACAATCTTTTCCACTGAAGTGCCAATGTTGTTTAATTCTATCAAAACTTAAATTATATTGAAGAAGTAATTCTGCAACTAATTTTGCAAGTTTTCTTAGTGTAACGTTGTAATCAGCGCCCATATTAATACAAGATTCTATTCCAATACCATTTCTGTTACCGCCACCAATACAATCTGCTTTTTTATATGTACTATTATAGTATACATCTCCATATTCATATGAACCGTCTCCGGCATGATATGCTACTTCATCTAAAGGTAAGCTTTGGAATACTCCATCTTCTCCAACAGTGAAATGCCATGAAATATATTGATTGTTTTCTTTATTATTTTGATTTCTTAAATCTAGAGCAAATGATTCAGCTGTATGAGTTGGTGCTCCACCTGCTGTATCATGAACTACAATGTATTCGGTAGATTTTTTTATGATACCTGTTCTACATCTTCCGTATGTAAGTTCGCACATATAATCAGTATTGATAACTGATTCTCCTGGGATATAGAATGGTAAATAACCGTAATTAGTTTCATAATATGCGGCAGATGTGTATTTATATGCTCTAATGTCTTGCCAGTTAATTGCTTTCACAAAATCATCTAATTTTTCTTCGTCACTTTGATAGTATTTATTCCATACAAAGTAATCAGCTGTTTGTGTGTATGTTTCTCCTCTAATTGTAATTTTCGCACTGAAAACCACTGATTCTCCTAAAACCGGGTCTTGAGCTACTTTACTAAAGTCTAAATCATCACCTTTGCTATCAAGCCATTTAATTGTGGCATCATATGTATCACATGTAGTAGGGAATGCTGGAGAGTCATAGTATAATACACTATTTTCTTTATATTCTCCGAATAACCATTCCATAACCGCATTTGTTTTATATTCGATAGTTTCCCCCGCAACATTTACAGGAACATCATAATATCTTGATACTTTTGGTTCAGTTGTTCTTATATTAATTCTAATCATTACAACTTCATCATGGAATGGTCTTGTATACATTCCTGATTTAGTTAAATACTCAGGCATGCTAGATTCCATAGCAAGAATTTTTGTTCCGCCATATTTCTCACTGCTTCTTAAGAATTTAATACTTTCGTTCACTTCTTTTGGTAATGCATCCATAAATTCTTTAACGATTTCATCAGTGAATGTTCCATAAACTAATATTGATACTTCTTTTTCTAAAGAAGATTCGCCTATACTTAAAATAACCTTCCCAGTAATTTCAGTATCAAATTGTTCTCTTGATAATTCCCCTTTACTATTAATAACTTTCTCAAAATCATATGTTATATTGTATATTTCATTTCCTTGAGGTAATGTATCCATTGTTTCTTCAGGGAAAGTTTCAAGGAATTCTTCCATATATTTTCCTAGTTCTTCTTCGCTGTTGTCTTTTACAGTAATAATAATTTCAATAGAAACATTAGATTCATCTAAAGCTTTAATTGTTAATTTTGCACTTCCTTTTTGTAATGCTATAATTTTATTATCTTCTACTTTGCAAATTTCAGGATTTTCAGAAACAACGCTTACTTCTTTATTTGTAGCGTTATCTGGTAATACAGTTATTACTAATTCCTTTTCATCGCCTTTATTTAATTCTAATTCTTGACCTAAGGAACATTCAATTTTATTTACTAGCACAACCATAGGTTTTAATGGTTCACCATGTTCAAATGTTTCAGATAATTCTTTATCAAACTCACCACATTCACATGATTTATAATAAACTGCAGCACTTTCTGTTGTAGCATTAGATTTTAAATATTTATCTTCGACTACTTCTTTATCATATACATGTGTATGTTCTTCGGCTTTTACAACTACTTTAATTGTGGCTGAAATACCTTCAACATCTTTTAGACTTGCAGTGATTACTACTTCAC